>CAZGEF010000124.1:0-6691 GCA_964525005.1 uncultured Rhabdothermincola sp.
TTGTCGGTGACGGTCACGCTCTCTGCCACGATCTCTCCTGCGCTCACCCTGGGGGTTGGTGTCGGAATCGGGGGCCACTCTACTCGCCGTACCCCGGTCGGCCATCCGTGACCGGTCGCCCTCTTCGTGGTCGTTGCCGCGTCGCGGGACGGCGCCGTCGCTACAGCGGTGTGTTGTCGTGCGAGCGGGTGGCGATGTGCTCGCGCTTGGTCTCGAGCGCCGCGAGGGCAGCGGCGATGTGCTGGCGGGTCTCGGCGGGATCGATCACCGCGTCGATGAGCCCGCGCTCAGCTGCGATGTAGGGGTTGAGCAGGCGCTCCTCGTACTGGCGCTCCAGCTCGAGGCGGACCTCGGGGTCGGTCTCGCGTCGGTGGAGGATCTCGACCGCACCCTTGGCTCCCATCACGGCGATCTCGGCGGAGGGCCACGCCAGGGTGAGGTCGCTGCCCATCTCCTTGGAGTCCATGACGATGTACGCGCCGCCGTAGGACTTCCGCAGCGTGATCGAGATGCGGGGGACCGTCGCCCGTGCGTAGGCGAACGCCATCTGGGCACCGTGGCGGATCATGCCGCGCCACTCGAGGTCCTTGCCCGGGTAGAAGCCGGGCGTGTCCACGAGTGTGAGCAGCGGGATGTTGAACGCGTCGCAGAACGCGATGAACCGGGCCCCCTTCTGCGACGCGGGGATGTCGAGGGTTCCGGCGACGGTGGTGGGTTGGTTGGCCACCACGCCGATCGGTGCACCCCCCACGGTCGCGAAGCCGGTGACGAGGTTTGCCGCCCAGCTGGGACGGATCTCGAGGAGCTCGCCGTCGTCGCACACGCTGCGCACGACGTCTCGCACGTCGTAGCTGCCGGTGGGCGAGGCCGGGACGAGGTCGCCCGCCTCGGGCGTGGGGCGGTCGACCGGGTCGGCGGTGGGGAGATGAGGCGGGATCTCGTCGGCGTGCGACGGCAGCAGGGCGAGGAGGTCCTCGACGGCGAGGATCGCCTCCTCCCGGTCCTTCACGAGGATGCTGGCCAGTCCGGTCGTGCGCCCGTGGACACCGGCGCCGCCGAGGCCCGCCTTGGTGACGGGGATCCCGGTGTACTGCTTGACCATGTGCGGACCCGACACGAACGAGTAGGCGTCCTCGGTCATGACGACGAAGTCGGCGAGGCCGAGCAGCATCGCGGGGCCCGACACCGCGGGGCCGGTGACCGCGCACAGGAGGGGGACGATGCCCGACGCCGAGACGATGGCGCGCGCGGCGCGGCCCCACGCATCGAGCGCGGGGATGCCGGCGCGGACGTCGGCGCCCGACGACGCGACGATCACCACCAGCGGTAGGCGCTCCTCGAGGGCGAGCTGAGCTGCGACCTCGAGGCCTTCGCTGTCGCGCTCGGCGAGCACGCCGTGACCGGTCGCCGCGTCGATCTCGCAGATGACGACCGGTCGCCCGCCGAGCTCGTCGGAGCGGGGCCGGACCACGCCGGGCACCTGGGTGCGGATGGGCAGCGGTGGACGGGTGGGGGTGAAGCTCATCGCTGCGGGGCTCGCCGGTCGGGGCGGACGGAGGAACGTGAGGGCGCCATCAGGTCGCCGATCGTAACCGGGCTGGGTCGACGCCACGCGTGGGGCGCGGGCTCATCGGTCGGCGGGACGGCCGGGCGCCGAGCTGTCCCGCTCGGTCGCCAGGTGTCCGACGTTCGGGCCGGATCATCTTGGGTGGGATGGTTCAGGCGGACGGTCTTGAGCTGGACGGTTCAGGCGGACGGTCAGGCGGTGTGCTCGGCCGGCGTGACCGCAGGGCGCAGCGAGGTGTCAGGGTGGATGCCTGGTTGCGATGGACCGTCGGTCGCGACGACGTCGACGATGGCGGCGAGCAGGGCCCTCGCGGGGGCCGCGAGCTGGCTTCGCCGGCGCGTTGCGAGACCGACGGCGCGAGAGTCGAGCTCCGGTACCGGCAGAGCCCTCCAGTCGCCGCTCACCCAGGCGGGTGCGGCGCTCGCCGGGAGCAGCGCGGCGCCGAACCCTTCGAAGGCCAGGGTGGCGAGGAGGCGCATGCCGTCGACCTCTGCCTGCGCGACGAGCTCGACGTCGGCACGTCGGCACTGGGCATCGATGTGGTCGCGGAACGCGGTGCCACGCGGTTCGATCAGGAGGGGAACGCCGTCGAGGCTCGACAGCGACGCGGTCTCGAGGCCGTCGAGCTCGTGGCCGCGCGGCACGACGATCAGCGCGTCCTCGCTGAAGAGGGGTTGCGTGCTGATCTCCGGGTCGTCGACCGGGAGGTTGACCACGGCGAAGTCGAGCGCGCCGCTGCTCAGCTGGAGGGTGAGCGAGGACGTGGTCGCGTCGACGATGATCACCCGGACGTCGGGATGGCGCTCGGTCATGGCGACCAGGAGGCGCGGGACCAACCACCGCGCGGTCGTGCCGATCACGCCGACGCGTGCCGTCCCGGTGACGTGGTCGTGCCTGCTCGCGAGGTCGTCGACGATCGCCTCGAGCTCGCCGTTGAGGCGGCGGGCCCTGGTGGCCACGACCTCGCCCTCGTCGGTGAGCTGTCCCGACGCACGGTCGATGAGCGAGACGCCGAGCTCCTGCTCGAGCCGGGCGATGTGGGTGGACACGTTGGACTGCACCGTGTCGAGGGAGCGGGCCGCGGCGGAGAACGATCCTGTGGCTGCGACGGCGAGCAGCGCGTTGAGCTGACGGAGGTCCATCGCTGTGAATGATGGCACATCAGGGGGGAATGTGCTGGACAGATCATGTGCGAGCGTTCACAATGAGAAGCACATCGCCGAGGGTCACGAACTCGTTCCCCCCAACGAGGACCTTCGAGCCGGTTTCGGGTGTCGTACCCCCCCCCCACGACACGAACGGAACCTTCCAAGAGCTGGCCTCCCCCGGCCAGCTCTTGACGTTTTCCGCCGAGGTCGGCGGGCCCGGGATGTCGGCCACCTGACGAGTTCGACGAGTCCGACGAGCTCGGGGGAGCGGGGGCCGTTCGTGGCGGGATCGCGCAGGACGGGCGACAGCGCCGGACCGCACGGGTAGCGTCGCCGTCAGTGTCACGCCACGCTGCGATCTTCGATCTCGATCGCACCCTCGTCCGAGGTGCGACGGGTCCGGCCATCTCGGCGGCGCTGCGCGAGGTGGGACTCGTCTCGGCGCCGACCGTACCCGGCGAGGCGCTGGTGTTCGGGTTGTTCGAGCTGGTGGGCGAGACCCGACTCGCCATGGAGGCGACCCGCCGGGCGGCGCGGCTCGCGGCGGGATGGGAGGCCGAGGTCGCCCGCAAGGCGGGGCAGATCGCCTCGGCGGCGCTGGTCCCCCGGGTGCAGCCCTTCGCCCGGATGCTCATCGACGAGCACCGAGCGGCCGGGCGCCAGGTCGTGTTGGCGACCACCACGCCTCGTGACATGGTGACGCCCCTGGCGAGGGAGCTCGGGTTCGACGCAGTGGTCGCCACGACCTACGAGGTGCGCCATGGCCAGTACACGGGCCGCATCGACGGCGAGTTCGTGTGGGGGAAGGGCAAGCTCCGCGCCGTGCGCTCGTGGGCCGCCGCCGAGGGCATCGGTCTCGCCGGGTCCTGGGCCTACTCCGACAGCTGGTACGACGTCCCGCTGCTCAGCGCCGTCGGGCACCCCGTGTCCGTGCACGCGGACGCCCGCCTGCGCCTGTACGCCGCGGCGCGGCGGTGGCCCCAGATCGAGCTCGACGTGCCGCCCGGCGTGCCCAAGCTGTTCGGCCTCGAGCCCCAGCAGTGGCTCATGCCCATCACCCGGCCGGGCTTGTTCTTGTCGGCCGACGTGCGGGTCGAGGGCATCGAGAACCTCCCGGCCGAGGGGCCGGCCATCGTGTGCGCCAACCACCGGAGCTACTTCGATCCGGTGGCGATGGCCTTCGCCGTGGCCGAGCGGGGTCGGCCGATGCGCTTCCTCGCGAAGGCCGAGCTGTTCGCACCAGCTGTGGTGGGTGACGTGGTGCGGGCGATGGGCGGCATCCGCGTCGAGCGCGGCACCGGATCCGACGAGCCGCTGCGCGAGGCCAACGCGGCGCTCGCCGCAGGGGAGATGGTGGCGATCCTGCCGCAGGGCACCATCCCGCGCGGCCGCGAGTTCTTCGACCCGGTGCTGCACGGCCGCCCCGGCGCGGCTCGCCTCGCGGCCATGAGCGGCGCACCGGTCATCCCCGTGGGGGTCTGGGGCACCGAAGCGGTGTGGCCGCGTTGCGACAAGGTCCCGCGGGTGTGGAACGTGCTCAACCCGCCGCCCGTGCTGGTGCGCATCGGTGAGCCGGTCGTGCTCGGCGGTGACGGCGACGAGCTCGCCGACACCGAGCGGATCATGGCCGCCATCGCCGACCTGCTCCCGTGGGAGGCACGCCGGGCGCGCCAGCCGACGCCCGAGGAATTGGCCCGTACCTACCCCGGCGGCATCGTCACCGACGACTGAACCGCTACGCGTGCTCAGCGCCGCACGTTCAGCGGTCGAATCGGCCCTCGTTGCGCTTCTGGCGTTGATCTTGTGCGGTAACCGCACAAGATCAACGCCATTTGCAAGGGAGGAGGGCCGGTCAGCCGGCCTGGCGCTGGCGGATGATGTTGAGCGCACCACCGGCGCGGAACCAGCCGATCTGCTCGTCGTTCATCGTGTGGATGAGCTCGAAGTCGATCGTGGTGCCGTCGGGCTTGACGATCTGGGCCTTCACCGGAGCATCGGGAGCCAGGTCGGCGAGCCCGGTGATCGAGATGCGGTCGTCCTCGTCGATCTGGTCGTAGGTGTACGGATCGGCGAACGTAGCCGGCAGCACCCCCTGCTTCTTCAGGTTGGTCTCGGCGATGCGGGCGAAGCTGCGCGAGATGACCGCCTTGGCGCCGCGGAAGCGGGGCTCCATGGCGGCGTGCTCACGGCTCGAGCCCTCGCCGTAGTTCTCGTCGCCGATGGCGATCCACGGCGTGGCGGTCTCGTGGTAGTGCCGGGCGATGTCCGGGTACGACTTGCGCTGGCCATCGAGCTGGTCCTTGCCGATGCCGGCCTCGCCCGTATACGCGTTGATCGCACCCAGGAAGAGGTTGCCCGAGATGTTCTCGAGGTGGCCGCGGAACTTGAGCCACGGGCCTGCCGCCGAGATGTGGTCGGTGGTGCACTTGCCCTTGGCCTTCACGAGGATGGGCAGCTCGACGAAGTCCTGGCCGTCCCAGGCGTCGAACGGGGCGAGCAGCTGGAGCCGCTCGCTCGTGGGTTTGACCACGACCTCGACGTCGTTGCCCGGAGGCGGCGGCGAGATGAAGCCCGCCTCGCCGGACTCGAAGCCGGCGGCGGGGAGCTCCTCGCCGACCGGCACGGCGAGGCGGACCTCGTCGCCGGCAGCGTTGGTGAGCGTCTCGGTGCGGGGATCGAAGTCGACCCGGCCGGCAAGCGCGAGGGCGATGACGGTTTCGGGTGAGGTGACGAAGGCGAGCGTGGACGACAGGCCGTCGTTGCGCTTGGGGAAGTTGCGGTTGTAGGAGGTGACGATGACGTTGGCATCGCCTTCCTCGACATCGTGGCGGGCCCACTGGCCGATGCACGGCCCGCACGCGTTGGCCAACACCGTTGCGCCGATGGCTTCGAGGTCGGCGAGCAGGCCGTCGCGCTCGATGGTGGCGCGCACCCGCTCGGAGCCGGGCGTGACGAGCAGCTCGGTCTGGGCGGTGAGGCCGTGGGCCGCCGCCTCGCGGGCGATCGACGCGGCGCGGGTGATGTCCTCGTAGGACGAGTTCGTGCACGAGCCGATCAGCGCGGCGCTGATCTCGTTGGGCCAACCCTCCTGGGCGGCCTCGTGGCCCAGCTGGCTGACCGGACGGGCGCGGTCAGGGGTGTGCGGGCCGTTGATGAGGGGCTCGAGGTCGTCGAGGTCGATCTCGATGACCTGGTCGAAGAAGCCGTTGGGATCGGCGAGGACCTCGGGGTCCTCCCTGAGGTCGGCGGCCACGGCGTCGGCGAGCTCCGCGATCTCGGCGCGGCCTGTCGAGCGCAGGTAGCGGGCCTGGGCCTCGTCGTAGGCGAAGACCGACGTGGTGGCGCCGATCTCGGCGCCCATGTTGCAGATGGTGGCCTTGCCCGTGGCGCTGATCGAGTTCGCCCCGGGACCGAAGTACTCGATGATGGCGCCGGTGCCGCCCTTGACGGTGAGGATCTCGGCGACCTTCAAGATGACGTCCTTGGGGGCCGACCAGCCGTCGAGCGTGCCGGTGAGGTGCACGCCGATGAGCTTGGGCCACCGCACGTTGAACGGGTAGCCGGTCATGACATCGACGGCATCGGCTCCGCCCACGCCGATGGCGATGGTGCCGAGGCCGCCCGCGTTGGGCGTGTGGCTGTCGGTGCCGATGATCATGCCGCCGGGGAAGGCGTACTGCTCGAGCACGACCTGGTGGATGATGCCCGATCCCGGCTTCCAGAAGCCCACGCCGTACTTGGCCGATACCGACTCGAGGAAGTCGTAGACCTCCTTGTTGGTGTCGATGGCCGCGGCGAGGTCGGTCTTGCCGTCTTCACGAGCCTGGATGAGGTGGTCGCAGTGCACGGTGGACGGCACGGCGACCTGGGGGAGCCCCGCGGTCATGAACTGGAGCAACGCCATCTGTGCGGTGGCGTCCTGCATCGCAACGCGGTCGGGGTCGAGGTCGGTGTACGAGCGGCCCCGCTCGAGGCC
>CAZGEF010000125.1:0-6686 GCA_964525005.1 uncultured Rhabdothermincola sp.
CAAGAAGTTCATGCGCATCGTGTCGCTGGCACCGGAGGTGCTGTGATGAAGATCCGCAAGGGCGATCGAGTGAAGGTGCTTGCCGGCAAGGACCGCGGCCGCGAGGGCACGGTCACGTTCGCCTACCCCGCCCAGAACAAGGTGATCGTCGACGGCATGAACGTCGCGAAGAAGCACCAGAAGCCCACCCGTGCCACACAGCAGGGCGGGATCATCGACAAGGAGATGCCCATGGCCGTCTCCAACGTGGCGATCATCTGCTCGTCGTGCGGCAAGCCGACCCGCATCGGCTACCGCGTCGACGCCGATGGCACCAAGACCCGCATCTGCCGCAAGTGCGAAGGGGACCTCTCATGAGCACGGCCACCACCGAGCGGCCCCGCTTCAAGGTCCGCTACGACACCGAGATCCGCACGCAGCTCAAGGACACCCTCGAGCTCGACAACATCATGGAGGTCCCTCGACTCTCCAAGATCGTCGTCAACATGGGTGTCGGCGCGGCGCTGGCGCAGTCCTCGCTGCTCCAGGGCGCCATCGCCGACCTCGAGAAGATCACCGGTCAGAAGCCGGCCACGACCCGGGCGAAGAAGTCCATCGCGGCGTTCAAGCTCCGTGAGGGCAATGCCATCGGCGCCAAGGTCACGCTGCGCAACGATCGCATGTGGGAGTTCTACGACCGGCTCGTGAGCCTGGCCGTCCCCCGCATCCGCGACTTCCGTGGGCTTCCGGCCAACTCGTTCGACGGACACGGCAATTACACGTTCGGTGTGTCCGAGCAATTGATCTTCCCCGAGGTCGAGTACGACAAGGTCGACAGCACCCGGGGCATGGACATCACCATCGTGACGACCGCACGTACCGACGCCGAAGGACGCGCCCTGCTGGTCGCATTCGGCTTCCCGTTCAAGCGTGAAGGGCAGCAGTAGAAATGGCCAAGAAGGCGCTCATCAACAAGGCGAACAAGACGCCGAAGTTCAAGGTTCGGGCCTACACCCGCTGCCAGAAGTGCGGCCGTCCGCATTCGGTGTACCGCAAGTTCCACTTGTGCCGGGTCTGCCTGCGTGACATGGCTCACGCAGGTGAGATTCCCGGTCTCAAGAAGGCCAGCTGGTGAGGGGAGAGAACACATGACCATGACCGATCCCATCGCCGACATGCTGACCCGCATCCGCAACGCCAACGTTGCGATGCACGACGAGGTCCGCATGCCATCTTCCAACCTCAAGGTGGCACTCGCCCAGATCCTCAAGAGCGAGGGTTACATCGAGAGCTTCCACGTCGAGGACAACACCGACCGCCCCGGCAGCTCGCTCATCGTGGAGATGCGCTACTCGCCGGAGCGGGAGCGGGTCATCTCGGGCGTCAAGCGCGTCTCGAAGCCCGGCCTCCGTGTCTACACGAAGGCCGACAAGATCCCGCGGGTCCTCGGTGGCCTCGGGGTTGCTGTCCTGTCCACCAGCCAGGGGCTCATGTCCGACCGTGAGGCGCGCAAGCGTCGCATGGGCGGCGAGATCCTCTGCTTCGTCTGGTAACGGAGGCTCCTGTGTCACGTGTAGGTCGTGCTCCCATCACGGTTCCCAGCGGTGTCGACATCGCCATCGCGGGCCAGCACATCACGGTGAAGGGCCCCAAGGGCACGCTCGAGCGCGAGCTCCCCGCCCCCATCACCGTCCGTCAGGACGGCGCCGAGCTCATCGTCGACCGTCCCAACGACGAACGGCAGAACCGTGCACTGCACGGCCTCGTCCGATCGTTGGTCAACAACATGGTCCTCGGTGTCACCGACGGCTTCCGCAAGGACCTCGAGATCGTCGGCGTCGGCTACCGCGCCACGGCCAAGGGCCCGGGCAAGCTCGAGCTGGCACTCGGCTTCAGCCACCCGGTCTCGGTCGACGCCCCCGATGGCGTCACCTTCGAGCTGGCCTCGCCGACGCAGATCGGTGTCCTCGGCATCGACAAGGAGGCCGTCGGCCAGGTCGCCGCGAACATCCGGGCGTTCCGCAAGCCGGAGCCCTACAAGGGCAAGGGCGTCAAGTACGCCGACGAGCGCATCCTGCGCAAGGCCGGAAAGGCAGCGAAGTGAGCGATCCCGCCAAGCAGAAGCGCCAAGCGCGCATCCGTCGGCACAACCGGGTGCGCAAGCAGGTGCGCGGCACCGCCGAACGTCCGCGCCTCGCCGTGTTCCGCTCCAACAGGCACATCAGCGTGCAGATCATCGACGACATCGATGGCCGAACACTGGTGTCGGCCTCGACCGTCGAGGCCGATCTCAAGGGTGGTCCGACGGGCAACGCGGAGGCCGCCACCAAGGTCGGCCAGCTCGTGGCGGACCGCGCCAAGGCCGCCGGAGTCGAACGAGTGGTGTTCGACCGGGGCGGGTTCCTCTACCACGGGCGTGTCGCCGCGGTCGCCGCCGCCGCCCGCGAAGCCGGACTGGAGTTCTGATGTCCCCCAGATTCAACGCCAACGCTGACGACGGGCCCCAGCTGCGCGAGTCGCGCGTCATCAACATCAACCGCGTTGCCAAGGTCGTCAAGGGCGGCCGTCGCTTCTCCTTCACGGCACTCGTCGTGATCGGCGACGGTGCCGGTCGGGTCGGCCTCGGCTACGGGAAGGCCAAAGAGGTGCCACTGGCGATCCAGAAGGGCACCGAAGAGGCCCGCAAGAACCTCTTCTCGGTCCCGCTCGCCGGGAGCACGATCACCCATCCCATCATCGGTCGCATGGGTGCGGGCAAGGTCCTCATGAAGCCGGCGGCTCCCGGTACCGGCGTCATCGCCGGCGGTGCCGCCCGCGCCATCCTCGAAGAGGCCGGCATCCACGACGTGCTGTGCAAGTCGATGGGGTCGTCGAACCACATCAACGTGGCCCGCGCCACCATCAACGGCCTCGCCTCGCTGCGCCGTCCCGACCACGTGGCCGCGCTGCGTGGCCTCGACGCCGAGGAGTTCGTCCCCAAGGGCCTCCTCGAGGCCTACAAGGAATCCGAGCGCGGTCCGCACGTCCCCGATGAGGTGGCGTGATGGCTGATCTCAAGGTCACCCAGGTTCGCTCCGCCATCGGCACCAAGCCCAAGCACCGCGGCACGCTGCGGGCACTCGGCCTCGGCCGCATCGGCAAGAGCCACGTGCTCCCCGATCGCCCTGAGATCCGCGGCATGATCGCCCGGGTCCCGCACCTCATCACCGTCGAAGAAGTCTCGCCTGCACAATCGAGTGTCGGAGAATCCTCATGAAGGTCCATGATCTGAAGCCCGCCGAGGGCTCCAACCGGCGCCGCAAGCGCGTGGCGCGTGGCATCGGCGGCAAGGGCGGCAAGACCGCCGGCCGCGGCACCAAGGGCCAGAAGGCCCGCAACACGATCCCCGCGGGGTTCGAAGGCGGCCAACTCCCGCTGCAGATCCGGGTACCGAAGCTCAAGGGCTTCAAGAACCCGTTCCGCGTCGAGTACCAGGCCATCAACCTCGACGCCATCGATGCCTCGGGTCTCGACCAGGTCGATCCCGCGTCGCTGCTCGCCAAGGGTGTGGCGCACAAGGGCGCGCACATCAAGGTGCTGGGACGCGGCGAGATCACCCGGCCCGTCACGGTGAAGGCGCACGCCTTCTCCAAGTCCGCCGAGGCAGCCATCACCGCGGCGGGGGGTAGCGTCGAGATCCTGCCGCTGCCGTGGGGCGATCGTCGTCCCCCTGCCAAGGGCAACCACCTCACCAACCGCTGACCGGTTTTGCTCGGCCTGCCCCGACCGGGGTCGGCTGATCCCAACGGGGGGATTTGGGAGTCACCGTGTTCTCCAACCTGCGCAACGTCTTCAAGGTCCGCGACCTCAGGAACAAGCTCCTGTTCACGCTCCTGATGATCCTGATCTATCGACTCGGCGCGCACGTGCCGGTTCCGGGCATCGACGTGACCGTGCTGAAGTCGATCAAGGAGCAGGCCGACCAGGGCGGTCTGCTCTCGTTCCTGCAGCTGTTCTCGGGTGGCGCGCTCACCCAGTTCGCCGTGTTCGCGCTCGGGATCATGCCGTACATCACGTCGTCGATCATCATGCAGATCCTCGCCGTGGTGATCCCCAAGCTCGAGCAGTGGCAGGAGCAGGGTGCGGTCGGGCAGCGCAAGATCACGCAGTGGACCCGTTACGTCACCATCGGCATCGCGGTCATGCAGGCCACGGGGTTCACCTATCTGTTCCACAACGGTGGTTCGGGCTTCGGTCAGAGCAACGCGATGGGCGACCTCATCCCCGACTTCAACATCGGCAAGGTGCTGCTCATCGTGCTGACGCTCACCGCGGGCACGGCGCTGCTCATGTGGATGGGCGAGCTCGTCACCCAACGGGGCATCGGCAACGGCATGTCGCTGCTCATCTTCGCCTCAGTCGTCAGCACGCTGCCGTCGCAGGGCTCGATCGTCAAGGCCAGCGGTGGTTGGACGGCGCTCATCTTGGTGCTCGCCGCCTTCGTCCTGGTCCTCGTGGCCATCGTGTTCGTCGAGCAGGGCCAACGGCGCATCCCGGTGCAGTTCGCCAAGCGGGTCGTCGGCCGGCGCACCTATGGCGGTCAGAGCACCTACATCCCGCTGAAGGTGAACCAGGCCGGCGTCATCCCGATCATCTTCGCCAGCTCGGTGCTCTACCTGCCGCAGCTGATCGCCGGGCTCCTGCCCTCCGAGGGCTGGGGCCTCACCGTGCGGGAGTTCATCGAGGAGCACGTGCAGGACCCCGCGGACCCGATCCACATCTTGATCTTCGGGTTCCTCATCATCGGGTTCACCTACTTCTACACCGCCATCACCTTCGACCCGGCCAAGCAGGCGGACACGCTGCGCAAGCAGGGCGGGTTCATCCCCGGCATCCGGCCCGGACCG
The DNA here is from genome assembly GCA_964525005.1 of uncultured Rhabdothermincola sp. GTDB lineage: Bacteria > Actinomycetota > Acidimicrobiia > Acidimicrobiales > Acidimicrobilacustridaceae > CAZALT01. The sequence continues at coordinate 4,866 of CAZGEF010000125.1, forward strand.
CAGACCGAGGCGTACCTCGGCAAGGTCCTGTCCCGCATCACCCTGCCGGGCGCGTTGTTCATCACGGCCGTGGCGCTCGTGCCACCGCTCCTGCTCACGCAGTTCCTCGACGACGGCAACCAGGTGTCGCTGTCGGGCATCTCGATCCTCATCGCGGTGGGCGTGGCGCTCGAGACGATGAAGCAGATCGACAGCCAGCTCATGATGCGCAACTACGAGGGGTTCCTGAAATGAGCGTGCGTCTCGTCGTGTTCGGTCGCCAGGGCGCCGGCAAGGGCACCCAGTGCGTGAAGCTGGCAGAGCACTACCACGCACCGCACATCTCCACCGGCGACATGCTCCGTGCTGCGGCCGAGGCGGGCACGCCGGTCGGTCTCGAGGCCAAGGGCTACATCGACGCCGGCAAGCTCCTGCCCGACGGCGTGATGCTGTCGGTCATCGAGGAGCGCTTCGCCCAGGACGACGTCGTCGAGCAGGGCTTCCTGCTCGACGGGTTCCCGCGGACCCTGGTGCAGGCCGAAGCACTTGTCGGCCTCACGGCGGTGGACCTCGCGGTGCACATCGAGGTCCCCGAGGACGTCGTGATGGAGCGGATGCTCGGCCGGGGCCGTGCCGACGACAACCCCGAGAGCATCCGTCGCCGGCTCGATGCCTACGCGGCCGAGACCGTTCCGGCCATCGAGTGGTTCGACGCCAAGGGGCTCCTGATCACCGTCGATGGACTGGGTGGGCCGGACGAGATCACCACCCGGCTCATCGCAGCCATCGACGGTCAGCTGGGACGCTGACCCCGGCCGTTCTGGCTGGACACATGTGCCATATGCGGCGCGTCTCCCCAGCCAGTTCGCCTGGTGTGCCGGGTTCGTCGGGCGAGGTGTGACGTGAAGCGGTCACCTGACGACATCGCCAAGATGCGCAAGGCCGGGCTCGTCGTGGCCGAGATGCACGAGAAGATCCGCGGAGCCATCAGGCCCGGCGTCACCACGCTCGAGCTCGACGCCGTCGGGCGCGACGTGCTGGCTCGACGGGGCGCCACCTCCAACTTCCTCGGCTACAGCAACCCGCCCTATCCCGCGGTGATCTGCGCATCGCCCAACGACATGGTCGTGCACGGCATCCCGGGCGAGTATGAGCTCGTCGAGGGCGACATCGTCTCCATCGACTGCGGTGCCATCGTCGACGGATGGCATGGCGACGCCGCGTTCACCGCGGGGGTGGGCGAGATCACCGAAACGGCCCGCCGCCTCCTCGAGGTCACCGAGGCGTCGTTGTTCGCCGGCATCGCGCAGATGGTCGACGGCAACCGCATGGGCGACCTCGGCCATGCCGTGCAGACCACCGCCGAGGCAGCCGGCTTCTCGGTGGTGCGCGAGTACGTAGGGCATGGCATCGGGCGAGCGATGCACGAGAAGCCTGACGTGCCGAACTTCGGGGAGCTCGGCGCCGGGATGAAGCTCCGCAACGGCTACGTCTTCGCCGTCGAGCCCATGGTCAACGTGGGGACGCCGGAGACGGAGCTGCTCGACGACGACTGGAGCGTCGTGACCGCCGACGGCGAGCTCAGCGCCCACTTCGAGCACACCATCGCCATCACCCCCGACGGTCCCCAGGTGCTCACTCGCCCGTGATCTGCTGGGCGATCGCCTAGCACTGGCGTGCCCGCAGACATAGGCTGCGGGCCATGCCAGACACGGGGACAGCTGACACCGGAACTTGGGTGGTCGAAGGCTTCTTCGACGCCGACGGGCTCATCGGGGGCGAGTGCACGAGCTGCACACGTCGGCACTTCCCGACATCGGCGAGCTGCCCGTGGTGCGGCGC
>CAZGEF010000126.1:0-6456 GCA_964525005.1 uncultured Rhabdothermincola sp.
CCCAGTGGTCGAGCAGCCAGGGGATGTCCTGGTCGATGAACTGGAACGCGTTCGCTGCGGCGTTGTCGATCACTGGGTGTTCCCTTCGGTGTTCACCGACCGTCGTGCGGTCGATGGCGGGGGACCGGTCCCTCCCCCTGAGGTGCCGATGCCGGTCCCGGTGCGAGACAGCGGCGCCCACGAGGTGCGCCGCACGGGTGAGCAGACTAGAACGTGTTCCAGGTCGATGCCACAGCCGCAGGAGCCGACCGGAGGAGCGAACGCACCTGCCGGCCGTCATCCTCGGTGGTCCAGGGGACGCGAGGCCGACCGGCCCAACCACAACCGATACCGCGGCCGGCTTCCGGCCACAACAGCCCAGCAGGGGGAAGTCCATGCGCGCAGCCGTGCTTCGCAACACCGGTGACGAGGTCCTCGAGATCGTCGACGGCATCGAGACGTTGCCCGTCGGTCCCAACGACGTGAAGATCCAGATCAAGGCCACCGGGGTGTGCCACTCCGACCTGCACGCCATGCAGGGCAGCCTGCCCCAGGGTGCACCGTTCGTCCCCGGTCACGAGGGCGCCGGCATCATCTCCGAGATCGGTGACGCCGTCACGACGCTGGCCGTGGGCGACCACGTCATCGTGGCGTGGAGCCCCCCGTGCGGGAAGTGCGCCGCCTGCGTCGAGCAGAAGCAGCCGCACCTGTGCGTCATGATCCAGTTCTCGGTCGCAGGCCTCACCCGGTTCAAGGAGGGTGACGACGAGCTGTTCGGCATGGCCGGCACCGGCACCTTCGCCGAGGAGCTCATCGTCCCCGAGCAGGCCGCCATCAAGATCGACGACGACATCCCCTTCGACGTGGCGTCGCTGGTCGGCTGCGGGGTCACCACCGGCGTGGGTGCGGCCATCAACACCGCCAAGGTCACGCCGGGTTCCACGTGCGTCGTGTTCGGCTGCGGTGGCGTGGGCATCTCGGTCATCCAGGGCTGCAAGATCGCCGGCGCCGCGGTCATCGTGGCGGTCGACCTCAACGTCGACAAGCTCGAGCAGGCCAAGGGCCTCGGTGCCACCCACGCCTGCACGCCCGACGACCTCGCTGAGCTCAAGGGCGAGCTCACCGGCGAGGCCGGGGGCTTCGACTTCGCCTTCGAGGCCATCGGTTACCCGGCTACCGTGCGTGCCGCCTACGACAACGCCCGCCGCGGCGGTTCGGTCATCGTCGTCGGCGTCGGTGGCTTCGATCAGACGGTCGAGTTCAACATGTTCGAGCTGTTCTTCGACGAGAAGCGCATCCAGGGCAGCTACTACGGCTCGGCCGACGTGCGGTCGGACTTCACCCGCCTGTTGCGCCTGTGGAAGGCCGGCAAGCTCGACCTCGAGGGCATGATCTCGGCCCGCATCGGCCTCGACGGCATCAACGACGCCATCGCCAAGATGAAGCGCGGCGAGGTCATCCGCACCGTCGTCGAGCTGTAGGTCTTCGGGCTCGGTCAGCTTGGTCGCTTCGCTCCCTCGCTGACCTCCCCCGAGTTCCTGCCTGAGCGGCTTCGCCGCTCGCACCTGCCCGCCGTCGCTCGGACGACGAGGTGGTCGGCAGGGCAACGCAGAAGTGTGACGAAGGAGGGCACGTGCTTCGGTACGTGCCCTCCTCCTGTCCCCTCACCTGCGCTCCGGTCAGCTTGAATCGGCGTGTTGGTCCGGGATTGGAACGTGTTCTAGTGTCACCTTGGTTTCCACCGCTGGTTTTCCGCCGTCGACCGAGGGGGATGTATGGCCGAGTCCAAGGTGCTCAGTGCTCCGCTGATCATCGAGTATCCGTTCAAGCGCACGACCGGACCGGTCATCGGTGCGTTCCTGACAGGTCTGCGCGAACAGGTGCTCGTCGGGTCCAAGGCCGAGGACGGTCGGGTGATCTGCCCGCCGGCCGAGTTCGACCCCGTGAGCGGGGCCGACCTCACCGAGATCGTCGAGGTCGGCCCCGCCGGCGTCGTCGCCACCGCATCGTGGGTCACGACCCCGCACGACAAGCACCCGCTCGACGAGCCCTTCGCGTGGGCGCTCATCAAGCCTGACGGCGCCGACACCACGCTGCTCGGCGCGGTGGCTGCCGGTGCGATCGGCGAGGTCACCTCCGGTGTCCGGGTCCGCCCGGTGTGGGCCGAGGAGCGCACCGGCCACATCAACGACATCACCCACTGGGTGGTCGAAGGCCCGACCGCGGGAGGGGCGGACTGATGCCCGAGATCTCCCTCCCCGAATCCCTGCGTGACGTCGAAGCGGTCCGCAGCGTCCGCACGCCTGCGCAGCTGGACTACACCTTCACCCCCGGTGAGGCGCTGTCGCGGTTCCTCCTCGCCACCGAGGACCGCAAGCTCCTCGGTGAGCGCGCCCCGGGCGGTCGTGTCTACATCCCGCCGCGCGGTGCCGATCCCGAGCTGGGCGTGCCCACCAGCGAGCAGGTCGAGGTCGAGCACACCGGCACGCTCGTGTCGTTCTGCATGGTCAACGTCGCCTTCTACGGCTCCCAGATGGAGCTGCCGTACACGTCGGGTTGGATCCTGCTCGACGGCGCCGACATGCCGATCATGCACCTCATCCAGGAGATCCCCGCCAAGGACGTGCGCATCGGCCTGCGGGTCGAGGCGGTCTGGGACGACGATCCCGAGGCGCCTCCGGGACTCGGCGCCATCAAGTGGTTCCGCCCCAACGGCGAACCCGACGATCCCGATGTGCGCATCGGTGGCGAGCACCACGGCACCGGTCTCGGCAGCTGGGTCGGTGGCGTCGCCCCCACCGAAGCGATCGTCCGCAACCCCCGTACCGGCGAAGGAGGAGAGGCCTGATGCGCGACATCGCCGTCATCAGCTTCGCGCAGACGCCATCACGGCGGTCTGTCACGGAGAAGAACGAAGTAGAGATGTTGATGCCTGCCACCCAGCAGGTGCTCAACCAGGTCGACATGACCATCGACGACATCGGCTTCACCTGTTCGGGCTCGACCGACTACCTGGCCGGTGTCGGCTTCAGCTTCGTGTCGACGCTCGACGCCATCGGCCCGTGGCCCCCCATCCAGGAGAGCCACGTCGAGATGGACGGCGCCTGGGCCCTCTACGAGGCCTGGGTGAAGCTCCAGTTGGGGGAGATCGACACCGCGCTGATCTACTCGTACTCGAAGTCGTCGCCGGGGGATCTCCCCATGGTGCTCACCCGCCAGCTCGACCCCATCGCCGTCGCGCCCTTGTGGCCGGACACGGTCAGCCTCAACGCGCTCCAGGCCCAGGCGCTGCTCGACTCGGGCCGCTACACCGAGGAGCAGTTCGCCGAGGTCGCTGCCCGCAGTCGCCGTTCGGCACTCGACAACCCGAACGCCCAACTCAAGTGGGACCGCCCGGCGTCGGACATACTCGAGGAGGACTACCTCGTCTCGCCGCTGCGCACGTCGTTGTGCCCGCCGATCACCGACGCGGCGGCCGCCGTCGTGCTCGCCGCCGGTGACGTGGCCCGCTCCAAGGTCGAGCGTCCGGCGTGGATCCGCGGCATCGACCACCGGGTCGAGCCCATCCACCTCGGGCTGCGCGACCTCACGGTCAGCGAGTCGAGCCGCATCGCCGCCGAGAAGGCGGGCGTGGCCGACGGACCGGTCGACGTGGCTGAGCTCCACGCGCCGTTCGCCCACCAGGAGCTCATCCTGGCCGACTCCATCGGGCTCGGCGACGGCGTGACCATCAACCCGTCGGGTGGAGCGCTGAGCGCCAACCCGCTGATGACCGCCGGTCTCATCCGCATCGGCGAGGTCGCCAACCGGATCTCGGCCGGTGAGGCCGATCGTGGCGTGGCGCATGCCACCAGCGGGCCGTGCCTCCAGCAGAACCTGGTCGCCGTCCTGGAAGGAGACAGCTGATGGGTAAGGAACGCGTAGCGGTCGTCGGCATCGGCCAGACCGAGCACAAGGCAACCCGCGGTGACGTCTCCATGGCAGGACTGGTGCGCGAGGCCGCCCAGCGGGCGCTCGACGATGCCCAGCTGAGCTGGACCGACATCGACGCCGTGGTCATCGGCAAGGCCCCCGACTTCTTCGAGGGCGTGATGATGCCGGAGCTGTTCCTGGCCGATGCCCTGGGTGCCACGGGCAAGCCCATGTTCCGGGTGCACACCGCGGGTTCGGTGGGCGGCTCGACGGCCATCGTGGCGGCGCAGCTCATCCAGGCCGGCATCCACGAGCGCGTGCTCACGGTGGCCTTCGAGAAGCAGTCGGAGTCCGAGGCCATGTGGGCGCTCTCGCTGCCGATCCCGTTCACCCCGCCGCTGCACGCCGGTGCCGGGGGCTACTTCGCGCCGCACATCCGGTCGTACATGCGCCGAGCCAAGGCTCCCGATCACATCGGCATGCTCGTGGCGCTCAAGGACCGGCTCAACGGTCTGAAGAACCCGTACGCCCACCTGCACGAGCACGACATCACGTTCGACTCCATCAAGGAGTCGATCATGTTGTGGGACCCCATCCGCTACGCCGAGACCTGCCCCAGCTCCGACGGTGCCTGCGCGCTGGTGCTGGGCAACGAGAAGGTGGGCGACGCGGCCGCGGCCGAGGGTCGGCAGCCGGCGTGGATCCAGGGCACGGCCATGCGGTCCGAGCCCACGTTGGCCGTCGAGCGCGACACCGTCCTTCCCCTCGGCGGTGCGCTGTGCGCGGCCGACGTCTACAAGCAGGCGGGCATCACCGACCCGCGCAGGGACGTCGACGCCGTCGAGATGTACGTGCCGTTCAGCTGGTTCGAGCCGATGTGGCTGGAGAACCTGGGCTTCGCCGAGCCCGGCGAGGGCTGGAAGCTCGTCGAGGATGGCGTCACCGCCCTCGACGGCGACCTCCCCGTCAACATGTCCGGCGGCGTGCTGTGCACGAACCCCATCGGTGCGTCGGGCATGCTGCGGTTCGGCGAGATCGCCATGCAGGTGCGCGGCACCGCGGGCGAGCACCAGGTGGACGGCGTGCGCCGCGGCGTGGGCCACGCCTACGGCGGCGGCTCGCAGTACTTCGCCATGTGGGTCGTGGGGCAAGACAAGCCGTAGGACACTCGGACTGACGAGCAGAACGGAAAGAGGCCGGCCGAAAGGGCCGGCCTCTTTCCGTTCTGGCGTGGATGACGGTCGTGGAGTAACGGCCATCTACGCCAGAACCGTCGATTGGGTCGCCGGGTTCCGCCCCCGGTCTCGTCCTCTTGACCGAAAATTGCGTAGCTGGCTGTCGCAGAGCAACGGCCATCTACGCCAGAACCGTCGATTGGCGGTCTCTTGGCCCGATCAGCGTCCCTGGATGAAGAGCGCCACGGCGACGGCGGCGCCGAGGGCGACGATGCCCCATCGCAGGACGGCCGCGGGGAGGTGGCGCGCCACCGACGCCCCGGCGAAGCCGCCGAGCAGGCTGGCCGGGGCGACGAGCAGGACGGCCAGCCACTGGATCGACCCACCAGGGATGAACACGACGATGGCAGCCGTCGTCACCACGAGCATGAGGAACGTCTTCAGCGCGTTGAGGTTCTGGAGCGCGTCGTGCACGAAGATCCCGAGGATGGCGAGCATCATCACGCCCAGCCCGCCCCCGAAGTAGCTGCCGTAGATCGACGCGACGTACATCGCGACGTGCAGCGTCGCCGGGTGGTGGACCAGGCCGACATGCGGTCGTCCGGTGACCCAGCGCTGGATGGCCGGCTGGGCGGCGAGCAGGCCGCAGGCGAGCAGGATCAGGAAGGGCACGATCTGCTGGAACGCCTTCTCGGGCGTCGTGATCAGCAGCAGGGCGCCCGTGAGCCCGCCCGCCGCGGTGGCGGGCGCGTAGGCCCGCATGTGCTGGGGCTGGGCCCGCAGCTCGCGGCGGTAGCCGATGCAGCCGCCGACGTGCCCCGGGGTCATGGCCACCGTCGTCGTGACGTTGGCGCTGATGGGGGAGTAGCCCACGGCGACGAGGGCCGGGAACGTGATGAGCGTGCCGCCGCCGGCGACGGCGTTCACCGCGCCCGACGCGAAGCCGGCGCACACGAGGAGGCCGGCTTCGGCGACGTTCAACGACACGGCCGGAGAGTCTCGCGGGCGGGGTCCGCGCTGGTCACGTCCGATTCACCCACGAGTTGCCGAACTGGCTGGACACACGCGTCGGGATTCGACGCGTCTTCCCAGCCAGTTCGATCAGGCGGTGATCAGTCCTGGTCTTCGGCGCCGCGGTACTTGAGCGACGCCGTCTCCCCGGTGGCGACGAGGGTGTAGGTCGCCTCGCTCGGTGCCGGCGGCACGAAGACGAGCTGATCGGTGGCAACCGGCTCGGTGTAGAACTGGCTGTACCACCTGCGGAACTTCATGATCGGACCGTCGGTGTCGGCCAGCGCGGGGCGCACCAGGTGGGCCTTGTGCTCCCAGATCGGACCGTCCTCCTGCACCTGCTTGTCGACCTCGGCCACGAAGGCGTCGCCGACGCTCG
>CAZGEF010000127.1:0-6425 GCA_964525005.1 uncultured Rhabdothermincola sp.
TCGAGCGCACCGCGCCGTGGCAGCGCAAGCTCCCCGGCGGCATCGACTTCGTCCGCCGGGTGGTCATGGACGACGAGCTCGGCATCGCCGCCGAGCTCGAAGCCGACATGGCCCGTCACGTCGAGGCCTACCGCTGCGAGTGGACCGAGACGCTTGCGGATCCGGAGCGAACCGCCCGCTTCGTGTCCTTCGTCAACACCGATGTACCCGATCCCTCCGTGACCCACGTGCGGTTGCGGGGCCAACGAATCCCGGAGCCTGTGTGATGACCCTCATCGAGATCCCCGATGCCCCCGTCGCCGAGATCCCCCCCGCCCGGTCCACCTCCATCGAGGCAGCCGGTGGCGAGGGCGCAACGGCCGAGTCGTGGACCCCCATCTGCTCGCTCGATCGCCTCACGCCCAATCGTGGCGTGGCCGCGCTCGTCGACGAGACGGCGATCGCGGTGTTCCGGCTCCCGGGCGACGACCTGTTCGCCATCGCCGCCGTCGACCCCTTCAGCGGGGCCGGCGTGTTGAGTCGCGGCATCGTGGGCGACGCCGAGGGCGTCCCCACGGTTGCCTCACCGCTCTACAAGCAGCGGTTCGACCTGCGCACCGGGCAGTGCCTCGACGACCCCGACGTCCGGGTCGAGACGTTCCAGGCCCGGGTGGTCGACGACGTCGTGGAGCTCTCGTCTCGTCCACGCGTGCTGGCCGGCACGGTCCCGGGCGGCCGGGCTCCGAGCTGAGCCCGACGCGACCGCTCCCGTGACCCCGATCCCCCCGACGCCGGCGAGCCCGCCAGGAGCGAGCCAGGCCGAACGCGGCCCAGCTTCAGCCCCAGCTCGCGTTCCCGTGGCACCCGCCGGCAACGCCGCGGTGGAGACCGTGAGATCGGTGTGCTCGTACTGCGGTGTGGGTTGCGGCATGATCCTGCACGTCGGCCGTGACGACCACGGGGCCCGTCAGGTGGTCAAGACGACGGGAGACCCCGATCACCCGGCCAATCGGGGTCGTCTTTGCACCAAGGGCTCGACGAGCGCCGAGATGCTCGCCGCGCCGGGACGGCTCGCCGCGGCGATGGTGCGCACCGACCGGAGCTCGCCGGTCGAACCGCTCCCGATCGACGACGCCGTGACCCACACCGCCCAGCGCCTTCGGGCGATCGTCGACGAGCACGGCCCGGACGCCGTCGCCCTCTACGTATCCGGGCAGATGACCATCGAGGCCCAGTACCTCGCGAACAAGCTGGTGAAGGGCTTCATCGGGACCAACCAGATCGAGTCCAACTCGCGGCTGTGCATGGCATCGGCCGGCGCCGGCTACAAGCTGTCGCTCGGTGCCGACGGCCCTCCGGGTTCTTACGACGACTTCGACCACGCCGACGTGTTCCTCGTGATCGGGTCGAACATGGCCGATTGCCACCCGATCCTGTTCCTCCGCATGATGGATCGCGTCCGGCAGGGGGCGAAGCTGATCGTCGTCGATCCGCGCCGGTCCGCCACCGCGGACAAGGCCGACCTCCACCTCGCGGTGCGTCCGGGCACCGACCTGGCACTGCTCAACGGGCTGCTCCACCTGCTGGTGGCCGACGGTCGGGTCGACCACGGCTTCATCGCCGCGAACACCGAGGGATGGGACGACCTCGTGCCCCTTCTCGGCGACTACCCGCCCGAGGTCGTGGCGGAGATCACCGGGCTCACGGTCGACGACCTCCGCACGGCGGCAACGTGGATCGGTGAGACCCGCAACGTGATGACGTGCTGGACGATGGGGCTCAACCAGAGCACCCACGGCACGTGGAGCACCAACGCCATCTGCAACCTCCACCTCGCCCTGGGTGCGATCTGCCGAGAGGGCGCGGGCCCGTTCTCGCTCACGGGGCAGCCCAACGCCATGGGCGGGCGCGAGATGGGCTACATGGGACCGGGCCTACCGGGCCAGCGCACGACGTCGGTCGACGCCGATCGGGCCTTCGTCGAGGACCTGTGGGCCATCCCGGAGGGAACGCTCCGCGTGCCGGGCGGAGCGGGCACCGTCGATCTGTTCGAGCGCATGGCGGCGGGCGAGGTCAAGGCGTGCTGGGTCATCTGCACCAACCCGGTGGCGTCGGTGGCCAATCGTTCGACGGTCGTGGCCGGCCTCGAGGCCGCCGAGCTGGTCGTCGTCCAGGACGCGTTCGCCGAGACCGAGACCAGCCGCTTCGCCGACGTGCTCCTCCCCGCCGCCATGTGGTCCGAGGGCGACGGCGTCCTGGTGAACTCGGAGCGCAACCTGACCCTGGCTCCCGGGGTGGTCGACCCGCCCGGCGATGCCCTGCCGGATTGGATGCTGATCGCCCGGATCGCCTGCGAGATGGGCTTCGCCGACGCCTTCACCTACACGTCGGCGGAGGAGGTGTTCGGCGAGCTGCGTGGCGCGTGGAACCCCGCGACGGGCTACGACCTCCGTGGTGTCACCTACGACCGGCTGCGCGAGACCCCGGTCCAGTGGCCGTCCGCGTCGTCGGCCGGCTCGGCCCGGAACCCGATCCGCTACCTCGACGACGGCGTGAGCCAGCACCCGCGCCGACAGGACGACGGGCCAGGCCAGGACGGGCCAGGCGGTGCCAGGTCCGGCGGTGCCAGGTCCGGCGGTGCCAGGTCCGGCGGTGACCGGCCGGTCCCCACCTTGGCCTTCGCCACGGCATCGGGTCGTGCCCGGTTCCATCCTCGCCCTCACGCGGATCCGGCGGAGATGCCCGATGGCGAGTTCCCCTTCGTGCTCAACACGGGGCGGGTCCAGCACCAGTGGCACACGCTCACCAAGACCGGCAAGGTCGACAAGCTCAACAAGCTGAACCCGGGACCGTTCGTGGAGCTGCACCCGGAGGACGCCGAGGTGCTCGGCGTGCGCGACGGCGATCGGGTCCAGGTCGCGTCACGCCGTGGTCGTGCCGAGCTGCCGGCCGTCGTCACCGACCGCGTCCAGCCGGGCTGCTGCTTCGCACCCTTCCACTGGAACGACCTCTACGGCGACGACGAGACGACGGTCAACGCCCTCACCAGCGACGCGGTCGATCCGATCTCCTTCCAACCGGAGTTCAAGGTGTGCGCGGTCTCCGTCGTCAAGGCCGCGGTCCCGGTCGTCGAGGTCGAGCCCGGCACCGTGGATCTGCGCGAGGGAGACGATCCGTCGGTGGCTGCCCGCACCGATACCGACCCGGGTGCTGCGCCGGCGACCGCCGCCGGTGTGCTCGGACGGATCGACGCACTCGACCACCTGCTCACGACGCTCACCATTGCAGGCCTCGGTGTCAGCGAGCACCGCTACCTGGCGGGGTTCGTCGCAGGTCTGCGGGCAGTTCCGCCCTCGGGCGAGGTGCCGGTCGTGCCCTCTCTTGCTCCCCTCGGTGCCGACGCCGCCGAATGGGTGAACGGGTTGTTGGCCGGGGTGTTCAGCCGCTCGGGCGGCCCGGAGTCGGCTGCGGGGCCGGGTTCTGCCGGAGCGGTCCACGAGCCTGGCCGCGGCCTGGCAGCAGGGACGAGCTCGGGGACCGTCGGCGCCGGCGTGACGATCGCCGAGACGGCCGGGGAGCCGAACGGGTTCGGGCCAGCCGGACGTGAGGTCGTCGTGCTGTGGGCGTCGCAGACGGGCAACGCCGAGGGGGTCGCCGGGCGTGTGGCCGAGCGGATCCGGGCGACCGACCGCGCCCTCGCCCACCGCGAGATGGATGAGCAGTCCCTCGGCGGTCTCGCCGAGCACACCGACCTCATCGTGATCTCCAGCACGTTCGGTGACGGCGAGGCTCCGGCGAACGGGGAGGGGCTCTGGGTCGAGCTGTCGGCGCCGGGCGCCAAGCTTCCCGCCGACCTGCGCTTCGCGGTGCTCGCGCTGGGCGACTCCAACTACGCGGACTTCTGCGGTCATGGTCGCCGTCTCGACCAACGTCTGGCCGAGCTCGGCGGCGCGCGCCTCCTGGCCCGGGTCGATTGCGAACCCGACTACGACCAGGACGTCGCCGAGTGGCTCGACGCGCTGCTGGAGGCGCTGGGACCAGGTGAGACGACGCTCGGCCCGACCGAGCCAGGCGCCTCGAAGGGCGACGGCCCGGTGCCCGTCACGCCGAGGTCCGACACGTCGCAGTCGGACCTGTCCGGGGCGGGCCCCGCGCCGGGGGGCACGGCGGAGCCCGGTGTTCGTGATGTCCGGGTGCCCGGCCGGTTCATCGTGGAGGAACCGGTGCTCGGCGGCGTTCCGCAGGTCAGTTCGTCGGACGGCAGCGCGCTCGCCGGGGCCGGCACGGGCGCGGTCGCGGGTTCGGGGGCCGTCGCCGGTTCCGGTGCGGTCGCCCGCCCGGAGGCCGGCGCCCATGCCGTGCCCCCGTCGATCGGGACCTCGAAGGACACCGCGCTGCCCGGCCGCATCGTCGGCAACCGGCTGCTCAGCGGGTCGGGAAGCGCCAAGGAGGTGCGCGAGCTCGTGATCGACACGACGGCGCACACCTTGCCCTACGAGGCGGGTGATGCGCTCGGCGTGTTGCCCGCCAACAACGCCTCGTTGGTCGACGAGTGGATCGCCACGACAGGACTCGACCCTTCGGAGGTCGTCGACGTCCGCGGCCACGGCCTCGCCACGTTCGGCGAGGCCCTCACCCGACACCTCGAGATCGCCCAGCTCTCGAAGCGGCTGATGCGCTTCGTCGCCGACCGCACCGGTGACCGTCACCTGAGCTACCTGCTCCGTCCCGACAACCGGGTCGAGCGTGAGAAGTGGTCGTGGCAACGCCAGGCGATCGATGTCGTGGCCGAGCATCCCGTGGTGGCGTCAGCCCAGGACTGGGCCGACACGCTCGGACGTCTGCAGCCGAGGTTCTACTCGATCTCGTCGAGTCCACTGGTCGATCCGGACCGGGTGCGTCTCACGGTCTCGATCGTCCGGTACGAGAACCTCCACGGGGTACCTCGACAGGGTGTCGCGTCGAGCTTCCTCGCCGATGCCGATCTTGGGACCGAGGTCCCGGTCTTCGTGCAGCGGGCCTCGCACTTCAGACCGCCCGCGGATCCCGAGGTGCCCGCGGTGATGATCGGCCCGGGGACAGGTGTCGCTCCCTTCATGGGGTTCCTCGCCCACCGGCGGGCCCGCGGCGATGTGGGACGGAACTGGCTGTTCTTCGGCGACCAGACCCGTGCCGAGGACTTCCTCTACGAGGGCGAGATCGGCTCGTTCCGGGCCGACGGCACCCTGAACCGCGTCGACGTGGCCTTCTCTCGCGACCAGCGTCAGCGGGTCTACGTGCAGCACCGCATGCGCGAGCACGGTGCGGTGCTGTGGAAGTGGATCGAGGAGGGTGCGCACCTCTACGTGTGCGGCGACGCGTCCCGCATGGCCCGCGATGTCGACATCGCGCTGCGGGAGGTCATCGCTCACCACGGCGGCATGGGCGAGGAGCGCGCCGCGGCCTACGTCAAGCAGCTCGTCAGCGCCAAGCGCTACGCCAAGGACCTGTACTGAGCCGGAGCGGAGCCACCATCGAGCCACCATCGAGCCACCGTGCGCCGTCGCCGTAGCGAACTGGCAGGCCAAGTCCGTCGTATACGACGAGGTCTCCCAGCCAGTTCGCCGAGTTGGGTGCGTGACGACGGTCGGAGCGCGTGACGACAGGTTCCGCAGGTGGGCTGCGACAGGCGCGTCGAGATCAGGCCTCGAAGTCGGCGAGGGCGGCGAGCACCCGGCCCGCCATCTCGGGCCGACAGATGAGCAGGTCCGGGAGGTAGGGATCGGGCTGGTTGTAGCGCAGCGGGGATCCGTCGAGCCGGGAGCAGTGCAGACCCGCCGCCGCGGCGACCGCCACCGGTGCGCACGAGTCCCACTCGTATTGGCCACCGCTGTGGGCGTACACGTCGACCTCGCCGAGCACCACGGCCATGGCCTTGGCGCCGGCGGAACCCATGGGGATGAGCTCGGCGTCGAGCTCGTCGGCCAGGAAGGTCGCGGCGGCGGGCGGTCGGGTCCGGCTCACCACGAGGCGGAGCGGACCGTCGTGGGGGTAGGGCGGGACGACGGCGGGGTCGGTGCCCAGCACCTCGTCCTGCGCGGGAAGGGCGACCGCTCCGGCGATGGGCACGCCACCGCGGGTGAGCGCCACGTGGACGGCCCAGTCGGTGCGGCCGTCCTCGCTGAACTCGCGAGTGCCGTCGAGCGGGTCGATGATCCAGACGCGATCGGCCTCGAGTCGGGTCAGGTCGTCCTTCGCCTCCTCGGACAGCACGGCGTCGTCAGGCCGGAACCGGGCCAACGCGGCGAGGAGCAGTTCGTTGGCGAGCCGGTCGCCTTCGTCCTTGCGGATCTTGGGGTCCACGCCGTCGGCCTCGAAGCCCGCCCGGAGGTCGAGCAGGAGCCGACCGGCCCGACGGGCGAGCTCAGCGGCGAGAGCACCGTCGGTCGCAGTGGTGAGCTCCTCGT
>CAZGEF010000128.1:0-6308 GCA_964525005.1 uncultured Rhabdothermincola sp.
AGCCGTAGGAGTTGCCGGCCGAGTCGGTGTTGTTCTTGAACAGGTAGATGACGCCGCGGATGCCCTCCTCGCGCAGGCGCGCCTCGGCGCTGGACAGGAGCTGCTCGAGGATGCGCTCCCCCGCCTTGTCGTGGACGACGAGGTCGTAGACGTTGTCGCACTCGGGGGTGGCGTACTCGGGGTGCGAGCCCACGTCGAGGTAGAGCCGGGCGCCGTTGGCGAGGAAGACGTTGGACGAGCGCCCCCAGCTGACCACCTTGCGGAAGAGGTAGCGGGCGACCTCGTCGGGGCTGAGGCGGCGTTGGCCGCGCAGGGTGCACGTGACGCCGTACTCGTTCTCGAGGCCGTAGATGCGTCGATCCATACGCCGAGCACGCTACCGGCCGCCGAGGCCGGAACGCGACAGCGTCGAACTGGCAGGGACAACCCGTCGAATACGACGGACCCGGCCTGCCAGAACGGCGTCTCGCCCGAACTGGCAGGCACAACCCGTCGAATACGACGGACCCGGCCTGCCAGAACGCGAGTGGTGATCAGGTCGCGTCGTGCGCGGCGCGCACCTCGCGGGCGATCTCCAGGTCCTCCCGGGCCTTGATCACCAGGGTCCGGACCGCGGCGTCGGGATCGCTGATGTCGGCATCGCCGTGCGCGTCGACGTCGACCGTGGCGTTTGCCGAGCCGAGCCGGACGCCGAGGTGGTGGAGCAGGTCCCCCACCCGTGCCCGGACCTCGGGCGCGTGCTCGCCGACTCCCCCCGTGAACACCAGCGCGTCGAGCCCGCCGAGCGCCACCACCATCGACGCGACCGCCTTCGCGGCCCGCGTGACGTAGACGTCGATCGCCAGGGCAGCTGCCTCGAAGGTGCGCGGGTCTCCCTCGGCACGGCCCGCCGTCGTCCAGCCGATGACCTCGGAGAGGTCGGCGGTCCCCGTCAGCCCGACGAGTCCCGATCCATGGTTGAGCGCCTGCTCCATGGCCGATGCGGACAGGGAGAGTTGTTGCTGGATCCACATCAGCGCTCCGGGGTCGACATCGCCGCTGCGGGTCGCCATGACGAGTCCTTCCACCGGGGTGAACCCCATGGTCGTGTCCTGCGATCGCCCTCCGGCGATGGCGCACACCGAGGCCCCGGCCCCGAGGTGGCAGACGACGAGTCGGTGGCTCGGGCGATCGCCGGCGGCTCGGAGCAGCTGAGCGGCGCGCCGGCACGCGTAGGCGTAGCTCAGCCCGTGGAACCCGTACCGGCGGACACCGGCGTCGCGCCACGCCTTCGGGACGGCGTACGTCGACCGCTCGGGCCGGATGGTCCGGTGGAAGGTGGTGTCGAAGCAGGCGACGGCGGGCACCTCGGGGTGGAGGTCCAGGAGCCGGCGCACCATGGCGATGGCCGGCGGGTCGTGCAGCGGCGCAAGCCGGGCTGCGTCGTCGAGCCGTTCGAGGACCGCGCCGTCGATCGGTGTCGGCCCGTCGAGCTCGGCTCCCCCATGGACGATCCGATGCCCGATGGCGTCCGGGCGCCCCGATTCGGCGAGGAAGGCTTCGATGACCTCGTCGGGGGCGTCGGCCGGGAGGTTCTCGGCGCGCAGGACGGCGTCGTCGTGGTCGAGCAGCGACAGCTTGAGGCTGCTCGACCCCACGTTGACGACGAGGACCTTCACCCGCGTGTCGATCCGCGGACCACAGCGCCGAACTGGCTGGACACATGTGCCAGATGCGACGCGTCTTCCCAGCCAGTTCGGCTCATCGGACAGTTCGGCTCATCGTGCGGGCGTCCAGGTCCAGTTGGCGATCTCGGGGAGGTCCTCGAGGTGCTCTCGGACATGGCGCTCGTGCTCGTCGAGCTTGTCGGCACACAGGTCGAGCAGGTGCTCGCTCCCCTCGGCCGGCCGTCCGTCGGGTTGCCGCCGCGCCCGGCGCAGCGCCTGCTGCACGAGATGGAACCGGCTGACGCCGTTGACCACCACCATGTCGAACGGTGTCGTCGTCGTGCCCTCCTCGCGGTAGCCGCGCACGTGGAACCGGTCGGTGTCGCCCTGGCCGTGGATGAGCTGGTGGACGCCACGGGCGTAGCCGTGGAAGGCGAAGATCACGTGCCGATCCGCGGTGAACAGATCGTTGAACTCGAGCAGGTCCATGCCGTGCGGGTGGTCTTGCGCGGGCAGGAGGCTCATGAGGTCGACCACGTTGACGACGCGCACCCGCAGGTCGGGTACGTGGTCACGCAGCAGCTCGGCCGCGGCGATCGTCTCCTGGGTGACGATGTCGCCGGCGCACGCCAGCACGATGTCGGGGTCCTCTCCCCCGTGGGTGCTGGCCCACTCCCACCTGCCCTTGCCCTTCGAGCAGTGCTCACGGGCCGACTCCACGTCGAGCCACTGCAGCTGCGGCTGCTTGTCGATCACGATCAGGTTCACGTAGTTCCGCGAGCGGAGGCAGTGGTCGGCGACCGAGAGGAGCGAGTTGGCGTCAGGCGGCAGGTAGATGCGCGACACGCCGGGCTTCTTCGACATGACGACATCGACCAGTCCGGGACCCTGATGGCTGAACCCGTTGTGGTCGTTGCGCCAGCAGGTCGAGGTCAGGAGGACGTTGAGGCTGGCGACCTTGCGGCGCCAAGGGAGCCTCGAGGCGTGGTCGAGCCACTTGCTGTGCTGGACGAGCATCGACGCCGAGACCATGGCGAACGCTTCATAGCTGGCAAAGAGACCGTGGCGCCCGGTGAGCAGGTACGCCTCCAGCCATCCTTCGCACAGGTGCTCGCTCAACACCTCCATCACCCGCCCGTCGGGGCTCAGGTGGTCGTCGCCATCGATCACCGGCTCGACCCAGCACCGGTTCTCGACCTCGAAGACCGCACCGAGGCGGTTCGAGTTGGTCTCGTCGGGGCAGAACAGGCGGAAGTTGGCTTCCTCCGCGTTGCGCACGAATACGTCGCGCAGCAGCTCACCGAGGCGACGGGTGGACTCGATGCGGACCGTGCCGGGCGTGGGCACCTCGACCGCGTAGTCGCCGTACGGGGGGACGTCGAGGGCCACGAGCTCGCGTCCGCCGTTCGCCGCGGGGAGCGCGCCCATCCGCTTGTCGCCGGTCGGCGCGAGCGCCGCGAGCTCGGCGACGAGGCGCCCGTCGCCGTCGAAGAGCTCGTCGGGCTGGTAGCTGCGCATCCACGCTTCGAGGATCGCGAGGTGCTCGGGGTTGGTGCGGACCTCCGAGACCGGCACCTGGTGGGCGCGCCACGTGCCTTCGACCTGGGTCCCGTCGACCACCTTGGGACCCGTCCATCCCTTGGGTGTGCGCAGCACGAGCGCCGGCCATGCCGGTCGGGTCGGTCTCGTCGGTCTGGTCGTGACCTCCTCGGTGCGGGCCCGGTCCTGGATGGCGCCGATGTCGGTGAAGGCCCCGTCGAGCGCGGCCGCGAGCGCCTGGTGGACGAGGTCCGGGTCGTCGCCCTCGACGAACACCGGGGCGTAGCCGTGGCTACGGAGGCGGTCAGCGATCGCCTCGTCGCTCGACCGACCGAACACCGTGGGGCCCGAGATCTTGTAGCCGTTGAGGTGCAGGATCGGCAGCACGGCGCCGTCGCGGGCCGGGTTGAGGAAGCTGATGCCCTTCCACGAGCCTTCGAGCGGGCCCGTCTCGGCCTCGCCGTCGCCGATCACGCACGCCACGACCAGATCCGGGTTGTCGAACGCGGCGCCGAACGCGTGCACGAGCGCGTAGCCCAGCTCGCCACCTTCGTGGATCGACCCGGGGGTCGGCACGCTGACGTGGCTCGGGATCCCGCCCGGCGTCGAGAACTGGCGGAACAGCTGCTGGATCCCCTCGGCGTCCTGCGTGACGTCGGGGTAGATCTCGGAGTAGGTGCCTTCCAGGTAGACGTTGGCGACGATCGCAGGACCGCCGTGACCCGGCCCGGCGATGTAGAGCACGTCCCGACCCGTGTTGCCGATGACGCGATTGAGGTGCGCGTAGAGCAGGTTCTGCCCCGTCGAGGTGCCCCAGTGCCCGAGGAGGCGCGGCTTGATGTGGTCGGGCCGCAGCGGCTCGTGCAGGAGCGGGTTGTCCTGGAGGTAGATCTGGCCGACGGTGAGGTAGTTCGCCGCTCGCCAATAGCGGTCGAGCAGGTGGAGCTCGTCGTCAGCGAGGGGGCGGCCCGGTCGTCCACCGGTCGGGTTGTCGGTCGTCGAGGTCACCCGCGGGACCGTACTGCCGTGCCTTCCGACGCGCCGCCGATCCTCTGCTCGTTCAACTGCCCGTCACCGGGGGTCCGCCTGGCGTTCTCGTCGCCGGGTGAGGTCGTCGTCTAGTCCGCCGGCGTGGACGCGCCGGGCAGGATGATCGTGACCTCGTCCTGGGTGAGCCGGCGGAACGCTCGTCGGGCACCGCCGCGCTCCAGCAACGCCACCTCGAGGTGCTCGGGCAGGATGACCCGCTCGGGACCCTGGAGGGCGGCGACCGCGACCCGCACCGCCTCGGCCAGGTCGAGGCCGGGCTGCCAGCGCTCCGTCAGCCGGGTGGCGATGGCCTCGGAGTCGCCGCCGAGCACCGTGGTGTTGGTCTCGTCCATGACGGTGCCGTCGTAGAGGATGTGGAACAGCTGGTCGTCACCGGGGATGTTGCCCACCTCGGCCACGAGGATCTCGACCTCCATCGGCTTCATCTCGTGGGTGAAGACCTGGCCGAGGATCTGGGCGTACTGGTTCGCGAGGCTGCGGGCGTCGACGTCCTCACGGCTGTAGGAGAAGCCCTTGAGGTCGGCGGCGCGCACGCCGGCGATGCGGAGCTGGTCGAACTCGTTGTACTTGCCGACCCCGGCGAACGCGATGCGGTCGTAGATCTCGCTGATCTTGCGTAGGGTGCTCGACGGGTTCTCGGCGCACAGCACGATGCCGTCGTCGGACACGACCGCGGCGAGGCTCCGGCCCCGGGCGATGCCCTTGCGGGCGTAGTCGGCCCGGTCCTTCATGACCTGTTCGGGAGCGACGTAGAACGGCATGCTCATGACGGGGTGCCTCCAGCGTCGTCGCTTCGGTCGTCTTCGCGGTCGTCGGTCGTCTCGGGGACCAGTCCCGGCACGGCGGCCTCGCGCTCGGCGAGGGTGTCGAGCAGGCCCCGGAAGCGGTCGCTGATCTCGTCGTCGGGTACCCGGTCGAAGCCCGCGGCAGTGATCGTGGCGATGACGGGATAGATGCCGCGAACCAGGTCGGGACCGCCGGTCGCCGAGTCCTCGTCGGCCGCCTCGAACAGCGCCGTGATGGCGAGGTCGATGGTGGCGTCGCGGGACTGACCCTCGCGGTAGCCGAGCTTGACCACGGTGCTGGCGTGCAGGCTGCCCGAGCCGCTCGCCGCGAACTTGGTCTCCTCGTAGCGACCGCCGGTGACGTCGTACTCGAAGAGCCGACCGCCGCCGCGACGCACGTCGTAGCCCGCGAACAGCGGGACGACGGCGAGGCCCTGCATGGCCGCGGGCAGGTTGGCGCGGACCATGCCACCGAGCTGGTTGGCCTTGCCCTCGAGGCTGAGGGCCGAACCCTCGACCTTCTCGTAGTGCTCGAGCTGGAGCTGGAAGAGCTTGACCATCTCCATGGCCGGCCCGGCGGCCCCAGCGATGGCGACGCCGCTGTGGCGGTCGGCGGGGAACACCTTCTCGATGGCCCGGTGCGAGATGAAATTGCCCGAGGTGGCCCGGCGGTCGCCGGCCATGACCACGCCGTCGGCGTAGCGGATGGCCACGACGGTGGTGCCGTGCGTGATCTCGATCCGGTCGCGGGCGTCGAATTGCGGGACCTCCGGGACCGCCCCGACGGCACGCAAGAGGCCGGCGAAGCTGGGTCCGGGATCGTCCCCGGCGGTGAAGAGAGGCATCGTCACGGCGAGCACGTTACCGGTTCAGCCCGGTGCCGCTGCTCCCCTGCCACCGACGTGTCCCGGTGGGCCGCCGGCTGGCTACTGGCCGCCCTTTTGGACGTAGGACTTCACGAAGTCTTCGGCGTTGGTCTCGAGGACGTCGTCGATCTCATCGAGGAGGTCGTCGAGCTCGGCCTTGAGCTTGTCGCCTCGCTCGGTGGCGGCCGACGTGTCCTCTTCTTCGACCTCGACGTCGTCGGTCTTGGTCGCTGGCTTCTTGATCTGTTCCCGTTCTGCCATGTCGTGTACTCCTTGTGCCAGACCCAGACGTGCCGTACGAAGTGGTGCGTTGCGTGAGTCCTACGCGCCGAGCCGCTCGATGAGCTCGGCCGAGGTCTCGCATTGCGCTATCAAACTACCCACGTGTGCTTCGGTTCCGCGCGAGGGTTCCATCATGGGGA
>CAZGEF010000129.1:0-6198 GCA_964525005.1 uncultured Rhabdothermincola sp.
CCCGAGCGGCGGGAGGTCGCCGTAGAGCAACTCGAGCACCCGGTCGATCAGCTCGCCGTCGGTGAGGTCCTCGGCGCGGTCGAGCACGAAGCCCTTGCGCCCGACCACCCGGCCCTTGCGCACGTAGAACACCTGGACCGCGGCTTCGAGGTCGTCGCCGGCGACGCCGATGACGTCGAGGTCCTCCGAACGGTCGCCCACCATCTGCTGCTTGGCGATGGCCTTGCGCACGCTGTCGAGCCGGTCGCGCAGCCGGGCCGCCTTCTCGAACTCGAGCTCGTCGGCGGCCTCGAACATCGCCTTGTCGAGCCGGTCGACGATGGGATCGGTGTCGCCATCGAGGAACTCGAGGAGCTCGGCGACGAGCACGTCGTAGGCCGGCTTGCTGATCTCGTCCACGCACGGCCCCGAGCACTTCTCGATGTGGAACAGCAGGCACGGTCGCCCGGCCCGCTCGTGGCGCTGGAACTTGTTGTCGGTGCACGTCCGCACCGGGAAGGTGCGCAACAGCAGGTCGAGCGTCTCGCGGATGGCATACGCGTGGCCGTAGGGACCGAAGTAGCGCACGCCCTTGCGCTTGGCCCCCCGCATGACCATGGGCCGAGGCCACTCGTCGCCCACGGTCACGGCGAGGAACGGGTAGCTCTTGTCGTCGCGCAACCGCACGTTGAACCGGGGCTGGTAGCGCTGGATGAGGCTGTACTCCAACATGAGCGCCTCGACGTCGTTGCGGACCTGGATCCACTCGACGCTCTCCGCCGCGGCGACCATCTGCGCGGTGCGCGGCGGGAGGTTGCGGGGGTTCTGGAAGTAGTTCGACAACCGCGACCGCAGGCTCTTGGCCTTGCCCACGTAGATGACCCGACCGTCGCCGTCCTTGAATTGGTAGGAGCCGGGGACATCAGGAATGGACCCGGCGGGAGGGCGCGTCACCACGTCGGTCATCGTACGGGTGCGCGATGACCGCAAGGTCACGACCCCAAAGATCTCGGTCACCTACCATCCGCTCGATGGTGGCCCTCCGCACACCCCATCCGCTCCAGGGGTACGCCGGCTCTCGGCCCGGGACATGACGCGCAACCCGAAGGCGACCCGATCGGACACCGAGGCGCGGATCGGCATCGCCATCGTGCTGATCGTCGGACTGGCATTCGTCCTGCTCAGCTGGGGACACATCAGCGCCGTGTTCGGAGACTCCGACGAGGGGATCAACGGCGCGGTGTGGGCGGCTAACGCCGAGGGGCTCCGCGAGCTCGGGCCGATCGACTCCCGCATGGGCGGCGTTCGTGTCGACGGCTCGCGCTACGCCACGCACCCTCCCCTGATCGTCATCGAGACAGCCCTGGCCGAGACCATCGCCGGCGTCCACGAGTGGGCGTCGCGTGCCGGAGCGTGGATCGGCACGCTCGTCGCCATCGCGCTGCTCTATCGCCTGCTCCGGGCGGCACGGCTCGACCCGCTCGTCGCGGGCACGGCTACGGCCGCGACTGGAGCCACGGGCATGGTGTTCACCTACGGGTCGATGATCGATACACCGGTCATCTCGTTCCCGTTCGGTGTCGCCGTGATGCTGCTCTGGTTCCGGCAGTGGCGGTCGACCGAGGACGATCCGGCCGCTCCAGCGTGGCTGACCACGATCGCGTGCCTCCTCGCCGCGATCTCGGGCTGGCAAGCGGTCGTCCTGGTCGTGCTGTGCGTCGTCACCACGGCGGCGCGCCGCATCCGGGGACGCAGGACCGCGATCCGCGAAGCAGTTCCGTTCGCCATCGGCGGTGTGGTGGGCCTCGCCGTCTCGCTCGCCTGGACGCGCTGGGTCTACGGCGACTTCGACGTGCTGCTCGACAAGTACTCGCAGCGCTCGGGGTCCGAGGCAACCGAGAGCACCGTCATCGATATGGTCCGGTTCCAGCTCCCCTGGCTGGCGCAGCTCCTCGGCGTCTCGATCGTGGGGATCGGTAGCTGCGTCGCCGCCCTGTGGGACCGGTCGCTTCGCCCCCTAGCGGCGATGTCCCTGGGGATCGCCGGGCTCTATCCACTTCTGTTCCACCAGGCGGCAGCAGGTCACCAGTTCTGGAACTACTGGATGCTGCTCCCCACCGCCGTCGGCTTCTCCTTCGCGTTCTCGCGCCTCGCCCGTGATGCGGGGCGTCGGGCGCCCGCCATACTCGGTGCGCTGGTCGGTGGCCTGGCGCTGATCAACCTCGTCGTCCTCCCCCGCGATGCGTGGGCCCTCATCGACGCGGGCCATGCCACCACCGTCGCCTTCCTCGACGCCGACTACCCGGCGTCGCAGACCACCGCCTGGTACGTCGGCGAGCCGCTGCGACCCGACGCCTGGATCCGCTACTACAGCGACCGTTCTCCCGTCGCGATCTCCACGACCGACCAACTCCGCGATCTGGCCTCGACAGCACCCGACGCGTTGGTGATCGTCCTCGACTCGTGCCGTTCCTCAGCGCCAAGTGACGTCTGCGCTCGCCTCGGTCAGGTGAGCACGGCATACCCCGTCGGAGCGATCTCCACGGCACGCGACCTCGCCAGCCAACTCGGATAGCGCCCGACCCTCGGCATCCGTCGCTCCCTCGTCCGCACCGTCAACTGCAGCCGCGGACGTCCACCACGAAGACCCGTGCCTCGGTCAGGTCGCGGAGACCATCTACATATGGCACCGATCCCGGTGACTCCCAGAGGATCTCTCCGCAGGTGAGCGGGCCCTCCAGGATCTCGTCCGGAAACCTCCCGATGAGGAGGTCGACGCCTTTTCGCTGCGCCTTCTGGACCATGTTCGGCTCACCGCTCAGGAACGCCGCGTACTCGTAGTCGTTCACGAGACCGTCCAGGTTCACGAGCTCGTGGGTCCCATCGAGTCGAAACCCCAACAGCCCTGTGTCGTTGCCCCCGTAGCGACCGGGCGGACCGTGGAGGACCACCCACTCCGCGGCGAGATCCATCTGGTCCTGCCACGACGCGGCGAACCGCGGCTCCTGAGGTGTCTCCAACGAGGGTCGCAGGTTGAGCACGACCGCGACAGCGACGAGCGCGATGATCCCCACGCTGGCCGGTCGCGATCGATCTCGGACCCACACCGCGGCGTTCCAAACGAGCGATCCCGAGACGAACGAGACCGCCAGAACCTGCGGTGCCGAGTACCAAGCCGCAGCCCACAGCGGGGCGACCACCACATCGATGAGCGCCTTGGCGACGAGGATCCCTGCAAGGACGAGCAGGCCCCAGCCCGTCGGCCCAAGCGGCTCCCGGTTCGAGAGCCGGGCCCGCCACGCCGAGAAGCTCACGACCACCCCCATGGCAGCCACACCCACGAGGAGCCCCGACACCAGCGCGAGGAGCGGACTCTCCTCGGCTCGATCGGATCGGCCAACGCGTGACAGGACGCTCTGGATGTAGCCCGTCACCGTGTCGACCACGAAGCCCGCGTAGCCCCCGGTGGCTCGACCCCCGAAGCGACGATCGATCGTCCGTCCGAGCGATGCCTCCTTTACCGTCGCACTGGTGGTGAGCACGCTGCCCCACCGGGAGAGCCAGTAGGCCCCGAACGGAAGGCCGATACACGCCGCGCCTGCGACGCTCCACGCTCCGAGGCGCACCGATCTCGCCCGCAACGCCACGACGAGGGGGATCACCCAGACGACCGCCATGAGGTCGAACCGAGCCAGGATGCAGAGCGCGGCGGTCGCACCGCACAAGGCAGCTCTACCCGGGCCGGGCCGGGTCGCGAACGAGACCAGCACGGTGAGCAGGAGCGCCAAGGCGAGGATGACACCCGGACCCTCCATGCCATCCCAAAGGACCGCGAAATTCGCAGCTGCCACACCACCCAGCAGCGCCGGGCCCGAGCCCCAGCACCGCCACACGATGCGAACGACCAGCAAGATGGCGACGAGGCTCGCCACCAGGCTCAGCAGGACGGCGGCACGCAGGAACGCCCCATCAGAGGGGAAGAGCCATCCGACGGGCACGAGCATCGTCTGCCACAACGGGTGGAAGCCGTTCGTCTCGTTGATGCCGTCGAAGGTGTAGCCCTCCCCACGCCCGATCCGGCGCGCGATCTCGAAGTAGTAGAACGCATCGTCAGGCAGGCGATGGATGAGCCAGGTCTCGTTGGCCCGCAGCACTGCCGCACCGTCGACCAAGAACGGCAGTGCGATACCCGTCCATCCCAGCGCACGAGCAAACGATGCCGCGTTGGAACGCGGCTCGGTCTCGACTGCTCCATCGTCCAACATGGCTGCCGATTGTGGCACCCACGCTCGTCCGAGCCATGGATCGATGGCCTCACCCACCGGCCGAGCTACGGGACGGCGAGCGACCCGTACCGCATCGAGATCTGCATAGACTGCGTGGACGTCACCCGGGTCTGTGGCGACATATCGAGCTTCGAGACCGACATCCCCGTGGCGCGGCGACCCGGCTGCCCCCACCGGTCACATCGAAGCTCACGTCCACGCAAGGGGTCCCACCACAAATGATCCGGCTCCAGACACCCCTCCCCGAGGGGTACACCACGGCAACGCCCCAGGATCTCGCCGACCGCATCGCCGCGGCCAAAGAGACGCTCGGCGACCGCGTCTTCATCCTCGGTCACCACTACCAGCGCGACGAGGTCATGGCCTGGGCCGACGCCCGCGGCGACTCGTTCCGCCTCTCGGTGCTCGCCAAGGAACGCCACCAGGCCGACTGCATCGTGTTCTGCGGTGTCCACTTCATGGCCGAGTCGGCCGACATCCTCACCGGCGACCACCAGCAGGTGATCCTCCCCGACCTCAACGCGGGATGCTCCATGGCCGACATGGCCGACATCGACGAAGTCGAGGAGGCGTGGGACGACCTCGCCCGCATCACCGACATCGAGCGCCTGGTTCCCATCACCTACATGAACTCGTCGGCGGCGCTGAAGTCGTTCGTCGGCGAGCACGGCGGTGCGGTGTGCACCTCGACCAACGCCCGTGGCGTCCTCGAGTGGGCCCTCGACCTCGGCGAGCGAGCCGGCAAAGGTGCCGGCGGTCAACAGGTCCTGTTCTTCCCCGACCAGCACCTCGGCCGCAACACGGGCTACCAGCTCGGCTTCAACGAGCAGAACATGGCCGTGTGGAACCCGCGCAAGGACCTGGGCGGCCTCGACGACCTCGCCATCAAGGAATCGACGTTCCTACTGTGGCGTGGTCACTGCTCGGTGCACCAGCGGTTCACGCCGACCCACGTCGAGCAGTTCCGCGCCGAGCACCCCGACGGCATCGTGGTCGTCCACCCCGAGTGCGCCCACGAGACCGTCGCCGTCGCCGACCAGGTCGGCTCGACCGACTTCATCATCAAGGCCATCGAGGCCGCGCCCAAGGGTGCCGTCATCGGTGTCGGCACCGAGATCCACCTCGTCAACCGCCTCAACATGGAGACGCTCGACAAGACGGTGGTCTCGCTCGATCCGCTCGTGTGCCCGTGCTCGACCATGTTCCGCATCGACGCGCCGCACCTCGCCTGGGTGCTCGAGAACCTGGTCGCGGGCAACGTGGTGAACCAGATCACGGTCGACGCTGAGACCAGCAAGTGGGCCAGGGTCGCCCTCGACCGCATGCTCAGCATCACCTGACCCGGACGAGATCGACCGCCTCGAACGAGGAGGGGCCTCGCGTTCACCCATGGCCGAGCGAGGTCGGCACTAAGTTCGCGCCGTGACGACACGACTAGTGGTGGTAGGGCAGGGCTACGTGGGGCTCCCCCTCTCGGTTCGGGCTGTCGAAGCGGGCTACGAGGTGATCGGGTTCGACATCAACGCCGACCGGGTCGAGGCGATCAACACGGGGATCTCACCCGTCGAGGACATCTCCGACGCCCGCCTCCACGACACCGTGGCCACCGGCCGGTTTCGGGCGACGACCCACGACGATGACCTCGCCGGCTTCGACATCGCCGTCGTCTCGGTTCCGACGCCGCTCACCGAGGGAAACCCGGATCTCTCCTTCATCGAGTCCGCCGCGCGGGTGGTCGGTGGGCACCTCCGAGCGGGCGCCACCGTCATCCTCGAGTCGACCACGTACCCTGGTACGACCCAGGACCTCGTCGCGCCCATCCTCGAAGAGCGCTCCGGCCTGACCGCCGGTGCCGACTTCAGCCTCGGCTACAGCCCAGAGCGCATCGACCCGGGCAACCCGTCGTGGACGCTCGAGAACACCCCCAAGATCG
>CAZGEF010000130.1:0-6114 GCA_964525005.1 uncultured Rhabdothermincola sp.
CGATGATGGCCCCGACCCGAGAAGCTGTCGCCGTCCTCAACGAGATCGCCCAGAAACTCCGCTTCGCTGCTGGAGAGGTCGACGCCAACAGCCCGTCGGTGAAGGTCGGACCGAGCCGAGCCCACGTCGGTGACGCGGTCGCCACCCGTCGCAACGACCGAACGCTGCTCACCGACCGAGGGCGGATGGTCAAGAACCGCGACCACTGGACCGTCGAGACGGTCCACACCAGCGGAGCGCTCACCGCCACCGGCCCGACCGGACAGGTCACCCTGCCCGCCGACTACGTCGCTGCCGATGTCGAGCTGGCCTACGCCGAGACGAGTCACGCCACCCAGGGCCGCACCGTCGACCGTTCCTTCCTCTACCTCGACGGCCCCACCGACACCCGCGGCATCTACGTCCCGCTCACCCGCGGCCGCACCAGCAACGAAGCCTTCGTGGTCCTCAACGATGAGCGCACCGCAGCCGAGGTCGTCGCCGAAGCCGTCGCTCGAACCTGGATCGACCAACCCGCCACCGCCGTTCGCCTTGATCGTCCGCAACCACGTTCAGATGCCAGCCGAGGAGGTCACGGGCTCGGCGCCGAGTCCGGAAGGGCATCCCGGCCGATGCCGCTACCAGAGGCCGAGCTGCGAACGCTGGTGAAGCAAGCCGCTCGCCACCAAGCCGTCGCCGACAACGTCGACCGCTTGGTCGCTGCGCACGACCGAGCGCTATCGGATCTCGCGTTGCGACGGGAGCAGCTCACGAGGTCCATCGAACGGGAGACGCTTTGTCTCGCCAGTGCGACGCGCACCCTCGACGAGCACGATCGGCCATTGCGGCGTCGCCACCACCGCTCCGAGATCGCGCAGGCAAGACGTCAGGTCCTCGATCTGCCCACGAGCATCGAGGAATCGAAGCAGGCATTGGCCGAGCTCCCCGAGATGGTCGAAGCCGAACTAGCCGCCAAGCGCGCGACGCGTCAGAAGGTGACTGCAAGTCCCGACCATGACAGCTCCGGGCGCGTCCAGGCCGCACTCCGCGACGACGCGCGATTGCGGGGCGAGCAGGCGGCGACAGACCCGAACAGTCGCCTCCTCGAACACCTTGGACCGGTCCCCGAGGACCCGGTCGCCCGTGGAAAGTGGATCGAGGCTGCTGGCAGCGTGGCCCAACACCACACGCTCTGGGGCGTCCCCGCCGGCTCCGTGCTCGTCGGCCCAATGCCACCGCTCGGCAACGACGAGTACCCGATCACCTTCTATGCCGCCAATCGAGCCATCCACGACCTCGACCGAACCCTCGGTATCAACCGTCGAGGCGCCGAGCGCGAGGCATCAGGGCTATCGCTCTGACACAGGGGAGTGGCTAGGCCCGACCGGCGATGTCACACGCCGCGGGGACGATCGGTGGAAGCAGCGCTGTCGGCACGGGCCGACATCGAGGAGGATCGGATGGTTGATCGACTGGACGAGTCAGACCTGAGGGCCGAGTTCGATTTGGCCCTGACCCGATTCACCGAAGACGCCGAACTCCTGGCGGGTCTCACCGAGCGTCTGGCCATGGCTGAGGTGAGCGCTGTGCTGCCTGGTGCAGGCGTCGTCGAGGTTCATGGCTGGAGGAACGAGGACTGGTTGACGGTCCTCCGGATTCGGTTGGTGCGTTCGTCGGCGGGCGACGTGCTCTTCGACGTTGAGGTCGGAGCCGAGCCCGAGATCGAGGGCGCCCTCCACGAGATCGGCACCGAGCTGCTCGATCTCCTGGTCGATCTCACCGGCGATGCCTACATGGGTACCCATGAGCTGGAGATCGGCTGACCAGCCTGCTTCGCGTGCTCCTGGTCGCCTGTAATCGGGGACGAGAGGCTGTGCCTCCTAGATAGCCGACTTGCGAGCTCATGTTCGATCGACTGAGCTCCCGTAGGTGGAGCGGGTCGACTTCTTCCAGGTTGGATATGTCGGCAGCCCCGAACACAGGGCCGTGATTGACGTCGCCGATCGGCTCCTAGATCACCTCCGCGAGCCGGATGCCATGGCCAACATCGTCCTGGCGAATCAGCCAGGACGCTCCAGCGCCGACATCCAGAACGTGTTTCTCGCCGAGGCACGCGAACTGGGCTTCAGGGACGAGTCGAAGGGGCTCTTCCGGGAGTACACCAGCGCACTTCGGCCGGACTACTTCATGCCCCTGGGAGCGACTGGCATCCTCCTGGAGGTTGAGCGCGGCAAGACCACCATCAACAACATGGACCTCCTGGACTTCTGGAAGTGCCACATCTGCGCCCATGCGGACTACCTGTTTCTGATGGTCCCGCGGGAGCTTCGCCAGAACCCGACGATGTCTCCCCGCCGGGAGTACGTCACGGTGGAGCGCCGTTTGCGGACCTTCTTCGAGGAGGGCAACTACACGAACGTCCGGGGGCTTTGCCTCTTCGGGTACTGACCCGCATTCTCGGCTCCGAACCCTGCGCGATGTCACACCGGCTGGTCATGATGGGGGCATGGCGATCACGCTGGTGTTCAACGTCCCGGTCCACGTCGAGGTCGACGAGGTCGATGGTGCGGTGCTCTCGGTGAAGGTCGACGACGAGCGAGCGGAGGGGCCTGTCGAGGTCCTCGGTGGAGCTGAGGGAGAGGATGCGGCCCAGCTGCTCGCCCGAGTCGCCGCGATCGCCGATGAGACGTCGTGGCCAGCGTGGGAGCTCGGCCTGTGATCGATCAGATCGGATCGTCCACGGCGAGTTCCTCGATCGATTCGTACATGGCTCGAAGGCTGTACTCGTTGGTGAGGGAGCCCCAAGCGGCGTCGGCGACCCACTTGGGGTCGTCGTACGCGGGGTGGTCGGGCTCCACGTCCACCGTGATGGTGAACCGGTACCGGCGAGGCGAAGGATCCATCGCGACATGGTCGCTCGAGCGGGGCACGATCTCGAGCGATCGTCTGGCCCGCTGCGATCGGAGGCGATGATGCCCACGGTGGAAGACGGTTCGCTCTACGCCTACTTCTCGACCACGATCCGAGTCGAGGTCGACCCGCACACAGAGGAGGTGGTCGAGGTGCTCATCGATGAAGATCTGATGCGACAGCCCACCATGGTCCTCGGGCTCGACGGCGGTCCCGTTCCCGAAGCCGTGCGCGATCACGTTGCCTCGATCACGTCGGTCGCCGAGTGGCCCAGCTGGGACTACGGCTCGGTGCACACGGCAGATGGTCCCGCAGCCGCTCGCAGGTCGGGGCTCGGCGATGGCTGACTGGTCGCCCCTGCGCCGGATGCTCGCCGAGGTCGACGGCGAGCTCACGATGGACTGGTCAGTGCTCGATCGGCTCGTGGGCGGGCTCCCACGGTCCGCCTACGACCACGCCGCGTTCTGGAAGGGTGACCGGAGAGGGTGGCCGGGTTTCACCACGACGGGGGTGCGGGTCGGCGAGTCGGTGACCTTCGTCCGGCGGGACCCGGCAGGGCGGCCCGCTCGTTCCATCCGCCGGAGCCACCCCGAGTATGCGGGCGTCGATGGCGAACCCGCGGACGTACTGCTCGTCGGGTGCGTGAAGTCGAAGCTCGATCGGCCAGCGCCGGCGAGAGACCTCTACACCTCGCCGCTCTTCCGCAAGGAGCGGGCGTACGCAGAGGCCAACGGGGTGCCGTGGTTCGTGCTCTCAGCGGAGCACGGCCTCGTGGAGCCGTCCCGGGTCATCGAACCGTACGAGCTCCGCCTGGGTTCGACCGATCGCGGCTACCGGGTCGCGTGGGGTGCGAGCGTGGTCGAGGACCTCGCCAACGTCCTCGGCGACCTCACCTCGAAGCGGGTCGAGGTCCACGCTGGCGCTGCCTACGTCAAGGCCATCAGGAAGCTCTTGACCGACGCTGGCGCCACGGTCGTCGAGCCCTTGGAAGGCCTCACGATGGGGGAGCGCCTGGCCTGGTACGGGCCGGTGGTCCCTTTACAGGGATCGGCCGGTCCGCGAGATGAGGTCCATCGACCCGACGAGGTCCGAGATCTGGTGCGAGCGCTTCGGGACGGGTCCTGTTCGCTGAGCCCGGTCGAGCTGAACGATCGAGGGCCCGCCGGGCTGGACGCGCCCGGGCTTTACTCCTGGTGGGTCGACGTCGAAGGCGCTCGGCACCTGTCCGACGGGCTCGGCGAGACCGTCACTCCTGGGCTCATCTACGCCGGGCTGGCTGGCGCTACTCGAACTCGAAGCGGCCGCCGCTCGACCAACACCCTCTGGGGACGCCTCAGCGGGATGCACCTCGGAGCGCGCCACGAGTTCTCGACCTTCCGTCGCAGCCTCGGTTCGATCCTCGCCGAGCAGAGCAGGTTCGACGAGATCGACGAGGACCACCTCACCAGGTGGATGCACGAGCACCTCCGGGTCATCGCGGTTCCGGTCCAGGACGCTGACGCCCTCGATGGCCTGGAGACTGGTGTCCTCGAAGCGCTCGACCCACCGCTGAACCTGGCGAAGATGCCGAAGGACGCAGTCCGCCGCCGGCTCAGCGAGTTGCGCGGCCGATACAGCGGATCTTCCGCCAAGCGCAGGGACGACTCTGCGACGGTCGATCGCACCACCATCAGGCTCCCTGTCGGAGTAGAGGAGCACAGCTGGCTCCGGCAAGCGGCCGACGAGGTCGGTGAGTCAGTGCCGGACTTCATCCTCCGCGCCGCGCTCGACCGCGCCGACGCGATCGGTGCACCTGGTGGCCCGCCTTGAGCTTGGTGTCCGCCGCTGCCTTCCGTAACGAGCCTGCTCCTAGGGTTCGGTGATGCCCATCCCTCCCGGTCAGGCCGTCGTCGACTGCAGCATCGAGCTGCGCGAGGTTGATCCGCGGGTCTGGCGTCGGCTTCTCGTTCCGGGGAGCGTTCGGCTCGACAAGCTGCACCGGATGTTCCAAGCGGCGATGGGGTGGGAGGACTGCCACCTCCACGCGTTCGCGATCGGCGGTGACCGCTACGGGATGCAGTTCGACGACTACCCCGACGATGAGTTGCATGAGAAGGACTTCACCGTCGTCACCGCGGTCGGGGCCAGCGAGCGCTTCACCTACGACTACGACTTCGGCGACTCGTGGGAGCACGAGATCACCGTCCACCGCGTGTGGCGGATGCCGAAGGGCCTGAAGTTCGCCGTCTGCCTCGACGGCGCCAACGCATGTCCGCCCGAGGACGTCGGCGGCTCGTGGGGCTACGAGCACCTGCTCGCAGTGCTCGCCGACCCCACCCACGAGGAGCACGAGCACCTCAGCCGGTGGGTCGGACGCCCGGTCGACCCACACGAGTTCGACCTGGCGCTCGTGAACGCCCGCCTCCAAGCCGTTCGCTGACCGGGGGCGGGGCAGGAGCGACCTGCGACGGAAACTATCGTCAGTCGCAGGGTATCTGAGTACGGTTTCCTCCATGGGTACCACCGCCCTTCCATCAGAACTCCCGGAGCTGTTCAGCTACATGGACGCCCGCCGGCATGGGCTGTCGGATCGGCAGATTCGTAGGTTGAGCGCTGAAGGAGCGATCGAGAAGATCGGGCGCGGGCTCTTCAGCACGACCACGCTGGACGCCGATCCGGACCTCATCGAGGTCGCGTTTCGCTCCGAGCGGGCGACCATCTGCCTCACCAGTGCCCTTGCCCGCCACGACCTGGCCGACGAGATCCCGGCGTCGATCGACCTGACTCTTCCACGAGGAACGCGGGCACCCGCTACGTCGGCTCCGATCACCTGGCACCAGTTCGACCCGAAGACCTTCGATCTGGGTCGAGTAGACCTCGATGTCGGCGCCGGCTACCGAATCGGGCTGTATTCCGCGGAGCGCTCGATCTGCGATGCCTTCCGTCTCCGCCACCTGGAGGGCAGCGAGCAAGCGGTCGAGGCGCTCAAGCGTTGGCTTCGCCGACCTGGCACTCAGCCATCCCAGCTACTCGCCCTCTCCGCTGAGATGGGTCCGAGAGCGACAGAACCCATCCGCTCGGCCTTGCAGATCCTCCTGTGAAGGGCCCCACGAGATCGACCGTCGACCGCAGGCAGGTAGCCTTGATCCCATGGCTCCGGTGAAGCGTGTCTATGGCCCAGGTGAGCTGGCGGCCTTCGTTGCTGGCGGAGGCCCCGCGACCGACGACGATGTCTCGATCACCAAC
>CAZGEF010000131.1:0-6037 GCA_964525005.1 uncultured Rhabdothermincola sp.
CCACGGCTCATCCCGACCCAGGCCACCAAAGTCGATTGCTCAGCACAGTCCTAGGATCGGACGATGCTGACCGACGACCAGCGCCGCCAGTTCGCGACCGACGGCTACCTGTTGGTGCCGGGCGTCGTCGACGAGTTGCGACTGCGCTCGGTCGACGCTGAGATCGACGCGCTCATCGCCGAGTTGCCGGCTCCACCCGGGACCGTCGGCCCGCACTTCTCTTTCCTCCCGCCAGATCAGCTGCCGATGGCCGACACCGCGTTGCGCGACTCAGGTGCGCTGGACCTCGCAGACGAGCTCGTCAGCCCCCACCACCTGGATCACGCGTTCGACCACATCCAGGTCGCCCTGAACATCCCGCCGTACCCCCATCGCCCGGGCGCCCCGCACATCGACGGCCATCGCCCCGACGAGGAGATCGCCTCGTTCACGATGCTGGCGGCGATCTTCCTGTCCGACGAGTCGATGCCCGAGCAGGGCAACCTCTGGGTTTGGCCCGGCTCCCACCGAGGCCACCAGCAGCTCTTCCGGGAGCGCGGCATCGAGGTGCTCAAGGCCGTGAGCGGGCACGCCATCATGCTCGATCCTCCCGCGTGGTTCGGCCCCGGCGAACCCGTCCTCGCCACGCGCGGCGACCTGTTGCTCGCCCACTTCCTGCTCGGACACAACACCGGCGGGAACACGTCGGCGGGCACGAGGCGGATCCTCTACTACCGGCTCGCCGCCGAAGGCCACGCCGAGCGATGGTCCGACACCTTTCTGGATCCGTTGACCGAGTATCCGTCGCTGCGCGACGTCGCCCCGTCCGAACCCTTCGCGCCGCCTCCTGCGCCGCGTGCCTGAGACGCGGCAATGACCCGGCACGGGGCGTGCCGGGTCACTTCGGGGGTCCGAATCGGTTGAACCTTTGGTTGGTCTGACGCTTCGGTCCGCCCGGTCACCGGATGAACCCCCAACCACCACACTCCAAATTGCCGGTGACTTCCGGCCCGCCGATCCACGACGACTCGTACCGGCCGACGAACCTATCGGACGGCACATCTGTGATGGCATAACATTGATCACTGTTATCATGGTGTCGTGATCCGGACCCAGATCTCCATGACCGAGCAACAGGCGGAGGGGCTGCGGCGGCTCGCCGCGGTCCGCAAACGGTCACAGGCGGCACTGATGCGTGACGCCCTCGACCTGCTCCTGGAGCAGGAGCGGCTCGAACGACACGCCGAACGCGCCCGCCAGGCGCTCGGGCGCTACCGGTCGGGGTTCACCGACACGAGCGAGCGGCACGACGACGCGCTCGTGGAAGCGTTCGGCTCGTGACGTCGACCCACCCCAGCGCGGTGCTCGTCGACACGTCGGCCTTGTTCGCCTTGCTCGACGCCGACGACGAGAACCACCGCGCGGCGGTGACGATCTTCGAAGACCTGGTCACGCACCGGCTTCGCTCCGAGGCCCGCTACGTCACCCACAGCTTCGCCATCGTCGAGAGCATCGCCCTGGTTCAGAACCGCCTCGGACTCGACGCTGTGCGCGACCTGGTCGACGACATCGTTCCCCTCCTCGACATCGAATGGGTTGGACCCGACCTCCACGACCAAGCGACAACGTCTCTGCTGGCCGCTGGTCGGCGCACGGTGAGCCTCGTCGACTGGACGTCGTTCGTGCTGATGCGCCGTGAAGGCATCGACACGGCGTTCGCCTACGACGCGGACTTCGAGCAACAGGGCTTCCGACTGCTCGAACCAACAGCCTGAGCGCCATGCTCGGGCAGGTCCACACCGATCAGCCGTCGAGGAACTCGCTTGCCAACGTGTCGGGGGCCGCGGCCAGCCAGGCGTCGGTGATGAGCTCGCGGAGCTGCGGCACGCGGATGGCCTCGAGCTGGACGAGGACGGCGGCGTAGCCGTCGAAGTGCGGGATGGTGAACACGCCGGGGATCCCGGCGGCGAGCGCCACCTCCTTCTCGTCGAGGTCGTCGACGACGATGCCGATGATGTCACCGTCGGGCGGGGTGTCGTCGCCGAAGCGCTTGAGGTCGGCCTTGGTGAAGGGGCGCTCCCACACGAACGACTTCTTGCCCACGAACCACGTCCGTCGGCCGTACTTCTCCCCCACCGTCACCTCGGGGAGCTCCCCGGCGATCTTCTGGACCTGCGCCATGGTGGCCATGAGACACGCAGCGTAACGACGTGCCGTCAGGCTCGACGGCCGCTGACGGCCAGGAGCCGGGTCTGTTCGTCGGCGCCGTCGGTCACCTGCACCCTGGGGCCGTACTGATCACTGGCCGCCAACAGGTCGGCGATCGGCTCCATGGCGACGAGCGCCCGGTGTACCTCGTCGGGGTCGAGCTGCTCGTCCTGGCCCGTGGCGCGGGCCAGGTCCCAGGTGTGGATGAGGACGTCGCCGAGGAAGAACATCCCGATGGCGTCGTCGAGCCGATGACGCCCCGCACGGGGGTGCTCGATCTCCTCGGCCGAGCGGACGGGGTCGTCGAGCAGCGCCTGGATCTGCTCGTCGAGGTTGCGCCACGCCCCGACCGGGTCGTCGGCGACGGCGGGGCCGGGCACGAGCACCGGACCACCGGCGGCGGCGAGGAAGGACGGGATCCACTCGACCAGGTGGTCGATCACGTCTCGGGCCACCCAACCCACGCACGGGGCCGGGCGCTCCCAGTCGGCACCGTCGACCCCTTCCACTCGGGTGGTGAAGCCGGCGGCGACGGTGCGATAGCGGTCCGCCATCGCCCGCTCCCCCGTGTCGCTCACGACTCGCCGGCTTGCCGATCCAACAGCTCGTCGAGGCGTTCGTACCCTTCGACGATGCCGTCCTCCATGCCCGATGCGACGAAGGCGTCGCGGGCCTCGAAGCTGTCGACGAGCGAGATGGCTTCGAGGCGCGTGCGACCATCGCCGAGGTCGATCAACGTGAGCTTCTCCAACGCCACCTGGTCGGGCACGCCCTCGAAGGTGAAGGTCTGGACGATCTCGGTCGCCGGTCGCACGACGTGGAAGCTGCCGAAGAAGCCGTAGACCTCGTCACCGCGCTTGTGCAGGTAGCGGTACGACCCGCCGGTTCGGCAATCGAAGTGATCGACCTCCATCTCGAGGTCGCGCGGCCCGAGCCACCGGGCGACGAGCTCGGGGTCGGCGTGGGCCCGGAACACCTTGTCGGGCGTGGCGTCGAACTCGCGGATGATCCGCACGGCGGGGACCTTCGGATCGACGACGATCTCGGTCTCGTGGGTGGTGGTCATGGCTTGCTCCTTGTGCTCTCTCGAGCTCAGCTCGGTTCGCCTGTGGCGTGGTCGGTCGTGAGGGATCCCGTCATGGGGTGGCGGCGGGTGGCATCGGCTCGATGCCGTCGGGCAGCGCGGCGAGGACGTCGTCCAACCGCCGGTAGCGCTCCTCGGCCAGACGCCGGTAGCGCTCGATCCACTTGGTCATGAGGTCGAACACCTCCGCTTCGAGGTGCACCGGCTTGCGGGCGGCATCACCCGGCCGGCTCACCAGTCCGGAGTCCTCCAGCACGCGGAGGTGCTTGGAGACGGCCTGCACGCTCATGTCGTAGGGCGCGGCCAGCTCGTTCACCGTCGCGTCGCCTTCGGCGAGCCGGGCCACGAGGTCGCGCCTCGTGGGATCGGCCAACGCCGAGAACGCTCGGGACAGCGCGTCTGCGGCCATCTCGTGCTCCTCCAGGTGCTCGGGCTGCTCGTCGGACTGCGAACAATTGTCAACCCTTCGGTTGACGAAGGCTGACGATACGCCCGGTGTCTGGCGTTGTCAACCAAAAGGTTGATGATGAGCCCGACAACCGAGCACGCGTCACCGGAGCTCGGCCGCTGCGCCGTCGCACCCTGAACCCCGAGCGCCGTATCGTGCGGGGCGACCACCTGTACCGGGACGAGCGACGGAGAGGAAGCTGCGTGACTGCTGCAGACACCCACGAGGTTCCCGTCGACCTGCGGTGCACCGTCGTCGCCCGCGGGATGGGCACACCCGTCGGCGCAACGGCCGCGTCGTTCACCGCCGCACTGCTCGTCGAGGTCCCGCAGCCGTGGCCCAAGAGCATCGAGGACCACCCGCTGCTCGATGACCTCGTCCCCGTCGCCCAGGATCTGGGCATCCGCATCCAGGGGATCGTCCCGGCACGCGATCCCGAAGCGCCTCGCGACGGCGGCGACGCCGTCAAGCTCGTGCTCTACCGACGAACCGGTTCGGGATCGGGTTCGAGCTCGGCGTTCACCGGCTTCGAGCGCGTCGAGGCCACCGCTCCGGTCGACGTCCTGCCCAACACCGTGCGCGGCCTGTGGGACAACACCGCGCCCACCGACCGCACCGAGGTCCTCGTCTGCGCCCACGGCAAGCGCGACCGGTGTTGCGGTTCGCTCGGCACGGTCTCGGCGACCCACGCGGTGGCCAACGGCATCGCCGCCCTGCGCACGAGCCACCTGGGTGGGCACCGCTTCGCTCCCACCGCGCTCGTCCTCCCCGAGGGCACGGCATGGGCCTGGCTCGACGACGACCTCCTCCAGTCGATCGTGAGCCGCTCGATCGGCCCCACCGAGCTGCGCGACCACTACCGGGGTTCAGCCGGCATCGACCACCCGGCCGCGCAGTTGGTCGAGGCCGAGGCGTTCTTCGAGACCGGCTGGTCGTGGCTCGACCGTGCCCGCGCCGCGGAGGTCGCCCCCGACGGTGACGACCGGTGGCGGGCCTCGGTCACCGACGGCACGACGACCTGGTCAGCCACCGTCGTGCACACCGGTCGACTGCCGCAGCCGGTGTGCGGCCAACCCATCGACGAGGCGACCAAGCACGACGACGTCCTCGAGATCGTCGAGCTCACCCGAAGCCGAGGCCCCGGGAGCTGACGGCCGGGAGCTGAAGGCCCGAAGCTGAAGGCTCAGGGCCGGGGCGTGACCACGGCGGCGACCACACCGCCGTCGACGAGCAGGTTGGTGCCCGTGATGAAGTCGGCCTGGCGACCGACGAGGAACTCGACCGCCGCCGCGATGTCCTCTGGGGTTCCGACCCGGCCGCGCCCGCCCGCGGCGATCATCGAGCGCATGCCATCGCCGTTGGGCCCGGCGAGCTCCTCGGCTCCCATCGGGGTGGAGATGATCCCCGGTGAGATGGCGTTGATCCGTGCACCCCGCCGGCCCCACGCCACCGATGCCACCTGCACGCGGAGCTGGTTGCCCCGCTTGGCCGTGACGTAGGCCATCCCGGAGTCGGTCAGCACATCGGGGGCGAGCGCGGGCAGGTCGAGCAGCCCGTCGGTGGGCGTCCACGCCAGCTGCGCCTCGAGCTCGTCGCCGAGTGCCAGCATCGACCCGGCCATCGACGCGATGACGACCCCTGCGCCGCCGGGCGCGATCACCTGCTCGAAGGCGTCGAGCACCAACGCCGTGCCCAGCAGGTCGACACGGGCGATCGCGGCGGGCGACGCCTGAACCGGGGACAGCCCCGCGGTGTGCACGAGCGTGACGACCCGGCCCCGTTCGGCCGCCTCGGCCGCGAGCGCCTCGACCGACGAGCGATCGGACACGTCGACGACGTGCGAGACCACGTCGTAGCCCAGCGTGGTCGCGACACCGACCTCTCGATCGAGCAGGTCCTGGTCGAGGTCGGCAAGCACGACGGTCGCCCCCGACCCGATGCGACGCAGGATGGCGGCGCCCATGCCTCCGGCCCCGGTTATGACGATGACATCGCTCGTCGGCTCGCTCATGGCAGATCGGTCTCCCCCGTTGTGGTCGGTCGCGACGGGCGCAACCGACGGATCTCGTCGTTCAGCGGTCTTCGTTCAGGGCGGTCGCGAGCTCTTCGCGCAGCACCCTCCGCAGGAGCTTGCCCGTCTCGTTGTACGGCAGCTCGTCACGCACCACGATGCGCTCGGGCGCCTTCGTGGATCGGAGCTTGGCCCGCACGTGGTCGCGCGCCGCGCCCTCGTCCAGCTCGACGCCCGGCTCGAGCACCGCGGCGGCCACGACCCGCTCGCCCCACTCGGTGTCGGGGATCCCGACGACTGCCACGTC
>CAZGEF010000132.1:0-6021 GCA_964525005.1 uncultured Rhabdothermincola sp.
CGAACCCGCTCGAGCGCATCAACAAGGAGATCAAGCGCCGCTCGAACGTCGTGGGCATCTTCCCCGACGACGACTCAGTCATCCGCCTCGTCGGGGCCGTGCTCGTCGACCAACACGACGAATGGCAAGCCACCGACCGCCGCTACCTCTCCGAAGGCTCCATGGCCCTCATCGACGAGCCCGCCAAGGAGGTGACCACCAGCCCCACACCCAACGAACTCACCGCCGCGTAACCTGCGCCGCGGAACACCGAGGGTCACACCCTCACTTCCACCACATCATGGGACGCGATCTGCCGCTGGGTCAACGCCGGCCCGATCTGTGAGTTCCACAGCCGGTAGTCACGGTCCTGGCGGAGGATGGTGCACACCAGGTGTGCAGCCTCCGGGGACGCTTCGTCGAACAATTCCTGCATCGCGGAAAGGTTCACAGCGTCCACCTTCCACCCAACTCTCTCAACCGGAACATGGTGCCCGAGCGTTGGCATGTTCGCACAGGTTCAGTTGACGTCGGCGCGCTGATGGTGACCAGGCCGTCAGCGGTGGTGGCGCGGCTGACGACCACAAGGTCACCCTCACCACTCGCGCTCGTGGAGGCGCTTGGTACGTCGGATCTTGGCGGAGGGTCGGGTGACGGTCAGGTCCGGGTGCAGGTAGATGACCGAGTCGTGTTGGTGGTTGCTCCCCAACGATTCGACCTGGCATCGCCGCCCGGCGAAGACGGCCTCGCTGGTTCGTGACCGGTGGTAGTGGCCGTGCGCCCACAGTCGCGGTCGGGCTGAGGCGGCGATCTTGGCGAGCAGGGCACGGTGGTTGTCGCCGGGGCCCCAGTCGGTGAGCCGACCGAGGTCGACGCCGGCGGGGCAGTCGTGGGACAGGACCACATCAACGGGCCCCGCGGCGAGCGCCGCCCGGACCGCTGCCTCGGAGAGAATCTCGGTTGGAAACCAGTCGACGCCTTCGTCGCGCTCGTCAGCGTCGATGGAGGGTGCACCGCCGAGGACGAGGACGCGGCGGCCTGACCAGTCGATGACGGTCCCGTCGGGGATCCAGCGGATCCGGTCGCTGATTGGGACCAGACCATCGTCGCCCGGTGCGAGGCTCAGCAGAGCGTGCTGGTCTTCGTGGTTGCCGCGCAGCCACCACAGGTGTGAGCCAGCCCGTTCGAGTTCACGGTCGAGCTCGTCGAGGAAGTGCCGACCGGCCGCCTTCTTCGGCCAGTACCCGAAGTCGCCGAGCTGGATGAGATGGTGGACACCGTCCGCCGCGGCGCGGCGCACGACCCGCTGCGCCCATCCGAGCGCGCCGTGGGAGTCACCGACCAGGGCGACCGCGGGTGCATCAAGGACGGGCATGGCACCCATCGTCCCCGGCCCCGATGGCAATGCCGCCTGGATTTCGCAGGGCGGTAACGAGCAGCTTGTGGGATGTCACTGGTCGTCGGGTTCGTAGGTGCTGGGGGCGTAGTTCCACCAACCCGCCGCCACCCGAGCGGCCTCACGCTCGTGCAGACCCCTCTCCTCTAGGACTGCGGCGGTCAGGGTGTCGTACTGGTCCTCGGCGATGCTGTAGTCCGCGGCCCAACCGGGAGCCCTCGCGGTCGGGTTCGTTGCCACGTCGATGTCGAGCACCTCGAGGAGGATGAGCGCCCACAGGGCATCGAGCGCCTTCGATGGCCCGGTGCTGCCCTTGCGTGCCAGGCCGCACAGGTGAGTCATCTCGGTGTCGGTGAGTCTGCGGAAGCGGTAGCGCTCCGAGGGCAGGAGGGGCGGCCGGTCAGGTCGTGAGGTCACCTGCACACCATGCAGATGCCCTGTGACAGCTACAAGCGGGTTGCCGGCGCTGGTCGCCCATGGGACGCGCCCCTTCGTAGCCGATTGGTCGGGGCTCGCTTATCGGTTGGTCGTCGCCAGCCGAGTTCCGTGGCTGTCGCTGCCCCGCCAACCACCGAGCAGGTGTTGAGCGCACCGTCCGGGTCAGGAACGATGCTGGGGGTCGGGCGAAGCTGCGACCGAGTCGGTCCACTGGGCCCCGTCCCACCAACGGAGCTGGCTCGGAACTTCGGGATCCGCGTACCACCCTGCCGGCGGGGCGAGGATCGGCCCCGACGGTGCTGGCGGGGTGGCCTGCACCTGACCGACCGCTTTCGGTGATCGAGACCCTCGGCCCTTGATGGTCTTGACCTTCGAGGATCCACAGGAGGGGCAATACCTCCACGCCCGATGACGAGACAGGCGATCCCCGTGAATCGACGTCGTCGCTGCCGCCTGCATGCGAGCGGTCAGTCCAGGCGGAACGACCGGTGGTGTCGCCTGCACCTTGGTCCACTTTTCGGCGAACCACTCGTGCTCACACACGGAGCAACGGCGGCGTTCCTCGGGGTGGTTGAAGCTCATCTGGACATCTCTAGCAGCACGCGGATAGCACCTCACGACGTTCGCCCGTCGACGCACGACCGCTCTGCAGGCGACCGGGGCTGAACGGACGGATCGCAGGTTCGGGGACCGGGCCGCGCTTGGGGCTCAGTTCTCGTCGAAGAACTTCGCGGCCTCGGTGCGGATCCTCACCAAGCGCTTCGAGACGGCGCTGTGGTTGCTGTAGCCGAGGATGTCCGCCGCATCGGTGAGCTTGGTGGTCCCGCTGTTCAGCAGCACGACGATCTGGCGATCCCGTTGATCGAGCAGCGCGAGGAAGTCAGCGACAACGGTCTGGCCGACCACTTCTGTGTCTGGGCCCTGGACCGGGATCGTTTCGGTGAGCTCCACGAAACGCACCTTCACCTTCGATCGCTTGCGATGGAGCTTCCGCTCGAAGTCCTCGCGGGCGAAGCTCCAATGGTCGGAGAAGTCGTCCTGCACGCGGTTCGATCGGACCGCATCCAGGATCCCGCGAAGCCGGCCGTCAGCGTCGGCCTGTTCGACAACCCAGGCGGTCACCTCCTCCGCCTCAGCCTCGCCAGCCCAAAGCTCCGAACCCATGCGCGGGTTCGCCATGGTGGCGCCCTCCAGAATGGATCCGTCCTCGAGGGGCGGCGCTACGTCCACGATGCCGTTGTCGACCTCGGGGAGCTCACGCAGGATGTCTTGCATCACCTCGGTGACCGGCGGCAACCAGAAGTCGAGGTTGTGCGCCAGCAACTTGATCGGATCTGTCTGGGTGAAACCCCGCATCTTCGACGCGGGCATCAAGTGCTTCCACACCTGCCCAGCCCACGCCCGGGCAAGCCGCGCCTCG
This sequence comes from uncultured Rhabdothermincola sp., assembly GCA_964525005.1. Taxonomy (GTDB): domain Bacteria; phylum Actinomycetota; class Acidimicrobiia; order Acidimicrobiales; family Acidimicrobilacustridaceae; genus CAZALT01. The sequence continues at coordinate 3,234 of CAZGEF010000132.1, forward strand.
AAGTCGACCGGCAGGCCCTGCGTGTCGTCGCGGTGAGCCATCAAGTACGGCCACTGTCCGCCACGCAGGAGCGGGAGACCGTGCCGCTGGACCGATGCACGGGGCAGCAGATGGAACAGCGGCGCGTACTCGTAGTAGCGGCTCTGCGTGCGGGGCACGAACACCACGTTCACGTCGCCTCGGTCAGCGACCCGTCCCAGAACGCCAGGAAGGTCGTCCTCGCTGAACATCCTCCTCCGGAACTGGCCCGCCTCCCACAACATGTTCCACTGGGCGACGGCGACCTCTAGGCCCACGTCCCCTCGTGGGATGCGGACCGTCACGTACTCGGGCTGTTCAGGGACCGACGGTCGCACGATCGCCTTGTACATGAAGGCAGCCGACAGGTTGTGGACCCGCGGGTACATCTCAGGTGACGTCCACCCGAGGTCGTCGTCGATGCTCGCGTGCGGGTCGGTCATGTCGGAGCCTGGTCGGTCAGCTATGTCAGTCATGCCTACTCCACGACACTTCAACGCCGGATCGTTCCCCACCCAGAAAACTTCTGACGCGCCACGGGTGCATCGAGGCGAGCGTGTGGACACCTGCAAGCGGGTTGCCGGTGGTGCTCCGCCGTGCCAACAATTGTCCGGGTACACGTAGAATTGTTGGTATGCAGATCGACCGTCCCCTACGGGTGGTGACGCCCACGCTCGACGGTGACGTGCTCGCGGTCGTCGCACGGGCCGACGCCGAGTTCACCCCACCTCAGGTCCAGGCCCTCGTCGGGGAGTACTCCGTTGAGGGTGTCCGCAAAGCGATGCGGCGCCTCGGTGACCAGGGGATCCTGTTGCGCCGGCGCGCCGGCAACGCGCTGCTCTACCAGTTGAACCGAGAACATCTCGCTGCGCCGGCAGTCATTGCGCTTGCCTGCCAGAAGGACGCTCTGGTCGCGCGCCTCCGAGACGCGCTCAGGGCGTGGCCTGTGCAGGCCCGCTACGCCGCCTTGTTTGGTTCAGCCGCGTCGGGTCGGATGACACCCGACAGCGACATCGACCTGTTCGTCGTCCGACCCGATGGTGCCGACGACGACCTGTGGTCTGCCCAGATCGCAGATCTGGAACGGGCTGCGACGGCGTGGACTGGAAACGACACCCGTGTCCTCGAGTACGACCATGCCGATCTCGCCGGTGGCCTCGCGTCCGGTGAAGGTCTACTGCTCGACATCGAGCGGCATGGGGTCCGTCTTGCCGGTCCAGGCCGCTACTTCATCGACGCGCGGCTCTGAGCCCCTGCGTCGAGTCTGGGTCGAGGCAATGGCCCCCCTCCCGGCAGCCCTGCTCCTGCGAGCCTCGACTCTCTATGAGAAAGGACCGGGTTCTCCTGCTGACTCCTCTGGCGAGTTGCTACTCGAGATGTATCGGACGGGGAGGAACATCAGGTCGCGTCGTGAAGTGCTCCGTGAGGGCATCGAGCGCCGTGGTGTACTCAGCCTGCTGCTTTGTCTCGAGCCGTGCTTGAAACTGGTCATGCCTGACAGACCCGCCCTGTCTCCAGGTCACAGTGCCCTCAGCTCGCCGGATCGGTGACCGAAGAGCATCTGCATAGGCTCGGAGGTGGTCGAGGTCTTCGGCGGGCTCCCATGTCAGTCCCCGTCGAAACCGAAAACGCAGCGTGATGACATCGTCGGACGCGAGCACCCAGGGGCCCCCCGACGTCTCGTTCTCGAAGTAGCGCTCGTGGTTTCGCCACCCCGTTCGTTGCCGGTACTCAGCGGCACGGATCTGCTGGGGTACACCCGGCAGCACCACCTCCTCGCCCTCGTCGTTGACCAGCCGGTCGATGCGAACCCGAGAAACCACCGCCTTTCGACCGCCCACGTTCGCGACCGCCATGTGGAGTTGGAGCAGGATGGCCCTCGGGACCTTGCCGAGTGCTCCGTCCTCGTACAAGTAGAAGATCAGGTCGGTGAGCTGCAGCTCATCCTGCCGATCAACGATCACCCGGGCTGGTGTTGGCACAACGAACCACAGGGTCACAAGAGCGACCCCCAACCCGGCCCCAGCGATGACCAGCCCCGGCGCGTCCGAACGCTGCAGGCTCTCCCCTGCGACGACGAACACAACGAGGGCGACGATCACGATCGCGGCAGCGAGCACAAGCACTGAGCGTCGGCGGTTCACGGTGGCAACGTAGCTGTGTGCTGGAAGAGGCCGCGGTGGCCCGTCTTGGGTTTGCGGGAATCGTGCGGATGGGTCCACCTTTGCGGGCGCCATGATCCAAGGGCGGCGTGCACGACCGCTGCGATCCCCTCTCGAGGGTCACTGCCTCGCCCGACTGGAACCGGCGCGGAGAGTCTGTTGCCGAGGCGGTCGTCGAGGTCGCCTAGGTACTGGGACTGCCGCGCGGCGAGGTGACATCTGATCTGTGGTGCCGAGAGGTGCTGCTGGAAGGATGTTCACCATGCCCAAGCCCTATCCCCGGGAGTTCCGCGAGGACGTGATCCGGGTCGCCCGCAACCGTGAGCCCGGTGTGCGGATCAAGGACATCGCTGCGGACTTCGGGATCACCGAGTCGTGCCTGACGAACTGGCTGGCCCGCGCCGACCGCGACGACGGCATCAAGACGGGCCCGACGACCGCCGAGCAGGCCGAGCTACGAGAGCTCAAGAGGCGCAACCGGCTGCTCGAGCAGGAGAACGAGGTGCTGCGCCGCGCCGCGGCGTATCTGTCCCAGGCGAACCTGCCGGGAAAATGGCGCTTCGCGTTTCAGCGGGGTGTGACGGTGGCGAGTAGTTCCCAGTTGGGTT
>CAZGEF010000133.1:0-5940 GCA_964525005.1 uncultured Rhabdothermincola sp.
TCGTAGACACCGGCGTAGCTGGTGTCGGGGATGACGCACTTGGTGTCCTGCTGGTGGCCCTCGGCGTTCCACATCTGGCCGCTGGTGCGGATCATGGCCGGCATCGAGGCGTCGATGATGACGTCGCTCGGGACGTGGAGGTTGGTGATGCCGTTGTCGGAGTCCACCATGGCGAGCGGCGGGCCCGACGCCAGCGCGGCGTCGATGTCGGCGAGGATCTCGCTGCGGGCCGGTTCGCTGATGGCCTCCACCTTGGCGAGGACGTCGCCGAGGCCGTTGTTGGGGTCGGCACCGATGGCGTCGAAGGTGGCGCCGTGCTTGGCGAACACGTCGGCGAAGTACGCCCGCACGACGTGACCGAAGATGATCGGGTCGGAGACCTTCATCATGGTGGCCTTGAGGTGCACGGAGAACAGCACGCCCTGGGCCTTGGCCTCGGCGATCTGGGCATCGAGGAACTCGCGCAGCGCCTCGACGCTCAGGGTGGTGGCGTCGACGACCTCACCGGCGAGCACCGGGAGCGACTCCTTCAGCACGATCGTGTCGCCCGAGGTGGGGACCAGCTCGATGCGCAGGGTGTCGTCGGCGGCGAGGGTGACCGACTGCTCGTTGGCGTAGAAGTCGCCGCCCGCCATGTGGGAGACGTGGGTCTTCGAGTCCGCGGACCACGCGCCCATCGAGTGGGGGTGGTTGCGGGCGTACTGCTTGACCGAGGCCGGCGCGCGGCGATCGGAGTTGCCCTCGCGCAGGACCGGGTTGACCGCCGAGCCCTTGATCTTGTCGTAGCGCGCCTTGATGTCGCGCTCCTCGTCGGTGGTCGGCTCCTCGGGGTAGTACGGCACGAGGCGACCGCTGCTGCGCAGCTCCTCGATGGTCGCGTTGAGCTGCGGGAGCGACGCCGAGATGTTGGGCAGCTTGATGACGTTGGCCTCGGGCTGCTTGACCAGCGCGCCGAGCTCGGCGAGGTCGTCGGACACCCGCTGGCTCTCCTCCAGCGCCTCGGGGAAAGCCGCCAGCACGCGAGCGGCGAGGGAGATGTCGCGGGTCTCCACGCCGACGCCCGCCGCCCCGGCGAACGTCTCGATGATGGGCAGGAACGAACCGGTCGCCAGCGCGGGCGCCTCGTCGGTGTAGGTGTAGATGATCGTGTGGTCGGTGTCGGCCATTCGTCTTCCCAACTCGTGTTCCCAGGGGCGGTCCACAGGACCGGCCGCCGGACTCGGATGCGATCGTGCCGTCCGAGACTACGGCGACGGCGTCCCCCGATCACACTCCGACGGGTGGGGGGCCGGGGCGGCGCACCCGCCGCGCGCCCGGTTCCGGCCAGCCGGTCGACCGCGTCGGATCCTTCAGGTGAACCCGTGCCGCCGGTTACGGTTCCTACCGCTGGCGAGCGACGTGGGCCGTGGCCGGGAGGACGGGGCTGACACGAACGTCGCCGACACGAACGTCGCCGACACGAGGAGGATGCACGCATGGGAAGAGGTCTGGTCGAACGGACGGCGCTGATCGGCGGGGCCCTGGCGCTCGTCGCCTCGCTGCTCATCGTCGGAGGCGCCTCCGTCAGCAGCGCGGCACCGGTCCCCGATGCCGACTGGGTCGTGACCGAGTGGACCGTCGGGGACACGTCGCACCCCAAGGACGTCGCCGTCGACCCCTCGGGGGTGGTGTGGTCCACGTTGCAGGGCGCGAACACGATCGACCGACTCGACCCCGCGACCGGGACGACGACCTCGTTCCCCGTCCCCACGCCGTCCGCGTACGTGAACGGCATCGCCATCGGACCCGACGGGCGCGTGTGGTTCGCCGAGACCGACGGCCTCAAGATCGGGGCGCTCGACCCGGCGTCCGGATCGATCGCCGAGTACCCGATCCCCGACGACGGCGCGGCGTGGTCCATCACGAACGGCCCGGACGGCAACCTCTGGTTCACCGACCCGAAGCTCGGACGCGTCGGTTCGGTCACGACCTCGGGCACCATCACGATGCACCCGTTGCCCGCGGCCGACAGCCAGCCGATCGGCATCGCCGCAGGCGCCGACGGCAACCTGTGGGTCGGCCTCTCGGCCGCGGACGAGATCGCCCGCGTGACGCCCGCCGGGGTGGTGACCACCTACCCCACGGCCGTCCCCGGATCGATCCCCGGCGACGTGGCCGCGACCTCGGACGGGCGCATCGCCGTCGCCCTCGACGGCATCGCCGCGGTCCTCTTCGTCGACCTCGACGGCACGATCGAACCCGTCGCGCTCGACGACGACGGCTTCCGGGTCGCGGCGATCACCGCCGGCCCCGACGGCAGCATCTGGGCCACCATCAACGAGACCGGAGTCCATTCCTCGGGCTCCGCGCTGATCGGTCAGATCACCCCGGCCGGGTCGACCACCGCGTACAGCCTGGTCACCTCGCAGATCGGCGTCGCCGGCATCGCGACCTCGGGTGACGCGGTGTGGTTCGCCGCCAGCGGATCCGGCCGCATCGCTGCGCTCTCCTTCGGCGACACGTCGTTCACCGGCGTCGAGCTCCCCGCCGGCGTCGACGCCGCCGATGTGCTCGTGGACCGGGACGGCGACGTGTGGTTCTCCGACTACTGGGCGGGTCGGATCGGCCGGCTCGACCCCGAGACGGGCGCGATCGACCTGTTCACCATCCCGGTGGCGGGATCGGCGCCGATCGGGTTGGCCGTCGACCACGACGGGCAGATCTGGTTCGCCGACTACCGAGGTGACGCCATCGGCACCCTCGACCCCACCTCCGGCGAGTTCACCGTCCACCCGCTCACACCCGGCGCCGCGCCGTCCAACATCATCGTCGGCCCGGACGCGGCGATCTGGTTCACGGAGGAGGCCACCGGCAGCATCGGCCGGCTCGATCCCGCCACGGGTGCCATCACGCAGATCCCCATCGGGACCGGAGCCGACCCGGACATGGACTACGACCTGACCACCGGGCCCGACGGCGCGGTCTGGGTCAGCGCGTCGCAACCCGGTGAGCAGCTCGGCTCGCGCACCTACGGGCTTGCCCGTGTCGCAGCCGACGGAACCGTGGAGTTCCACCCCCTGCCCCCCGCATCGGACGCGGTCTCCCTCAGCTCGTCGCCCACCGAGCTGCTGTTCGCCACGCTCGAGGGGGCATCGGTCGGCGCGATGACCACCGATGGCACGGCCACGACGGTCGGCACGTTCCACCCGAACCGGGGCATCACCAACGGACCCGACGGCAACGCCTGGTACGGCGGCTTCATCGGCAGTCGACTCGGTACTGTCACCGGCCCGACGTCACTGGTCGAGCGACTCCCGGGCGGTGCCATGGGAGCAGGATCGTCGACCCGGCAGTGCGCGGCGACGATCGACCCGCAAGAGAGCTGCCCCATCTTCTACGACGTCGCAACCGGCCGGTCCGGTGAGCTCTGGCTCTCGACGAACCAGCACCGGCTCCTCCGCTACGACCTCGAGGCCGGCCTCGTCGTGACCGGCCTCGACGGACCCGACACCGCCGTGCCCGGCCAGACGGTGTCGGTCACCTTCGAGGTCGACAACCGGGGTCCGCAGATCGCGGGGAGCGCCTCGGTCGACGTGCACTTCGCCGGCGGTGCCGTCACCCTCACGGGTGACGCGAGCTGGTCGTGCTCGGGCTCGTCGTGCACCAAAGCGCAACTGGGGGTCGACACGGCCTCGGCCTTCACGGCCACGGCGGTCGTGCCCGCCGACCTCCCCACCACCCAGGTGCTCGACGTGGACATCGCGGCATCGGCCCTCGACGCGAACACCGCGACGGCCAGCCACGACTTCCGCGTCGACGTCCCGACACCAGGCCCCGTCCCGGCCTCCGATGTCGTCACGGGCCACGGGACGCTGCCGGCGACCGGTTCGCGCGACGCCCTGACCCTCACCGTGATCGCCGTCGGCCTGATCGCCGGCGGCGCGGTCCTCGTCGCCGTCCGACGCCGAGCCTGACGTGGACCCGACCGCGCCCGGGGCTCCCGACCAGCGAACGGACCGAACGGACCGAACGGACCGAACGGACCGAACGGACCAGGCGGACCAGGCGGACCAGGCGGACCGGTCCGACCGTCGGGCACCTCGTCTGATCGTCGGAACCCTCGGGGCGACCCTGGGCCTCGTCGTCGTGGGACTCACGACGGCGGTTCCCGGCGGCGCGCAGACCGAACCGTCCGCCGCCACCTCGTGCGGTGCCGCCCTCTCGACGATCACCGGCACCGCCACGCCCGAGCAGGCGAAGACCTACGAGCTGTTCCCGTTCGACGTCCCGGCGGGAACCGCCCGCATCGAGATCGGCTACGAGTGGGAGCCGCCGGGCGGAGCTCCGGGCGAGGGCGGCGTCATCGACCTCGGCGTGTGGGACCAGGACGGCACCCGCGGACCCGACGCGTTCCGGGCATGGGCCGGCAGTAGGCAAGGCCGCCTGGACGACGACACGGCACCCCTGGTGGTCGAAGCGGGCAACAGCGGCCGAACGGTGGTGGACGGATCGGTGGACCCCGGCACCTGGCACATCGAGCTGGGGTACGCCGCGGTCGACGAGCCCATCGGGTGGCGGGTGGAGCTGCGGTGCACCCCCGGCGACGCCGGGACCGCACCGACCGACGACCCGGTCGACCCCACCTGGGTGGCCCGCGACGAGGCCGGCTGGTACTCGGGCGACTTCCACCTGCACGGCTACCACAGCAGCCCCGACGGCCCCTCCGCCGACGAGTCCGTCGCCGCCGCGAGGGCGGCGGGTCTCGACATCATCCCGATCACCGAGTACGTCACACCGGCCCACTGGCCCACGCTCGGCGTCACCCAGCGGGCGAACCCCGACGTGCTCATCTGGCCCGGCCGCGAGGTGATCACCTACTTCGGCCACTTCGTCGTCCTGTCCGAGACCCCCTCGGTCGTCGAGCACCGCGTCGGCTACGACGGCATCGCGATCGACGACATCGTCGGACCGGCCGACGACGACGGTGCGCTCGTGTCGATCGCCCACCCGACGATCTTCCCACCCGACACGTTCGGCTCCGCGTGCCGGGGATGCTTCAACGAGCTCGTCGACCAGGTCGACCTCGGCCACGTCGAGCTCATCGAGATCGTGACCGAGGGCTCGATCGTCGAGGCCGGTGGCAACACGGCAGCGAACCCCTTCGTGCGCACCGCCGTCGAGCTGTGGGAGTCCGAGCTGCGGGCGGGCAACCGGCTCACCGCGGTGTCCGGGTCCGACAGCAAGTCCGGAGATGGATACGGATCGACCAGCACCGAGGTCTACGCCCGGTCGCTCAGCCGGCCGGCGGTCGACGAGGCGCTCCGCCGGGGCCACGCCTACGTGCGGGGCAACGGGCAGGACAGCCCGACCATGGAGCTCACCGCCGAGGCGCCCGACGGCACGACCGCCATGTTCGGCGACACGCTGGTGGCCGACGCGGCCGAGATGACCGTGACGGTGCGCGGCGGTGCCGGCCAGGAGCTCGCCATCCGCAGCAACGGGGTCGAGGTCGAGCGGGTGTCGGTGCCGTCCGACGAGTTCACCCACGCCGTCGCGCTCACCCGCGTAGCCGGCGAAGGTCCGCTCGGGACGTTCTGGGGTGCCGAGGTGCTCGACACGACGAGCTTCCCCGGCACCGACGTGCCCACCGTGATCGCCAACCCCGTCTTCCTGAACGACGTGGCGGCACCCGACCCCGCGCTCGCCGACCAGGGTGGTGCGCCGACGACGACCACGGAGGTGGTCGTCGCACCGGACAGCGACGGGTCGACTCCGATCGGGTGGATCCTGGCGGGGATCCTCGTCGTGGCCGCCGCCGGCGGCGGGGCCGTGCTCGCCACGCGACGCGGCCGAAGTGAGCCGGGCGAGCCGAACGGCTGAGAGGCCCGCCGCGAGGTGGGCCTCTCAGCCTGGATCCACCGGTTGGGTGAGGTGATGGTCGCCGCGCATCCGCGGAAAGTG
>CAZGEF010000134.1:0-5916 GCA_964525005.1 uncultured Rhabdothermincola sp.
GCATACGACGGACTTGGCCTGCCAGTTCCGTCGTCGGGCCGAACTGGCTGGGAGAACCCGTCGCATACGACGGAGATGGCCTGCCAGTTCGACACGAACGAGGTAGCTCGGGTCAGGTCATCGCTCGGTCAGGTCATCGCTCGGTCAGGTCATCGCTCGGTCAGGTCATCGCTCGGGCCAGGCGGCCCCATGAACCGATGTCGAGCTGCTCGGGGCGCGCCTGCGGATCGACCCCGGAGATGTCGAACGCCTCGGGCGGTACCACCCCGGCCAGCGAACGACGCAGCATCTTGCGGCGCTGGCCGAACGCCGTGCGCACCAGACCGAACAGCGTCTCGGGGTCGACGTCGACGGCCGGCTGATCGGCCCGGACGATGCGCACCAGCACGGAGTCGACCTTCGGCTGCGGGATGAACACCGTGGGCGGCACCCGCCCGACGACTTCGGCGCGCCCGTGGTACGCCACCTTCACCGAGGGGATGCCGTAGGTCTTGTCGCCCGGCGGGGCGGCGAAGCGCTCCCCCACCTCTCGCTGCACCATCACCAGCATGCCGGTGATGGCCGGAACGTCGTCGAGGAGGTCGAGCACGAGGGGCGTCGCCACGTTGTACGGGAGGTTGGCCACCACGGTCCACGAATCGTGCCCCGCGAGCAGGTCGTCCCAATCGATGGCCATGGCATCGGCGTGCACGATGCGGGCCGTCGTCGCGGCCGTGACCTCCTCCAGCACGGGGACGAGGTGCCGGTCGACCTCGATCGCGGTCACGTCGGCACCGGCATCGCACAGGGCGAGCGTGAGCGAGCCGAGGCCGGGACCGATCTCCACGACGGGGTCGCCGGCACCCACGCCGGCCAGCTCGACGATGCGCCGCACGGTGTTCGGGTCGGCCACGAAGTTCTGCCCGAGGGCGCGGCTCGGGGTCAGGCCGTGCCGGGCCAGCAGGTCAGCGATGTCGCCACGTCCCAGGGTCACCGGATGAGTCTGGCTGCTTCGACGACGTCGAGCGGGTGCGTCGCACGGAAGACGTCGCCAGCGATCACGCCGGCGATCAGCAGTAGCCACCCCAGGGGGCCTTGCCCTGCCAGCGGTAGAGGGCGAGGGCCATGGCGTCCTGGTCGGCCGGCGAAGCCTGGCTGGGCAGCACACCGACGAGGTCGGGGCGTCCCGCGTGCTGGGCCGTCGCGTTCCAGCTGCTGATCGCGAACTGGTAGGCGCCGTGCCACAGGCCGTTGGACGAGACGATGCTGTAGTTCCCACCGGACTCGCGCTGCTTGACGCACGCCAGGAACGCCCACTCGCTCTGATCGCCGACCGGCGGCGCCGGAGCGGGCGGCGGGGGCGGTACGTAGACGGGCGCCGCCGTGGTCGTGGTGGTGGGCGCGACGTAGGTGGCGGCCTGGGTCTTCGGGACCGTGGTGGGCGGTGTCGTCGTGGCCGGCACGGCCGTCGTCGTGGTCGGCACGGCCGTCGTCGTGGTGAGCGCCTCGGTCGTCGTCGTGGGCGCCTCGGTCGTCGTCGTGGACGACGGGGCGGCCGAGATCTCGGTCTCGGCCGCGATCGGGATCGTGGCGATCTCGGTCTCGGGCGAACCGTCCGGCACGGCGAGCGCCACGAGGGCCGGCAGCAGGACGGCCCCGGCGAGGGCCCCGAACAGCTTGCGACGCTTGGACTGCGTGGTGGAGGGTGCGGTCATACAGAAGATGAGCGCGTCGGCCTTGGTGCTACTCCGCCCGACGGCCAGAGCAACCTAGGGTTGCTGTAACCAGACCGCAACTTTTGTCATCTCGCTGTGACACACGTCATGTGGATGGCACATACCCACGTCGAAGCACCGGAAACACCGCCCACCGAAACGCCGGAACACCGAAATTGCGTGCGTCGGCGTCGGCAACCGGACAAGATCGACGCCAGAACGGGGGTGTTCCGCTCAGCGCACCGACGTGGACGTGGCTGGCGGCAGGCGGAAGAGCCGATCCGTGTTGGCGACGGTCGCGGCCGCCACCTCCTCCACGGGCCGACCGCGCACCTCGGCGATCTGCGAACCCACGTGGGTGACCCAGGCTGGGTGGTTCCGCTTCCCCCGGTAAGGCACCGGGGCGAGGTAGGGGGCATCCGTCTCGATGAGCAGGCGGTCGAGCGGGCAGATGAACGCGGCATCGCGGACCTCGGGCGCCGTCTTGAACGTGACGATCCCGCTGAACGAGAGGCTCACCCCCAGGGCTAGCCCCCGCTCGGCCTCGGCGGGACCGCCGGTGAAGCAGTGGAAGACGGACCGGGGCGGTACGCCCTCGCTGCCGAAGATGGCGAACGTGTCCTCCCATGCCTCCCGGGTGTGGATCACGAGGGCGAGGTCGTGCTCGATCGCGAGTCGGATCTGCGCCGCGAACACGGCCCGCTGCGTCTCGCGGGGCGAGTGATCGTAGTGGTAGTCGAGGCCGCACTCCCCTACGGCGACGACCTTCGGCTCGCCGAGCAGATCCTCGAGCCCGTCGATGCCTCCCGCGGCGTCGTGGGGGTGCACACCGGCGGTGGCCCACACGCCCTCGTGCTCGGCGGCCACGCCGATGGCCGCCCGGCTTCCGGCGACATCGCAGCCCACGTCGATCAGCCGGGTGACACCGGCCTCGCGAGCGGCGGCGACCGCCTCGGCGGCCGCGGGACCGGGGTCCAGGTGGCAGTGGGCATCGGTCCAGGTGACGGCGTTCGGACGATCGCCGGGGTCGGTCATCGGGGCCATCCCGCTCAGCTCTGGATGCGAGGGAAGAGCGCGTCGCCCTTCACCACGGGAAGCCCACCGGGGTAGCCGCCCCAGGCCGCGGCATCGGGCAGGCGCTGGTCGGCGACCGTCCCGCTCAGCCCGATGCGCTCCCACAGCGACTGGCTGACCGAGGGGATGGCAGGGCTGCCCACCACGGCGACGATGCGCAGCACCTCGAGCGCGTCGCCCATCACGGTGTCGAGCTCGGGACCCGGCTCCATCTTCCAGGGCTCGTTGTCCTCGAGGTAGCCGTTGGTCTCGCGGACGAGCCGCCAGGTGGCTTCGAGCGCGCGGGACGGCGCGATGGCCGCCCACTGCTCCGCGGCCTCGGCGTAGGCCTCGGCGGCGAGGGTGGCGAGCGGGCTGTCGGGTGACGGAGCCGGACCGATCCCGTCGCACTTCTTGCCGACCACGGTGGCGACCCGCGACAGCAGGTTGCCCAGGTTGTTCGCCAGATCTGTGTTGTAGCGGGTGACCATGCCCTCGTAGGAGAAGTCGCCGTCGGGCCCGAAGGACTGGTCGCGCAGGAAGTGGTAGCGGAACCCGTCGACGCCGAACTGCTCGACGAGGTCGGCGGGGAAGATCTGGTTGAGCGACGTCTTGCTCATCTTCTCGCCGCCCACGAGGAGGAACCCGTGCACGGCGATCTTCTTGGGGGGCTCGATGCCCGCCGCGAGGAGCATCGCCGGCCAGTACACGCAGTGGAACCGCAGGATGTCCTTGCCGATGAGGTGGTGCACCTCGGGCCACCAGGCCTCGAACCGCTCGTCGTCGGAGCCGAAGCCGACGGCCGTCGCGTAGTTGATGAGGGCGTCGTACCAGACGTAGAAGACGTGCTCGACATCCCACGGCACCGGTACACCCCACTCGATGGAGGTGCGGGAGATCGAGACGTCGTCGAGACCCTGCTTGACGAGGCCGAGGGCCTCGTTGCGCTTGCCGTCGGGCTGCACGAAGCCCGGGTGCGACTCGTAGTGGTCGAGCAGCGGCTGCTCGAACTTCGACAGTTCGAAGAAGTAGTTGTCCTCCTCGAACCACTCGACCGGCCTGTCGTGGATGGGGCAGTTGCCGTCGGTCAGGTCGTCCTCGGCGTAGTACGCCTCGCAGGACACGCAGTACCAGCCGGCGTAGGTGTCCTTGCGGATGAAGCCGTTGTCGTAGATGCGCTGGAGCAGCGCCTGCACGGCCGTGTGGTGGCGAGGCTCGGTGGTGCGGATGAAGTCGTCGTAGGAGATGTCGAGCATCTCCCAGGTGTCGCGGAACCGGGCGCTCGTGCGGGTGGCCTGCTCGAGCGGCGTGAGCCCGTTGGCCTCGGCCGAGCGCTGCACCTTCAGCCCGTGCTCGTCGGTTCCCGTGAGGAAGAAGACGTCCTCGCCCAGCAGGCGGTGCCACCGGGCGAGCGCATCCGCGGTGACGGTCGTGTACGCATGGCCGATGTGCGGCACGTCGTTCACGTAGTAGATCGGCGTGGTCACGTAGAAGCGCTCGGTCACGGGTCCAAGGCTACGGGGTTTGGCGACCGGACCAGAACCGGTTCCGGATGGCGCGAGCGAAAGGGCGACAGAGAACCGACCGGGCAAACGCACGGGCCTTCCAACCCACAAGCTGGCCAATTCACAAGAAGGCGCGCACCGATGGCAGCAAACGTCGGAGAAGCGGGCTATGGTGCCCGCCCATGAGCAGCTCGGCCACCTCCGCGATGTGTGGGATCGTCGTCCCCGCCGCGGACCGGCCGGCATCGTGGTGTGCGCTCTTGGTCGGCGCACCCCCGCAGGCGTAGACCCGCGGCCGCAGGCATAGACCCGCGACGCTTCCCTACCTGAAGCGGTTCGTGGTGGCCTGAAGCGGTTCGTGGTGGCCTGAAGCGGTTCGTGGTGGCCTGAAGCGGTTCGTGGTGGCCTGAAGCGGTTGGCATCGACGCTCCGCCGAACGCCACTGATCGCGCCGCGTCTGCACCAGCGGGCGTCACGGAACCATGTGGCGTCGCGACCTCGTCGCTTTTCACGTTGTGCACCTTGGATGGCGGAGTTGCCGGTTTGTCGCGCATGTCCGCGACCCGGATGCGATCGCTCAGTTTGTCTTTTACCAGGAGGTGAATCATGAGTGATGGAAAGACCCGGAAGAAGGGCAGATCGGTGCTCGAGAAGCGTCGGGACAAGCAGGCCCGACGCGCCGAGCGTGACGACCGTCGTCGTCGCGACGAGGCCACCAGCACGCCTCGGTAGCCCCGACGCGGTACGCCGTCGTCCCATCCCGTCGGCGGCCCGGTCGTGAAGCACCGGGTCACGAGGGGATACGGCTCGCGAGGTTCGCCCGCGCCGATCCCACTCTGCCGACACCGAGCCCGGGTGGTGCACCACCCGGGCTCGTGGCGTTCCCCGACCGCCTTCGACCCGACAGGCCCCGGCTCCAACGCCCACCCGACGGGCCCAGCCCCACCTGACCCGACTCCGACTCCGACTCCGACCCGAAGGATCACCATCGCCATGGCGCCAGAAGCCGACCCGGCCGCATCAGAAGCCGACCCACCCGCATCCCTGTCCGAGACCACCACCGATCCGGCAGGTCTCAGCCGCCAGATCTACGTCGCCGTCGGCATCTCCTGCGCCACGGTCTTCGTGTGCGTGTTCGCCGCCCTCGCCGCGACCGGTTCGGCGCCGTCGTCGTCCTTCGGCATCGCCGTCTTCGTCGCCTTCTGGGGTGGCGGTGGGGTCGGCGCCATGGTGGGCGGCGTCCGCTTCGCGCTGCGCGACGAGGAGCCGTCCCGCTGAACCGCCCTACCGGTACCCCGCCCTACCGGTACCCCGTGGGCCGGTGGACTTCTGGGGATAGTCCACCGGCCCGGGCGGTTTCCGCCACCGCTACCCATGTACTTGGTTCCGGGGGACGATCCGGTTGCATGAATTCGGGAATTTCTTGTACCTCCCTCGTTCGGCTGCCCCCCGAAGCCGGGGTACGCTCCCCTCGTCTCTGGTGGTTCCGCCACCGCCAGGGCGCGGCGGGGCATGTCTGGGGCATCCCTGCCCCCGGTCCCTGGTCGGGCACGTCCCGGCCAGGGACCGGCGATCTGGCCAGCGGGACCCGACGATGTCGACGGCGACTCCTAGGAGACTGCTGAGCAATCCGGCCGTCGGACTCGCGATTTTCGTGGGGATCG
>CAZGEF010000135.1:0-113 GCA_964525005.1 uncultured Rhabdothermincola sp.
GCCTGCCCCGTCGGCAGATCCGGACCCAGCGGGCGAACCTAGCGGGGCGCGGCGAACCACCGCACGCGCCGGCGCGGTCCGCCCTGCCACCGCTGTCCGAGCACGGCAGCGGT
>CAZGEF010000135.1:213-5858 GCA_964525005.1 uncultured Rhabdothermincola sp.
TCGGTCTGGCCAGGTTCGGTCTGGCCAGGTTCGGTCTGGCCAGGTTCGGTCTGGCCAGGTTCGGTCTGGCTAGGTTGAGCCGATGGTCGAGCTCTCGCCGTTCGCGTGTCGGGTGATCGGAGCGCTGCTGGAGAAGGAGCGGACCGTCCCCGCCACCTATCCGCTCACCCCCAAGGCGCTCCTCTCGGCGTGCAACCAGACCACGGGCCGCGAGCCGGTGACGACGATGACCGAGACCCAGGTCGACATCGCCGTGCGCGAGCTGCGTGAGGCGAAGCTCGCCCGCACCGTGCACGCCAGCCACGGGGCCCGCACCGAGAAGTACCGCCAGGTGCTCGACGAGGCCCTCGATCTCGACCACGGCGAACGGGCGGTCGTCACCCTGCTGCTGCTCCGCGGTGCCCAGACGCCGGGCGAGCTGCGGTCGCGCAGCGACCGGTTGCACGCGTTCGGCTCGGTCGACGAGGTCGATCGGGTGCTCGCTGCGCTGGCGGCGCGCGACGCTCCTCTCGCGCAGCAGCTCGAACGGCGACCCGGCCAGAAGGAGCAGCGCTGGATCCACCTGCTCGGCACCGAGGCCGACCGGGCGCCAGGAACGTGGACCGGCACCGGCGACGCCGCAGCGCCGGTCACCTCCGCCGGCGAAGGCGCTCCCACCGACGCTGTCGCAGCCAGTCCCCTCACGTCCCTCGCGGCAGCTCCCCTCCCGGCCGCGCTCGCCCCGATTCGGGCCTTCGTGGGCACGTGGACGGGCACGGGCACGGGCGAAGGCCACCACGCCGACACCGAACCCTTCACGTTCGCCGAGACCCTCACGCTCCTCCCCGTCGTCGGGCGGCCGACCCTCGCCTACCGGTCGACGGCCGTGGCACCCGACGGCACCACGCTCCACGACGAGGCGGGGTTCCTGCGCTCCCTCGGCGACGGCTCGGTCGAACTGGTCGCCGCGCAGGCGACCGGTGTCGTCGAGGTGTCCGAGGGGCTCGTCGACGACCGCGAGCTGATCCTCAACTCGACGCTGGTCGCGGGGACGAGCACCGCCGACCCCGCCGGCTCGACCGACCGCCGCTACGTCGCCGACGGCGACACGCTCACCTACGAGCTGTCGCGGTCGGCATCCGAGCGGGCGGGTCCCGTGCCGGGCCGACCGACCGCCCTCCGGATCACCGGCACTCTCACCCGTCCGCACTGAACTCACCAGCTGAACCCACCAGCTGAACCCACCAGCTGAACCCACCAGCTGCCTTCCCGCTCCCGAACTGGCAGGCCAACTCCGTCGGATACGACGGACCTTCCCTGCCAGTTCGGGATATCGGCCGCGGCCCAAGGCGATCCAGTGGATCATCGACGCCTGCACCGTCGTGCTCGCGCCCCTCGTCCTCCCCCTCCCCCTCCCCCTCCCCCTCCCCCTCCCCATGGGCGCCCATGGCGGTGGTCAATCATGCCGGTCTCGGCGTACGCCGTGACGTCGGCCCAGAGGTACGGTCAGCGCCTCATCGGGTTCGTGTTCGTACGTGCGCCCCGGCGGGACGACGACCCCGAGATCGAGGTGGACGATCCGCTCTGAACGGGCCTCACCTGTTGGGGTCGCGCCGCCCAGGCGCGAGCCGGAGCGTCGGCCCGAGATCAGGCGGGCGGAGTCCACCCGTTGAAGCGGTCCATGGCCTCGACCGGACCATCGGCGAGGATGACTTCGACGGCATCGGCCGCCGCACCGACCACCTGGTCGAGCACGACCCGATCGGCCTTGCCGACCTTCTTGAGCACGTGGTGCGCGCCCTGCTCCCTGCTGGGCGGCTTGCCGACACCGATGCGGATCCGGACGAAGTCGTCGTCGTGCAGGTGTGCCTTGATGGAGCGCAGTCCGTTGTGCCCGGCCAGCCCTCCACCCACCTTGACCCGCAGGCGGCCGCTCGGGAGGTCGAGCTCGTCGTGCACCACGACGAGCCGGTGGAGGTCCTCGAGGTCGAGGCGCTTGACCAACGGACGCACGGCCTGACCCGACTCGTTCATGTAGGTGACCGGCGCGGCGAGCACCACACGGGACGGCCCGATCGACACGGCGTCGACCAGGGCGCGGTCCTTCTTGGCCAGCTTCAGATGACCGCCGTGACGGCGCGCCAACTCGTCGACGACGTCGAAGCCGACGTTGTGGCGTGAACCCTCGTACTCGGCGCCGGGATTGCCCAGGCCGACGACGAGGAGGTCAGTCGCCGTCGCCCTCGCCCTCACCGGACTCGTCGGTGTCGCCACCCTCTTCGCCCTCTGCGGTGCTCTCGCCCTCTTCGGCGCCGTCGGCCGCGGTGAAGCGCGTGGCCACACCCGACACGACCGGGGACTCGAGGTCGACCTCGGTGGTGACGCCGTCAGGCAGGTCGATGTCGGCCACGGTGATCGACTCGCCGATCTGGAGGGCGGAGATGTCGACCTCG
Organism: uncultured Rhabdothermincola sp.; assembly: GCA_964525005.1. Taxonomy (GTDB): domain Bacteria; phylum Actinomycetota; class Acidimicrobiia; order Acidimicrobiales; family Acidimicrobilacustridaceae; genus CAZALT01. The sequence continues at coordinate 2,646 of CAZGEF010000135.1, forward strand.
AACTGGGTCGGGATCGATCCCGGCTTGGCCTTCACCGTGAGCGAGTGCAGGTGCTGCTCGGCGAGGCCCTTGGCGCTCTCGACGTCCTTCGCCTCACCCAGGGCGATGATCGGGACCTCGACCTCGATGGCGGCGTCGCGATCGACGCGCAGGAAGTCGACGTGCAGGACGTTGCGACGAACCGGGTGACGCTGGAGCTCCTTGACCACGGTGAGGTCCTGGTGGCCGTCGTAGTCCAGGGTGATCAACGCGTTGAGCCCGGCTTCGGTCACGAGCGCCTTGCGCAGCTCGGGCCACGAGACGGTGACCGAGACCGCGTCGCTCCCCAGGCCGTAGACGACCCCGGGGACCATGCCGTCGGCGCGCAGGCGACCGGAGCGGCGAGAACCGGCGGGCCGGCCGGTTTCAGCGGTGAGGGTGATTTCCATCGGTGGTCTCCTGGACTGGCGGATGCCGAGAACAAACGGCCCGCCATGCTACCGACGCAGCCCCGCGGGACACAAAGCAACCCGTCCAGGCCCGGTGCCGGAGCGGACCACCGAAGCGGACCACCGAAGCGGACCACCGAAGCGGACCACCGGAGCGGACCAACCGGGCGGCCGGTGCCGGAGGCACCTCAGCTCTGGTTGGCGCCGTCGAAGATCTCGCTCACCGACGTGTCCTCGAACACGGCGTCGATGGCATCCGCGATGATGCCCGCCACCGAAAGCACCTCGATCTTGTCGAGCTGCTTGTCGGGCGGGAACGGCAACGTGTTGGTGACCACGACCTTGGTGATGACCGAGTTCTTGAGCCGGTCGATGGCCGGACCGCTGAACACCCCGTGCGTGGCGGCGGCGTAGACCTCCGACGCGCCGTGCTCCATGAGCTGGTCGGCCGCGGCGACGATGGTGCCGGCGGTGTCGATCATGTCGTCGATGAGCACGCAGACCCGACCGTCGACGTCGCCGACCACGTCGCGGGCCTCGACCTCGTTCTTGGCCCCCTTGATCCGGCGCTTGTGCACGATGGCGAGGTCGGCCCCCAGCTGCTGGGCGTAGCGCTCGGCCACCTTGACCCGACCGGCGTCGGGCGACACGACCACGAGGTCGTCGCCCAGGGTCGCCATGTAGTCGACGAGCACCGGCATGGCCGTGAGGTGGTCCACCGGACCGTCGAAGAACCCTTGGATCTGGCCGGAGTGCAGGTCGACGCTGATGATGCGGGTGCAGCCGGCGACCCGGAACATGTTGGCGATCAGCTTCGCCGTGATGGGCTCACGTCCCTCGGACTTCCGGTCCTGGCGGCCGTAGCCGTAGAACGGGCACACCACGGTGATGCGCTTGGCCGACGCCCGCTTGGCGGCATCGACCATGATCAGCTGCTCCATGATCGAGTCGTTGAGCGACCCCCCGTCGAACGCGCTGTGGCTCTGGATGATGAACACGTCGGTGCCGCGGATGGACTCGCTGAACCGGCAGTGCAGCTCGCCGTTCGCGAACTCGGCGGGCGACGCGTCACCCAGGCCGACACCGAGCGCTTCGGCGATCTCTCCCGAGAGGTTCGGGTTGGCACGACCCGATACCAGGTACAAGCGCTTGATCGGGGACACTTCCTGCATGCCGGAGACCCTTTCGGTGGATGCGATCGACGAGGTGCGGTCGACTTGATGCGGTCGGGATTGCGTGTGGTGGCGGCGGCGAGATCCCGGCCCGGCCGGCGACCCGTCACCGGTGAAGGAGGTCGGGCGCTGACTGGAGTGGGTCAGTCGGCCGACGCAGTGTAGAACGCACCGGTGCGCCGGCCCGAAGCGACCGACGAACCCGGCTCGAGCACGGCGAACGGGCCGACGCGGGCATCGTCACCCACCTCGGCATCGCGCGCGATGGAGCTCTCGACGACGGCACGCGAGCCGACGATGCAGTCGACCAGTCGGGTGTGCGGGCCGAGCTCGGATCCCCCACCGATCACGCAGCGCCCCTGCAACATCGTGCCCGGGAAGAGGGTGACATCGGTGGCGAGCTCGACGGTGGCATCGATGTAGGTGCTGTCGGGGTCGACCATGGTGACGCCCCGACGCAGCCAACCCTCGTTGGTGCGGCGACGCAGCTCACGCTCGGCCGCCGCGAGCTGGACGCGGTCGTTGACGCCCTGGGTCTCGGCAGCGTCGTCGACGACGACCGACACGACGGGGTAGCCGGCATCGGCGAGCACCCCGACCACGTCGGTGAGGTAGTACTCGCCCTGGGCGTTCTCGGGGCTGAGTCGGCGCAGCGCGGGAGCGAGGAGGCTCCGACGGAAGCAGTAGATGGAGGTGTTGACCTCGTCGATGGCCTTCTCGTCGTCGGACGCGTCGGACTCCTCGACCACGCGCACGACGCGGTCGTCCCTCCCCCGCACCACACGGCCGTAGCCGGTGGGGTCCGCGACCCGAGCGGTGAGCACGGTGCACCCGGCATCCGCGGCGCGGTGGCGCTGCACCAGGGCGGCGATGGTGTCGGGCCGCAGCAGCGGCGTGTCGCCGGGCAGCACGAGGACCTCGCCGTCGTCGAAGTCGTCGTCGGGCAGGCCGGTGAGCCCCACGCTGGTGGCGTCGCCCGTGCCGCGCTGCACGTGCTGCTCGACGAAGTCGAGGTGGATCTCGGGGGCCTCCTCCTGGAGCTTCTTGGTGACTCGCTCGGCCCCGTGACCGACGACGACGACGACCTGCTCGGCGATGACCTCGGCCAGCGAGTCGAGGACGTAGAGGAGCATGGCGCGCCCGCACAGCAGGTGCAGCGGCTTGGGGCGAGAGGACCGCATGCGCGTGCCCTCCCCCGCGGCGAGGACGATGGCGGACAACGTCGGCATGGGGACAGGTCTAGTCGGAGCGACCACTATGGTCTAGGGACCCAGAGCGAGCGCGTCCGCCGATCGGCTTGCCGCGGCGACAGGGGCGTTCGACATCCGGTCCGGGATAGTTCAATTGGCAGAACGCCGGCCTTTGGAGCCGGATGTTGGAGGTTCGATCCCTCCTCCCGGAGCCCCTCCACCTGTTCGTGCCCGGTCGAGGCTGGCCCGACCCGGTCGAGGTCACCGGGGCCCCGAGATCCGCGATCCGACGAGCGGCGATTTCGGTTCCGTCGCAAGGCACTGCTAGGTTGCCCGCCGTCATGGGTTCACTGATCAAGAAGCGCCGTAAGCGCATGCGGAAGAAGAAGCACAAGAAGATGCTGAAGCGCACGCGCTTCCAGC
>CAZGEF010000136.1:0-5729 GCA_964525005.1 uncultured Rhabdothermincola sp.
GGATGTCGTTCTGGATGGTGCCGCTGAGCTTGTCGATCGGGACGCCCTGCTCCTCACCGGCCACGACGAACATGGCCAGGATGGGGATGACGGCACCGTTCATGGTCATCGACACCGACATCTCGTCGAGGGGGATGCCGTCGAAGAGGATCTTCATGTCCTCGACCGAGTCGATGGCCACGCCGGCCTTGCCGACGTCGCCGACGACGCGGGGGTGATCGGAGTCGTAGCCCCGGTGGGTGGCGAGGTCGAAGGCGACCGACAGGCCCTTCTGGCCGGCCGCGAGGTTGCGACGGTAGAAGGCGTTGGACTCCTCGGCGGTGGAGAACCCGGCGTACTGGCGCACGGTCCACGGGCGGTTCGAGTACATCGTGGCGCGGACGCCGCGCACGAAGGGCTCGAAGCCGGGCAGGGTGTCGACGTGGTCGATGCCCTCGAGGTCGTCAGCCGTGTACAACGGCTTGACGGCAATTCCCTCGGGCGTCTCACGGGTGAGGCCCTCGACGTCCTTGCCCCGCAGCTCCTTGGCTGCGAGCGCCGTCCAGTCGTCGAGGTCGTGTTCCGGGGTCGTGCTCACGCCCGACAGGCTACGGGGCGGGGCACGGCCACAAGAAAACGAGCGGTGCGCCGGGTGCGGGGGTGCGGGGCTGCCATGCTGCGCGGGTGACCGCTGACGCCCCCGAAGGTGCCCGTGGATCGTCGACCGCGGCACGGCGCGAGGGCGACGACCGGCGGTTCACCCACGTGCTCGGCCACGTGGGACTCGGCGGGCTGTCGCTCGACCACGCCGGCCGTGATCTCTCGGGCGGTGAGGCGCAGCGGGTCTGCCTCGCCCGCACCATGCTCACCGGTCCGAGGCGCTCCTCGCCGACGAACCCACCTCGTCGCTCGACGCCGCATCCCGGCGATCTGTCGACGCCGCGGTCCGCAACCTCGCCGACGAGGGCCTGGCGGTGATCTGACGAGCGTGACCGTCATCGGGGTGGGGCTCACCTGCCGCCTCTTCACCAGGGACCACCGTCTCGTGCGGTTGGAGGATCCGTCGAGCTGACGGGCTCGGCGGGCCGAGCTGCCGAACTGGCAGGGCTTCATCCACCCCTGACCGAAAGCCTGCCTGCCAGCTCACGTCGGAAGTCGGAGTCGTGGACGGCGGGTAGCCTTCGCCCATGGCGAAGCGCTTCGTGATCATCGGTGGTGGCCCCGCCGGCAACCAGGCGGCAACCCATGCGGCGCGCTTCGGTGCCGAGGTGACGCTCATCGAGAAGGACATCGTGGGGGGTGCCGCGCACCTGTGGGACTGCATCCCATCCAAGGCGATGATCGCCACGGGTGGCGCCCTGCGGCTGATGAACGAGGCGCGGGGGATGGGTCTGTCCGACGTGTCGGCCACGCTCGACTTCGACGCGCTGCGCCATCGCATCTCCTCGATCGAGGACCGGCTCCGCCACTCGGTGAGCGGTCAGCTCGAGAGCCAGGGCGTGCGGCTGATCGAGGGCACGGGCCGGCTCGCCGGGCCCGACGAGGTCGTGGTCGACACCGTCGACGGCGAGCTGCACCTCGATGCCGACGTCGTGCTGCTCAGCAGCGGCAGCCGTCCTCGCATCCCGGAGTGGGCCCCGATCGACGGCAAGCGGGTGCTCACGACGCGCGACGCCTACCCGCCGCCCGAGCTCCCCGAGCACCTCATCGTCGTCGGGTCGGGTGTCACGGGTGTGGAGTTCGTCCACATGTTCTCGTCGTTCGGCTGCGAGGTGACGCTGATCGTGAGCCGGCAACAGGTCCTCCCGCAGAAGGACCCCGAGGTCGCCGCCGCCCTCGAGGACGACTTCCTCGAGCGTGGGGTCCGACTCTTCAAGGGGGCACGGGCCCAGGGCATCGACGTGAGCGATGCCGCGGTCGCGGTCCGCTGTGACGACGGACGCATCGCCCAGGGGTCTCACGTCCTGCTCGCCATCGGGTCGGTGCCGAACTCCGAGGCGCTCGGGCTGGACTCCGCCGGCGTCGACGTCGATGGCGGTGGCTATGTGGTGGTCAACCACAACTGCCAGTCGAGCGTGGGTCACATCTACGCGGCCGGCGACCTGTCGGGCAAGCTTCCGCTGTCGTCGGTGGCCTCGATGCAGGGCCGCAAGATCGCCGAGCACGCCATGGGCCTGCACGTGGGGCCACACCGCCACCTCGACTACGACAAGGCCGCATCGGCCATCTTCACGGTGCCCGAGATCGCGGATGTCGGGCTCGCCGAGGCCGACGCGTTCGCCGAGGGCCGCAAGATCCGCGTGACGAAGGTGCCGTTCTCGGCCAACGCCAAGGCGCTGATCGACAACGACCCCCGCGGGTTCGTCAAGATCGTGTCGGACCCGTACACCGGTGTGGTGCTGGGCGGCTCGATCGTCGGACGCCACGCCGCAGAGCTCATCTCCGTGATCGCACTGGCGGTCACCGCGGGGCTGCGTGTGAACGACATCGTGGAGAGCCTCTTGGTGCACCCGGCGCTTGCCGAGGCTCTCTCCGACGCCGCGGAGTGACGGTCAGGCGCGCAGGGCGTGGCTGGGCAACGTCAGTGGCATCTCGAGGGACCGGAGCAGGCCGGGCCTGGCGGCGACCACGTAGGGCACGGCGTTCACGACGCGCATCGCGGTGGCGAGCATGGCACCCGCTCCGCTCCCCATGGTGGGGATGACCCGAGGTCAGCTGTCGCGGTGGAGGAAGCCGTGGAGCGTCGCCTGGGTCAGCTCGTCGACGATCTCGCTCGTGGACGGTCCTCCGTGGCCGAAGAACGTCGCTCGGAACGCGGCCATCCCCGCGATCATGGCCACGGTCGAATGTGCGGCAAGATCCGGGTGACTCGTCTGCATCCCCCGGAACGCCATGCCCTCCGAGCTGATCTCGCCCAAGACGCTGAGTGCGTGGTTGATCTCGTCGATGCCGGCTTCGGCGCGTTCGTCGTCGCTGAGGCCGTCGGCCGCCCAAAGGGTGACGACCAGACCCCGATGATCTTCGAACAACTCGAACAGGTCGGAGGTGAACTGCTTGGCGAGCTCGTCCTCGCTGGTGCCCTCCGGGATGCCCGTCTGCCACGTCGAGCGGAAGGCATCCACGAAGTCGACGAAGGGGACGACCAGTGCCTCACGGAACAGCGCGGCCTTGGAGCCGAAATTGCGATAGATCAGGTGCTCCGCGACCCCGGCGGTCTCGGCGATCTCGCGCGTCGTCGTACTGCGGTAGTCCTGGCGGGCGAAGAGGTCACGAGCAGCATCGAGCAGCAGCCGGCGAGGTTCGCCCCTCGGCCGGCGCTTCCCTTTGACCGCCGGGTCCGCTGTCTCTGATGCCATCGGCCGGACGTTATCGGTGGTCCCGGTCCGATGCGGTCGGGTGGGGAGGTTCGAGCCCAGCCTTCGCTCAGGAAGACCGAGGAACGGGAGGCAAAGGCACTCCGTCGACAGAAGCGAGTCGAGCCCTGTCTGTCAGGCGACGTCGCACCGCCGGCCTTTCGGCACTCCTGCCAGCAAGTGCGAGCAGGCTGGCCTTTGTTGGTCCGTAGCGACGTCCGACAGGGGGTCGGCCGCTCCGGGACCAGTGACGGTGGGGCACTGCTGTGGGGGTGGAGACACTGCGCAGGCGCCTTGGGCGGAGGTGAGTCGGGGTGTTGCTGTCGACGACGAGACACTGCTCTGGGTTGGACTCGTCATTCGTCCTTCCGCCCACAAGTCGCGACCGGTAGCCTTCGAGTCATGCCTCGCCGGGACGAACAGGTCGAACTTGACCCCGTGGTCGTTCTGATCCCCGATGAACCCGGCCAGTCGATGGACGAGTGGCTCGCGTCGCTCACTCGGGACGAGCCGATCGAGCTTGCGGTGTCCGCGGCCGACCTCGTCCGCGAAGTCCGTTCCGAACACGAGTGACCTCACTCGTCCTGGATGCTTCGGCGAGCGTCGACCTCCTCCTCGACACGGCGACCGGTCGTCGCCTCGAACCGCGATTGCCGCCGAACGCAGAGTGGTGGGTCCCCGAGCACTTCTTCGTCGAGGTGGCTGGAGTCATCCGCCGGGCCGAGATCAATCAGCTCGTGCCGTCCGCACGTGCTGCGACGGCCTTCGCCGAACTGATGAGCGCACCGCTTCGGCGAGTGCAGGTCCGTCCACTCCTGCCCGAAGCCTGGGCAGCGCGGGGCAACCTCACCGTCGGCGACGCGTTGTACGTGGTGCTCGCACGCCACCTGGGCGCATCGTTGGTGACGACGGATTCGAAGCTGGCAAACGCTCCCGGCCTCGGCATCCCCGTGATCACGCCGTAGCGGCCTCGTTCCGCATTTGGCCCACGAAGGGTCATGGCAGCCAGAAATTCCGAGATTTCTTGGCGACGCGCGCCCGTTTCGCAGTCCGCACATAGGTAGGGGCCGCGCTCGGTGGCTCCGTCGCCGATGCTTGTGAGGGTCTGATGGCCGAACCTGCCAAGTTGCCGAAGCTCACCTACTCGACTCGGGAGGTGGCATCGTTGCTCGGCGTGTCACGCCCGACCGTCGACCGGATGGTCGCCGATGGGCACCTGCCGTCGGTCGACCTCGGGTCGACTCGGAGGACGCTCATCCCGGCGTTGGCGATTGAGGAACTCGTTTCCTGCCCGCGGGCCATGCCGGAGGAAGCCTCGCCAACAGCGTCGATCAGTCCACCCCATCGCAGTAGCCAGCCTCGGTCGGGCTGAGGCTGAGAGTGACAACGCCCGATGGTTCGTCGTTCGCGTACAGGCGGAGGGATTCGTCGTGGCCCTCGTCGGACTCCCTCGACATGTCGTACTCGCCGTTGAACCCTCTGCGCACGTGCCAGCCGTCGTCCTCAAGCTCGGCGCGGAGGTGGTCGACCCACGCGACCGGATCTGGCGTGGCGGTACCCGGCTGGCCGGTCACCTTGATGTCGACAAATGGGCTTAGGCGACGCCGAGGCCTCCGTGGACGACGGCGCGGGCGAAGGTGATCGTGCCTCCGTCGAGGTCGACGTCGGTCCACCGGAGGGCGATGAGCTGCGAGCGGCGGGCACCCGTCGTCGCGGCGAGGCGGACGTACATGGCGAAGTCGGCGTCGTACTCGTCGACGAGCTTCATGGCATCGACGGGGGAGTGGCGGCGTCGGCCGGGTTGATGGCGATGAGTCCCCACTTCACGGCCTGCTCGAGCGCGGCGTGCAGGATGATGTGGATGCGTCAGACCGACGCCGGTTCGAGCGCCTGGTCGACGACCTTGCGACCGGCCTTCGTGTGCGGGGCTACGATCGTACGCGTGACGCGGTGCTCTTTGCCCGTAAGACCGCAGGTCAGAGGTGGTCGGGGTGGGGAGATTCGAACTCCCGGCCTCCTGCTCCCAAACCCGTCCGAGATACGAAATAGCGGCGCTACCAGGACTTACGCGATCACGATTGAGCCGGGAAGCGCCGGATATTCCGCATTTTCCGGGAGTTCGGCTGTCAAAATGCTGTCTTTTCCCTTAGGTGGCTATATATGCCTACTCGCTAGGCAGGAGGCCGACCGTCCGCGCACCTGAGCGGCGGGGCTGTCTTTTGGCTGTCTTTTGAGAGCCGACCGAGAGGGTTGTCAACGCGCTGCCGGAGAATCTCCGCAGGCCCGAGTGTACCTGCGCCCTACCCTCGCCTCCATGGATCTGGACCTCGACTTGGAGGCAATTGAACCGCCCTGGGTTCGTTGGAGGCTCCAGACCTTGTAAACGAGGATGGAGTT
>CAZGEF010000137.1:0-5468 GCA_964525005.1 uncultured Rhabdothermincola sp.
GCCGTCGGTGACGTAGGCGTAGTAGGTCCAGGTGGTTCCGCGCTTGCGGACGTTGCGGCTCGTGGCCATGGCTGCCTCCCGGGCAGTCGATCCGACCGGCCGGTCGGCCATAGTCGGAGACAAGGGGGAGGCGACAACCTTCGCCACGAGAGGCCCGCTGCGGGCCTGGCGGCCATCGCGGAGGGAAGCGAGTCGATCGTCGCGCAGCACGGTCGATCTGACCAGTCCTGTTGCCGACACCAGCCCGTGTCGCACACCGGGGACAGGAACTTCGGTGATCTCCCGGATTTCTGCGCGAGATCCGGCCTCCGAAACGGCCTATTGGGGTGGATGGGACCTCTCTGCCTGTCCGGAGGTCGCCATGCCCGAACAGCTCAGTCTCATCGACGTCCCGATCGAGGGAGCGGCAACGCGTCCTGTTCGGCCACGTCCGCGCCGAGCTGCTCCGCCGGTCGAGCGTGCGCCGGTCGAGCCCGCACCCGTAGCGGCCCCGACGTTGACGGAGGGCGAGGGGGTGGTCGAGCACCGCTACCCCGAAGCGCTCGCCTTCCTGCGCGAACACGGGCCCGACGCGGTGGCGGTGATGCACGTACTCGCCGTCGACGCCGCCGTGATCGGCGGTCGGCTTGTGGTGCGAGCCAGCACGCGAGGTCTCGCCGAGCGGCTCGGGTTCCTCTCCAAGGACAGCGCACACCGGCGGCTGCGCCAGCTCCGCCGAGCCGGCGTCCTCGAAGCGCTCCCGTCCACCGGACCCATGGACCCGCCCACCTACGTCCTGCACCTCGACGGCACCGGCATCACCGTCACCCACGCCCCCCACTGAAGGACCGACCCATGAACCCCACGACCTCAGCGCAAGCGTCTCAACGATCGACAGACGAGTGCACGCGCTCGTGCGGGAGTCGGCCGTGACCGCCCGGGTGACCACGCTCAAGGGCGACGACGCCGGCGCGTACTACGTCGAAGGGCCGGGCCGGTACTACCTCGACGGCGACGAGCCACCCGGCCGCTGGCTCGGCCGAGGCGCCGACGCGCTCGGCCTGTCCGGCGACGTGGACGATGACGACTTCCTCACGCTCATGGACGGACGGGACCCCGTCGACGGCGACCTGCTCGGCACGCGGCACACCGACCGGACCGTCCGCGGGTTCGACGTAACCTGCTCGGCTCCCAAGTCAGTGTCCGTGCTGTACGCCATCGGCGACGACCACACTCGCAAGGAGGTCCTCGACGCGCACGATGCAGCGGTGGCCGCCGCGTTCGGGTGGGTCGAGGACCACGCCCATTGCCGCTACCGGGTGAACGGCGAGATCCGGATCGTCGATGCCGACGGACTCATCGCCTCGGCCTTTCGCCAGCACACCAGCCGGGCGCACGACCCGCAGATCCACTCCCACCTGGTGATCGCCAACCGGGTCATGTCCCCCGACGGCCGGTGGCTCGCCCTCGACGCCCGGACCCTCAAGCACGACCAGCGCACCGTCTCCGCGCTGTACGCCGCGGGGTTGCGTGCCGAGCTGACGGCCCGACTCGGTGTGCGATGGAAGCCCGTCGAGAACGGCCTGGCGGAGATGGCTGACGCACCCGAGGCAGTCCTGAAGGAGTTCTCCAAGCGCACCGAGCAGATGAAGCGGCGACGCGACGAGAAGGCCGAGCGCTTCGTCGACACGGTCGGCCGGCAACCGACTCCCCGGGAGAGCTGGGCCATCGAACGGGAGGCCGCCGAGGACAGCCGACCGGGCAAGACCAGCGCCGTCGCCACCGAGCTGCATGAGCACTGGCACGACCAGCTCGCCGCCCTCGGCCACACGCCCGACGACTACCTCGCCCAGGTGACGGGTCGTACCCGCCCGCTCGAACCCGACGACGCCATTGACCGCACCGCCGTGGTCGGCGCCCTGTCCTCGCTGCGAGACACCCAGTCGGTGTGGCGACCGGCCGAGATCACCCGGGAGATCGCCGCCGCCCTGCCGACACGACTCGGTTCGACCGCCGCTGAGCTCGTCGAACGGGCCGACCGGCTCGCGTCGCACGCCGTGGACAGCCTCGTCGTCGACGTGTCCCGCCCCATCCCCGATGGCGTCCCCCTGCGCCGTGACGGCCGACCCGTCACCGAAGGAGCGCTCGACCGGCTGCTCACCACGAGCGCCATCCTCGATGAGGAAGAACGCATCCTCGAGATCACCCAACGCTGGAGCGACCAGGGTGGTGCCGACGCGCAGGACATCCCCGCCGACGAGGACCTCACCGCCGTCCAGCGCCACGCCGCCGGCGCGGTGGCGGGGGAGCGGCGCCTGGTCCTCGTCGTCGGACCCGCCGGCACCGGCAAGACCACCGCCATGCGACCGGCCGTCGCCCGCCTCCACGCCGACGGTCGACCCTGCTTCGGTGTCGCACCCTCGGCCGCCGCCGCTGAAGTACTGGCCATCGACACCGGCATCGACGCCGACACCCTCGACAAGCTGCTCATCGAGCATCGCCTCGACCGACCACCCCAGCACCGCTACGACCTCCCGTTCGGCTCCACCGTCGTGGTGGACGAGGCCGCGATGGTGGCGACACCACGCCTCGCCGAGCTGATCGAGCTGGCCGAGCGACGGAGTTGGCGCCTCGCTCTGCTCGGTGACCCAATGCAGTTCTCCGCCGTCGGACGCTCCGGCATGTTCGGCCACCTCGTCGACACCCTCGGCGCCGTCGAGCTCGACCGAGTCCACCGCTTCGACGCGTCCTGGGAACGAGATGCCAGCCTCCGTCTGCGACGAGGCGACACCGAAGTCGTCGGCCTCTACGACCACCACGGCCGCCTCCACGGCGGCACGACCAGGCAGATGGCCATGGCCACGGTCCACGCCTGGCGAGACGCCATCGCAGCCGGCGAGAGCGCGGCGATGATGGCGCCCACCCGAGAAGCCGTCGCCGTGTTGAACGAGATCGCCCAGGCCAGCCGGTTCGCCTCTGGGGAAGTTGACCCCCTCAGCCCCTCGGTGCAGGTCGGCTCCGGTCGGGCGCACGTTGGCGACGTGGTTGCGACGCGTCGTAACGAACGCACACTGCTCACCGACCGACAGCGCATGGTCAAGAACCGAGACCGCTGGACCGTCGCGGCCGTCCACCGCGACGGCAGCCTCACCGTCGACGGTTCGATCGGCCGGGTCACCCTGCCCGCCGACTATGTGGCCGCTGACGTCGAGCTGGCCTACGCCGAGACCAGCCACGCCACCCAAGGCCGCACCGTCGACCGCTCCTTCCTCTACCTCGACGGACCAACCGGCACGAGTGGCATCTACGTCCCGCTCACCCGCGGTCGCACCAGCAACGAAGCGTTCGTCGTCCTCCACGACGAGCGGAGCGCCGCCGATGTCGTGGCCGAGGCGGTGGCCCGCACTTGGGTCGACCAACCCGCCACCGCCGTCCGGCTCGACCGCCCCACGCCCTTCGACGAGGACGCGCCGCCGGGTGAGGCCGGCGGGCCGGATAGGAAGGCACCGGCACGGCTGGAGCCGCTGGGCGAGCCGGAGCTCCGCGCACTCGTGAAGCAGGCCGCCGCGCACCAGGCGGCGGCTGACATGCTGCGCCTTCGCCAGGACGAGCACGGCCGGTCCCTCGCCGCACTCGCTCGTCGGAAGCAGGCGCTCCCCGACCTGGTCGACGAGGCCAAGGCGCGTCTCGCCCATGCGACTCGAACGCTCGAACAGCACGACCGTCCCCTCCGCCGCCGAGGCCACACGGACGAGATCGCCCGTGCCAAGAACGAGGCCCACTCCCTCCCCGGTCGCATCGAGGACCTCGAGCTCGAGATGGACGAGCTGCCTACGACGATCGAGATCGAGCGAGCGGCACGGGATCAAGCAGCCGAGCTCCACGCCGACCGCTACGGCCCCGACGCCAAACGGGCACAACATGCCCTCGGAGATGACGCCCGCATCCGAGGCGAGCACAGCGCGGAACAACCGTCCCAGCTCCTGACGGATCACCTCGGACCGGTCCCCGACGAGCCGGCTGCACGAGAGCGGTGGGTCGCGGCCGCAGGGCGCGTCGCGCAACACCGCGCCCTCTGGGATCTCCCCGAGACCACCCTCGTCGGCTCACTGCCGCCACTCGGCCAGCCCGACTACGCGATCACCTTCTACGCAGCCAACCGAGCCCTCGCCGACCTCAACGAGGCTGTCGGTGGTCCGCAGCCGGCTCAGGAGCGCTCAGCGCCGGGGCTCTCGCTGTAGCAGGAGCAGGCGATCAGGCCTTCTTGGTCGCGGCCTTCTTCGCGGCTTCAAGCTTCTTCCTGGCCTTCGCCACGCCTGGGTTGACCGGCCAGCCTCGTTGTGCCGATCGCCAGTAGTCGTAGAAGTCCTGCTCGTTCTCGAACGCGCCATTGCCAGAGACGATGTCGGCAACGCGGTTCACGGAGCCGATGTAGTGGCGAGTGGAGGACGGCTTCGTCTTGCCAGCGATTCGCCACGCAGGCTGGATCGCCACCCGCACATCGGAGAACCGCTCGAGGAGATCCGGGCGGTACCGGTAGAGCACCACGATCGCGATCCGCTCGTCGTACTCACCGAAGGTGCGGAGCATCCCGGGAAAGGGAAGGTCAGGGAAGAGGAAATAGGTGTTCCCGGTGTAAAGCGCGATGGTCGAGTCGACGCTCGTTCCGCTATGGCGGGCGCACTTGATGTCTACGGCGTGGGGGCCGCCTTCGAAGAACGGACCATCGAGCTCGAAGTCCGGATACGAACGACTTCCGCCCTTGCGAATCGTGACGTCCTCGTCCTCAAGGGCTCCATGGACGATGTCGAGGATCTCGGTCTCAAACAAGTTCGACAGCGCGGCGGACTCGTCCGGCAGGGGGAGAAGCCAACCTTTCTCCTCGAGCTCATCGAGGAACTCCTCTTCACTCGCGGTCCCGATCGGCAGTGAGCCCTCGTCGCCGACGCGGATGAGCGCTCGTACCTGTGGGGTCCAGTCGGCGAAGAGGTCGCGAAGCCAGGTCAGGAGGTCATGAGCGTCCGAAGGCACGGCGAATGCCTATCGCGGAAGGGTGTCCGACGGTGGGACCTGGTGAGCACGGTGGTGCGGCGATGCCGGAGTCACATCGCTGCGATCTGCGCCGCCACCTGTCTGGCGAGCAGCGGCGGCACGCAGTTGCCCAGCTGAGACTGCACGGAGATGCGCTTGCCCACGAAGGCGTAGTCGTCGGGGAACGTGAAGAGCCGTTTGAGCTCGGGCACGCGGAGCCGGCGGTTCTCCCAGTGGAACGGGCCGACGTTCGGACCGGGCTGGGCCTGGATGGTGGGCGACGGCCGGTCGGGGTCGAGCTTGAGCAAGAAGGACCAGTACCGCGAGCGCCACTCGAAGATCGGATCGGGGTGGCCGCGCTCGGCGGTGTAGTGCAGGTAGTTCTCGCCGGGCGGGATCTCGGGGAGCAGGTGCCCCCACTGGCCACGCACGACCTCTTCGGGCTCCGGCTCGGTGAT
>CAZGEF010000138.1:0-5388 GCA_964525005.1 uncultured Rhabdothermincola sp.
ACCCGGTCACCATCAAGCAGGTCGAGGTCGAGATCATCGACCGCGCCTGGTCCGAAGGGTGGGTCAAGCCGGTCCTGCCCGGCCGCAAGACCGGCAAGACCGTCGCCGTCGTCGGCTCGGGCCCCGCCGGTCTCGCCGTGGCCCAGCAGCTCACGCGCGCCGGCCACGACGTCACCGTCTTCGAGCGCGACGACCGCATCGGCGGGCTGCTGCGCTACGGCATCCCCGAGTTCAAGATGGAGAAGCGCTTCCTCGACCGCCGCATCGGCCAGATGGAGGCCGAGGGCACCGTGTTCAGGCCCAACACCAACGTCGGCGTCGACATCACCGCTACCGAGCTGCGCGAGCGGTTCGACGCCGTGGTGCTCGCCGGCGGGGCCACCGCCCGGCGCGATCTCCCCATCCCCGGGCGCGAGCTCACCGGCATCCACCAGGCCATGGAGTACCTCCCGCAGGCCAACCGCGTGCAGCACGGCGACCCGGCCGACGGCCACATCGACGCCGACGGCAAGCGCGTGGTCATCATCGGCGGCGGCGACACCGGGGCCGACTGCCTCGGCACCGCCAACCGCCAGGGCGCGGCGTCGGTCCACCAGTTCGAGATCATGCCCGAGCCTCCCGGCCAGCGCGATCCGTCCACCCCCTGGCCCACCTGGCCGCTCATGCTGCGCACGGCGTCGGCGCACGAAGAAGGCGTCGAGCGGGTCTACTCGGTCGAGACGATCGAATTCCTCGGCGACGATGACGGTGCGGTCCGAGCTCTCAAAGGCCACGAGGTCGCGAGCAAGGTCGTCGACGGTCGTCCCACGTTCGAGTCTGTCGAGGGCTCCGAGTTCGAGCTCGAGTGCGAGCTCGTCTTCCTCGCCATGGGCTTCACCGGGCCCGACAGGCCCGGCCTGCTCGAGGACCTCGGCGTCGAGCTCGATGCCCGCACCAACGTGGCGCGCGACGACGGGTGGGCCACCAACGTCGACGACGTGTTCGTGTGCGGCGACATGGGTCGCGGTCAGAGCCTCATCGTGTGGGCCATCGCCGAAGGGCGCTCGTGCGCGGCGGCGGTCGATCGCCACCTCACCGGCGAAACCCTGCTCCCGGCACCGGTTCAGCCGACCACCGCGCCGCTGCGCTGATCGGGTCGGTCGGGCTGATCGGGCCGCGTTCTGGCGTCCCTCGCCGTCGCTCCACGACCGAAACGAACGCAGTTTCCGGCTGGCACGGGCGCTCGGATCCGGATCAGCTTCCGGCAGCGAACGTGCCGAAGCCCACGGCGATGTTGAGGATCCAGTACAACACACCGAGACCAGCCGCGATCGCACCGATGATGACCCCGGCAAGACCGAGCCCGTCGCCGGTGAGGGTGCCGTTGGACTCCTTGATCTTGTTGCGACCCAGGATCCCCGTGACGATGGCACCGATGCCCGTCAGCAGGCCCAGCCCGCAGAAGCACAGGAGCGGGAACGAGATGATGCCGAGCACGAGCGACACCACGGCGAGCGTCTCGTTCTTGGGAGGCATGGCCCCGTAGCCGTATCCGACCTGACCCGGCTGCTGGTACACGGCGTCGGGCGTCCACGTCGGGGAACCATCCGGCTGGGGTGTGGCCGCCTGGGGTGTACCCGGCTCGGCGGTGGCCGGTGGAGGTGTCTGCGGTGCACCCGTGAACTGCTCCGGTGGGTACCACTTGCCATCCGATGCCTGCCACCATCCGGGACCTTGCGGTACGTCGCTCACCTTGCTCCTCTCGGCCCGCCGATCATCCGCTCGTGCGGAGAACGGAATGGTAATCCCCTCACGGCGCGACGGCGGCGATCTCGGTCGGCACCCTCCGCCGATGGACGTGCGTACGCGACGATGCCCCGGCCGGAGCCGGGGCATCGGGAGCGACCCGCCAGGTGATCAGGTGATCACGCGGTGACCGGTTGCCCGTCGAAGCGCTTGTAGAAGTACGCCGTGGCGATGGCCGTGACCGGCATGGTCACGAGGAGGCCGATGCCGCAGAGGATCGAGCCGATCCAGTTGATGACCATGACGGCGAGGAGGAACACGAACACCTTGCCGAAGTTGTCCTTGACGAAGACGATGCTGGCCTTGATCGCGTCGACCGGTGCCATCCCCTTGTCGAAGATGTAGTACCCGAAGAACCGCCCGAAGATCCCGAAGAAGAGCAAGGCGATGAGACCCGGGAAGTAGCACAGGGCGAAGCCGACGATGATGATCACACCCATGATCAGGGTGCCCACGATGTAGCCACCGAGGTTGTCGGTGCTGAGGATCTTGCTCGGCTCGGGCTTCTCGCCGGCGGTGGTGAGCAGGCCCACCCGGATCATCAGCATGTCGAAGAGCATGTAGCCGAGGAAGTAGAGGCCGAAGAAGACGGCGTAGGCGATGGCGGTCACGAAGAAGCCGGGACCCGAATCGTAGGTGACCCGGCCCGTGACCTCGTTGACCTCGTAGCCACCCGAGCTGCCGACGACCGCCCCGACGATGCCGATCCAGCCGATGATCGTCAGCACGGCGAGGATGGCGAAGCCGATGAGGGCGGCGACGATGAGGCCGCCGATGTTGGCCTGGAACTTCTCCCAGCCGTAGGTGAGGGCTTCGCCGACCTGAGGCTCGGTGCCGGGTGCAGTGCCGCCTGTGGCGGGCGTCGGGCTACCACCCGGGCTTGATTCTGGTGGATACCACTTGCCGTCGGAGGCCTGCCACCAACCGGGACCCTGAGGACTGTCGCTCACGTGTTCTCCTCCCAGGAGAGCTTCCTGTCCGGAATGCCGAACGGGCGAACCTTAGCCACCGATCGGCGACAAGGGAACGAATTCGTCATGCTCGCTGGACGACGACGTCGCGGCCCAGCAGGCGATGCAGGACCCCGCACACGGCGAACGCGCTCATCCCGAGCTCGCGGATGATGTCGGCGACCGTCGCGCGGCCGTCCACCCGGGCCAGCACGTGCCACTCGTCGGCGGAGAGGGTGATCGCGTCGCCGGCGATGGCCGGAGCGAGCGACATGACCGCGGCGGTCGACGGGATCGCCTCGGCGATCACCTTCCAGGCCTCGACCCGGTTGTTCGCCTCGGCGAGGATCGGTTCGTGTCCGAAGCGATGACGTCGTCCGATGGGGTGCTCGTCGCCGGCGGTGAACTCGAAACGGGCACCGCTCGGCAAGAGGAGCTCGAAGACGGCTCCGGTCGTCTGCTCGAGCAGGACCTGTTCGAGCAACTCCTCGTCGCTGCCGGCGTCGAGGAACGTGGAGACCAACGGGGTGCCGCCCTCCGCGG
Organism: uncultured Rhabdothermincola sp.; assembly: GCA_964525005.1. Lineage (GTDB taxonomy): Bacteria > Actinomycetota > Acidimicrobiia > Acidimicrobiales > Acidimicrobilacustridaceae > CAZALT01. The sequence goes on from CAZGEF010000138.1 coordinate 3,279, forward strand.
CCGACATGGCGCGGTCCCAGCCATCCGCGTTGGTGACGCCCGAGCCGATGAAGACCTGCTTGAGCGTCGGTCCGGTGTCGGAGACCGCGATGGTGAGCTGGCCCTCGTGCACCGCGAGCAGGCCCGGGCTCTCGCCGTGGAACCGCACGACGCCGGACTTCCGACCGATGGCCAGCAGTTGGAGGAGGTCCTCGAGGGAGAAGTCGTCGAGGGTGCCGGTGAGATCCGCGCCGTCGTCCGTCATCTCTGCGAAGGTAGTGCGTTCCCGGTGTCGCCGTGTGGTCTCACGGCCGGTGCCGGGCCGGGGCTGCCAGGGGGAGGCTCCGTGGGTCGTTCGCACCACTGCTAGGTCGTTCGGATCAACTGGGGTGCCGGAGCCGGGTTCCGGGTCGCTTGTTGCTCAACTACCGGGTTCCGACGCCGATGAAACGTGTGGGCCCCGGGTCCGCAGCGTTGTGGGGCAGGTCGGGACGACGAGGTGGGCCCGTAGGAGACCGGCCCGTACGAGATGGGTTTGGACATGGATCGACGAAACGGCAGAGGCAACTGATGCTGCGAAACATGAAGGTCAGCACGAAGCTCGTCACGGTGCTCGCCGCACCCGTCCTGGTGCTGGTCATCCTTGCCGCCGTCGGCGTGCGCGAGCGGAGCAACGAGTCGAGCGACGCGCAGCGCGTCAAGCAGCTCACCGAATTCGTGACGGTCAACTCGGCGCTGATCAACGAGATCGAGGCCGAGACCCTGTGGTCGGGTGCCTATCTCGGTGCCGACGGGGAGCGCTTCGGCGACGAGCTGAACGCCCAGCAGGATCGCACCGACGAGGCGCACCAGGCCTTCGACGATGCGGTGGCCAGCATCGATCCGGGCCAGGACAGCCCCGCCATCGCCGATGCCCTGAGCCGGGCCGAGCAGCGGCTCGGCAACCTGAAGACCTATCGCACCTCGGTGGAGCTCGCCCAGAACCAGCCGACCCTGGTCGTGGAGCAGTACTCGGCGACGTCGAGCGACCTCATCACGATCAACGCCCAGATGGTGCAGGTGGCGAGCGATCCCGACCTGCTGCTCGGGCTCAACACCGCCGCCAACTTCGAGCGGATCATGCAGACGCGGTCGACCACGTACGCGCTCGGAGCGGCCACGACGGCCGCGGGAGCGTTCACGAACGAGACCGGCGATGCCTGTGTGCTCGACGAGGACACCGGCAGGCTCGTCCAGTCGTCCTGCCCCTCGTTCGTCGCCATCGAGCGCTCGCAGGACAACGAGAACCAGGCCGAGGCGACCTTCGACGAGAACGCCTCCCGTGTCGACAAGCAGGCCAAGACCGACGCGACCGCGGGACTTCCGGTGGACTCGCTCACCGAGGACATCATCGCCGAGGGAGCGGAGGACAACCGCATCACGGTCGACGTCGACGAGTACCTCGAGGCGGCCCAGGAGGCCAGCGCCGAGTTCCGCGTCGTCGAGGCCCAGTTCATCACCAACGTCGTCAGCACCGCCGACAGGTTGGTGACCAACGCTGACAACGCTGCCCGCGTCTACTTCGTGCTCACGCTGGCCGCCATCGCCATCGCCCTCATCATCGCCTTCGCCGTGGCCCGAGCCACCACGGGTCCGCTGCGCAAGCTCACCAACGCCGCCTACTCGCTGTCGACCGACAAGCTGCCCGGCCTGGTGGAGCGGCTGCGAAACCCGGCGGCCGGCGACGAACCGCTGTCGGCGACGCTGACTCCGATCGACATCAACTCCAAGGACGAGATCGGCCAGCTCGCCGACGCCTTCAACTCGATCCAGCAGGTGACGGTCGAGGTGGCCGAGGAGCAGGCGCTCCTGCTCCGCAAGGGCATCGGCGACATCTTCATCAACCTCGCCCGTCGCAACCAGACCCTCCTCGATCGCCAGATCGAGTTCATCGACCAGCTCGAGGCCCACGAGGAAGACCCGGACCAGCTCGACAACCTCTTCAAGCTGGACCACCTCGCGACCCGCATGCGTCGGAACGCCGAGTCGCTCCTGGTGCTCGCCGGTGCCGAGCCGCCGCGCCGCCGTGGTCGCCCGGTCTCGCTCGCCGACGTGGTCCGCGTGGCCATCGGCGAGGTCGAGGACTTCGCCC
>CAZGEF010000139.1:0-5343 GCA_964525005.1 uncultured Rhabdothermincola sp.
GCCGGGCAACCATCACACCCAGCTCAAGACCCACTCTGAACAGATAGGGCTAGAACCATCGAATAGCCCAGGATGTGCGCCGGCGACGTGACGTACTCGCCTGGCTCGAGCGACGAACCCTCAGCGAGGAACACCGTCACCGACCCATCCTCGTTGTGCTGCGACGGCCAGCCACGGCTACTCAAACCGAGGTATCCGCGCTGACTGGCCTCGTGGAAGTGACTTGACGCGTCGAGGTACTCGTCCCGATGCGCCCTGCACACCTTGTTGGCGGCGCCCGGCTCTCCTGACCTCAGAAGGAAATTGATCACCGCTTCTTCAGGACCGGGCGCAAACGCGGCCGTCGCCCATGCGTTTCCTCCGACCACCAACGCAATCGCAGCGGCGAGCATCAACCCGAGCATTCCGAGGAGGCGGCCAGCCTTCGCGGGGCCTCCGCGCTCTCGGCCCGGGCTCTGTTGACCTGCACCCGGCAATGGCGGTTTGGGCGGGTTGATCTGCGGATGCTCCGACATTCAGCCGTCACGATCTCCTGCGGCGGCGCGCCCGTGTTCGTTCTTCGAAGCCGAATTGCTGACCTGGCCGATCGAACGTGGATCGCCGCCCGCAGCATCCGCGATCAGCTGGACGAGCTGCTGCACGCCCGGGAGCCGCGCGGTCCAGCTACCGAAGGCCCAGAGGACGTTGCTGTGCTCGAGACTCCGACCGATCGCGGCGATGCCTGTCTCGCTTTTGTCCTCCTGCCAATAGGTCAACCGTCGGATCTCGCCTCGAAACTCCTCGGCAGGAACGAGATCCAGGCCAGGATGTGGCCGACTCGCGAGGAAGCCCCCGACCTCGCTGCACGGTTCACAAGTCCCGGCGACATAGACCACGGCGGGATGAACGACCGCTGGGCGAAACCGAGGGATCCACGGGCGGACCCTCGAGCGGTAGTGGCGCCAGTTTTGGCCGAAGCGGCTGTCGAGCTCGCTGTTCTCGTTCCATGCTGCGAAGCCGAGCGAGAACAATCCTGCGGCCACCGAGGCGACGACGACGGAGGTGCTCTGGAGGAGAACGCCCCATGACGCCAGGAGCACCGAGCCGCCGAGCTGCATCGGATTCGCCACGTAGGCATAGGGGCCGGTCGTGACGAGAGCAGTCGGAGGGTCAAGGGGAAACGGCGTTCCGCCATGTCGAGCAAACTCGTTGACCGCCTGCACCGCCATCGCCGCGACGGGAGCGAGCAGCAGACCGGCCGCCACGAACTGCCAACGGGGTCGATCGAGCAAAGCAGCCCATCCCTCCCCCGTCACCTCGAAGATGAGGGTGGGCAGCACGAGGTAGAGAATCCCGGCAAACGCGATGAGTTGCAGCGACGCCCTTCCGAACACGTTCTTCCGACGAGCGGTCCAATGACCGAGCACCAAGCCGGGCAGGAGACACGCCAACACCCCGACGGCTTCGCCGACAAGCCATGACGATCCCAGCGATAGGACGGGGTCGGCCAACGGCATGAGCGCGAGATCCGCAACGACGAGCGCCGGCACGACGAGGACCAGCCGCGTGGGAGCAACCAGCACGGGCACGGCGCCCCACAGCAGGGCCCATCCGAGCCACAGGTCTACCGGCACGCCGCCGATGGTCCCGACCTCGACGCCAAAGGTCCACCAGCCCAATCGCTCGGCAACGACATTGAGCGCCAGAAGGGCGGGAAGGTTCCAGGCAGTGGCGAGGATCGCTGCCGTGATGACCCGCCGTGTCGGTCGGCGGTAGAGCACCGCTATGGCTGCGATGACGATCGGGAGGTAGAGCGCCGTTGCGCGAACGAGCAGCGGTCCCGGGTCGTCGGCGTTCACCCCGTCGGCTCCTTCACAACCGAATGGAGCAAGTAGTCCGCGGCCTGCCCCATTCCGTAGCGCTCGAGTGGACCGAAGTACGGCGAGGGGAACAGCAGGCGCTCGTACTCGAAGCTCCACGTGACGCGGGTACTGGACTCGGTGATCGGCTCCCAAGTGACCACCGCTCGGTCGAGACGCACCCAGCGCGAGAGCATCGTCATGTCGTGTTCGACCGCGAAGACGACACGACCCGGGCTCGACTCGACGACCTCTAGGTGCATCATCGAGTGGTGGCCCGTACTCGCCTCGCTCGAGCCACCAAAGACCCGGAGTGGATGGTCGTCGTGTGTGCCGCCCGTGAACTCGATCACGCGCTCGTCACCGACAGCTACGCCGCTTCCGGTTGCACTCACTGGCTTGTTGAACCCGAGTGTCAGGAAGAACGGAAGCTCGGGGTCGAAGGTCGGCGTCGCGGCAATCGCCGCTGAGACTTCATCGGTTGTCGCTTCCACGGTCATCGAGGCGCTCGCTCGATCCGACGTGTCGATCGGGCTGCCAACGACACCCTCGAGACTCAGGAGGAGAAGCGGTATCGAGAGGACCATGAGCGTTGGGCCCTGGCGGTGGTTTCGGCTTCGCGACCAGTCCACGACTGCACCGACGATCACCGCTATGAGCGCGAGCAGCGGATAGGCGAACAGGAGGCAGAGCAGGCCTTCCGGCAGGATGATTCCGGCGAGCAGGATGCCGATCAGCGACCCCTTGAGGAGCATCCCGGTCGCGCTCTTACTCCGTGGGACCAGCACGAGCAGGATTGCGAAGAGCGCAGGTATCCCGACGAACAGCGCGGCGGACTGCTGGATGCCGCTGGCGTACACCACGCGATAGGCCGCGCTGACGATGGCTACAACGATGATGAAGCCGACCAACTGCTTCTGCGCAGTGGTCGCCTTGCGCCACGAAGGTCCGCCATCGCCTCCACCGCGACCCGACCACGGAGACGGTGGTGGGGATGGAGGTTGAATGAAATCGGACACCGCTGCTCCCGCGATCTAGACGCCGTAACTCTGTGAGCATATACTCACAGAGTTATCACTCGCAAGATTGGAATCGGGCGTGACACTGACAAGCACCGACGTGATCAACGGAGCGGAGATCACCGTTGAGCAGCTGGCTGAGGCGGCAGACCTCCCCGTCTCGACCATTCGCATGTACCAGAACCGCGGACTCCTCCCTCCGCCCACGAAACGCGGACGAGTCGCCTACTACGGCCGCCAGCACGTCGGCCGGCTGAACCTCGTTGCTCGCCTCCAGGACCGCGGCTTCTCGCTGGCCGGGATCAAAGAACTGATCGACGGCATGGAGAGCGGCGAGAGTCTCCGCGCCGTGCTTGGGCTCAGCGACACCCCTTCGACGTGGACGCCCGAGGAACCCGAGACCCTCGCTCTTCCGGAGCTTGCCGGGTTCCTCCCCCAGGTCGACTTCACGCCGGAGATGGTCAAGCGGATCGTCGACCTCGGCCTGGTTGAGTTCACGGGCGGGATCGACGTCACTGTTCGGAGCCCTTCCTTCCTCCGAGTCGGGAGCGAGCTCGCCGCGCTCGGCGTACCGCCGTCCGTCATCCTCGACCAGTACGAACTACTCCGCGACGACGCCGAACGGATCGCCGGTCGCTTCACCGACGTCTTTCGCACCTACATGTGGCTGCCCTTCGTCGAGGCCGGGATGCCCGCGGATCAGCTCACCGACGTGATCAACGGACTCGAGAAGCTCGGGCCGCTCGCTGAGGGCGTGGTTGTGATGTCACTCCGTCACGCACTCCAGGACCTCGCCGAGACCTTCATCGAGGCCGAGGCCGACCGTCTCGACATCGACATCCCTCGACCCGGAGCAGGAGCGACGCCCGCATGAAAGTTGGAATGACCAAAGGCGTGGCATGCACCTATGCCGCTCTGTTGCTCGCTGCGACGGCTACGGGGCTCGCCGCCTACGTATGGAACCCCATCTTCGGACCCGCACTCTGGATCTATGGCTGGAGCCTTGCGCTCGTAGCTGCCGTGGTGCTGAGCGTCGCCGTCGCCGCAGGCAAGTGGACGAGCCGCCATTGCTGCCGACGCGTCGCCACCCAGCGCCGGTAGACAAGCATCAGTCGTCGCCAATCGACAGACGCTCGATCCGATTGGCGTGGATGGCGTAGATGAACGGACCCGGCTCAGCGCAGGCGGCGGTGATGGCGTCAAGGTTGTTGAGGAATCGACTCGCCATGTCGGCGGCCGAAATGCTCTGGCTCGCCAGGCAGAAGCACTGGACCGCGTGGGCCTTGACCGCCTCGCGTTCGGCAGGGTTGTACCGAATCCGTGTGTCCTTCATGAAGACGGCCCAGCCCTGTTCGCCCGACAGCTGGAGCCACTCTTCGTCGGCAATCCCCTCGTCGGCCGGCACGCCGTAGTGCTCCGCCAAAGTGACGAGGCGTAGGCCTGCGACGCGGAGCAGCGCGGGGACCTTCTTCCGCCCGAGGCTTCGGTCGAGGAAGAGGTCAGGCAGCCCGACGGGATGCGACACGCAGGACGTCCTCGAGCTGGTCGACGGGGACACCGAACTCATCGGCGAGCTCGTCGATCGACTCGTCCGCCCAGAACCGTTCGAGCACATCGTCGACCCGGGCGCCGCCCCGCTCGAAGATCGGCGCACCAAAGGCGCACTTGGGATCGACCACGACATCAGCGTGGCGGTAGGTGGGGACCCGGATCAGCTCGGGGTACCCGTCAGCGCCGTACTGGATGCGCTTCAGGTATTCGCTGATGACATCGACGAACACGCGCTGGCCGTTGCGAACCACGACCAGATCCCGGGCGGACTGACCATCGACAGTGCCTGCCTGTCGCTCGCCGTAGTCGAACAGCAGCTCGGCGCCGTCGGTGTAGAGCTTCTTCGAGGCGAGCGCGTGCTCGACGCCGATCTCGTTCTGCAACTCGATCAGGGCCGGCCTGATCCGCTGCATCGGCACACCGCTCTTGCGCACGGCGGCAAGGACCAGCCCCTCGGCGAGTCCCACGAACGGAATCGACGGAGCACCGTGGCGGTCCGGCTCCTCGAAGCTGATCACGGCAGCACCGGACACATAGCCCTTGGCCCAGGTCCTGAACGTCGACGCGGGAACACCGATGATCCGCGACGCTTCGGCCACGGTGTAGAGCGGGGTCTCGAACCTCAAGCGATCAGTGGTCAGCGCGATGCCTCCTTCGGCCGCACCATTCAACCACCCGGCGGTCCACGACCGGCGGTCTCCCAGAATCGGTCCTCGATCCAGCAGGGAAACTGCCCGGACGCCAGGATTCGCAGAATCCCGGTGGCCTTTCTGTGAACCATTCCGCCGATTTCGACCTGTCCTGCGAATCCGGGGTCGGCGAAACGCGGAGCTCAACCCTGGCCCTCCGCCGCCGCTCAAGTTGGCTCAGCCGAACGAAGACTAACCCGGCTCTTTCAGTCGCTCGGGCTGGTTGATCTGGCCGCGTCCGCGGAA
>CAZGEF010000140.1:0-5284 GCA_964525005.1 uncultured Rhabdothermincola sp.
GGCGCTTGTAGAGGTCGGCCACGGCTTGGCGCAGCTTCGGGATTCCACGGCTCGACGAGTAGCGGTGGTTCCGCGGGTTCTGGACAGCCTCGATGACCTTGTCGACCGCGACGTCCGGCGAGGGCAGGTCGGGGTTGCCGAACCCGAAGTCGACGACGTCCTCCCCCGCTCGCCGCGCCTCGATCTTCAACGAGTCGATGATCGTGAAGACGTAGGGCGGCAGCGAGGTGATGCGGCGGAACTCCATGGTGTCGGAGGCTACCTGCTGCTCAGCCCCACCAAAGAAGCCGTTCTGGCTGGGAAGACCCGGGCTGTTCGGCGTATGTGCCCAGCCAGAACGGCTTGGGTTCGGGTGGTCGGCGGGCGGGCGCGATCAGGGCACCGGTGCGAGCAACCCCGCTCCGATGGCACCCGCCTCGGGGCCGAAGGACGCTCGGAGGACCGGCACCGTCGGGCGGTTGCGCGGAGCGAGGACCTGCCCCTGGAACGACTCGTCGATCGCGTCGACCAGCAGATCGCCTGCCCGGGCCAGGCCGCCCCCGACGACCACTCGCTCGACGTCGAGCACGTTCACGAGGTTGGCGAGCCCGAGCGCCACCCACCAGGCGAGCTCCTCCATGACGTCGATCGCCTCGCGATCGCCGTCGAGCGCGGCGTGCGTGACCGCCTCGCCCCGGATCGCCTCGACGTCACCACCGACGGCGGCGAGCACCCCGGAGAGCCTGCCCGCACCCGCGGCCCGGCGGCCCAACCACCCGAGCCCGGATCCCGATCCGTACCGCTCCCAACAACCCCGTCGCCCGCACGGGCAGTCCGGCCCCTCCGGGTCGACGACCATGTGCCCGGGTTCACCGGCGAAGCCGTGGGCGCCGCGGAACAGCTGCCCGTCGAGGACGATCCCGCCCCCGATGCCGGTCCCGAGCGTGACGGCGAGGACGTTGCGACACCCCTTCGCTGCGCCCAGCACCACCTCGCACCACGCCGCGCAGTTGGCGTCGTTGTCCACCACGAGGGGGAGCTCGATGCGCTGCTCGAGCTCGGCACGCACGTCGAGATCGACGACACCGGGCAGGTTCGGAGCGAAGCGCAGCACCCCCTCGCTGCTCACCAGACCCGGCATGCCCACGCCCGCGCCGACCACGCCACCGGCCTGGGCGACCGCCGGGTCGGCGATCACCGCCTTCGCGACCGAAGCGACCATGTCGAGGATCGCCGTCGGCCCCACGGGGGTGGGTTCGACCTGCGAGGCGAGGGCCACGGTCGGGGCGTCGAGCGAGAAGGCACGGCCCGCGACCTTCGTGCCACCCACGTCGAGACCGAGCACCACGCGGGACGCGGACGCCGCGCCTGTCGTGCCAGACGGCATGGGCCTAGTACCGGAGGAGCGCGGCGAAGCGTCCGATCACGTCGAGGTCGGCGTTGTCGACCACGACGTCGACGGTGCACGAGCTCCCGATGGCATGGTCGACGGCCTCCTCCACCACGTTGTCGAGTCGCTCCATCTCGCTGCCGTCGAGCGGCGACCGGGGTCCGACGCGAAACAGGCTGCCGTCGGATCCGCGCCAACCCGACTCGGCGTAGCCCGACGACACGAACAGCACCTCGACCCGACGTCGGTTGAGCGCATCGAGGGTCTCGTCCAGACCGGCCACCGCGCGACCACCCCGGCCGAGCTCGTCGCGCAGGCGACCGACCCGTTCGACCTCGCGCGCCCGTTCGAGGGACGCAGAGACGTCCGTGACCACGTCGCGCACCTGACCCTCGGTCGCCCCGATGGGCAGATCGACGGGACCGGTGAGACGCTCCTTCAGGTAGGGGTGCAGCGCCGCCTGGACGATCGGTTGCACCGCGGGTGGCGCGCTGATCACCAGGTGCTGGAACGGGTGTGCCTGCCAGACCCGGAACGCGACATCGGCCGCGAGGCGCAGGTGCTGGGCGACCAGCTCCTCGACGTGCTGGTCGTCGTTGGCCCGACCCCGATCGCTGTGGCCGCGCGTGTCGATGTCGCGGGGGGCCTCCTCGAAGAGCTCCGAGTGATCGACGATCTCGCCGTTGGCGAACGCGAACATCCGAGCGGTCTGACGGTCCACGAGCAGCACGCCGATCGGCTCGAGATCCTGCAGGACCGATTCGAGCTGGCCGACGGCAGGAGCGGCGTTCACCACCAGCTGGCTCGTGACCGAGACGGGCAGCGGCACCACCGTCCACAGGTCACGGGCGAGGCAGGAGAACATGGCGAGCCCACGAACCCGTGACCGATCGAACCCCGAGTGCACGTGCTCCTCGATGCGGGCGACGTCGGCAGCCGCACCGTCGACTCGGGAACCGGCGGCGCGGACCAGCCGAGCGAGCTCGGCCTCGACATCCTGGTTGCGGACGTGTCGGCGGCCGTCCACGTCCAGGTAGCACGACACGACTGGCGCGTCCGCGCTGCGAAACGCAGCCAGCTCACGAATCGTACGCTCAGCGATCTCGGTCACGTCGAGGCCCCCTCCGTCGGATCCGGCCATCGTAGAGGCGTCGCGCCCCAGGCGAGGCCAGGCCGATCTCTCAGGCGAAGCCAGGCCGATCTCTCAGGCGAAGCCAGGCCGATCTCTCAGGCGAAGCCAGGCCGATCTCTCAGGCGAAGCCAGCTGGGACCCGGACCACCGCGGCCATCTCGAATCCCACGCCGCTCGCCCAGTCCTGGACCACCGGGTCGTCCGACAGGTAGACGATCTGCACCGCCTCGGCCATGCGCTCGAGCTTGGCGAGCAGCCCGGGCACCATCTCCGAGGGAACGCCGGACAGCGCGTCGTCGATGACGAACGGGACCGATCCGGCGAACGAGACGTTGCGCTGGGCCGCGAGCCGAGCGAGCAGGTAGAACTCGATCGCTTCGGGACCCGCCTGCGCGTCGCGATCGCCCGGCACCACGTCGAAGGCGGGCTCGCTCGTCGGTCGAGCCTCGACGCTCCGCTCGGCGAGATCGGACGCGACCCGCATGAGCCGACCGGTGGCCACGGCTTCGGCACGCATCGCGGCATCGAAGAGCGCTTCGCGTGCCTCGAACATCTCGATCGCTTCCTGCTCCTCCTCGATCGCCTGAGCGAGCTCGTCCTCCAGCGCGGCCCGATCGGCGAACGCCGCTACGGGCTCCTCGGGAGCGGGGACGTCGATACCGCCCAGATCGGCGAAGTCGCCGCCGGCGGCAGCCAGGTCAGAACCGTCGGTGAGGTCGATGGTCGGCTCGGGGTGGGCGACCGCGAGCGCCATGAGCTCGCCCTCCGCCGCGGCGAGCTTGCTGGTGAGCTCGGAGCGCTGCGCCTTGAGCTCGGCGATCCGGTCCTCGATGCTCGCGCTCTCGGCGAGGAAGGCCTCGGCCACCATCACCGTCTGCTGCACCGACGGGTTCGCACCGCCGAAGGCCAGACCGATCAACTCGAGCTGATAGGCGAGCGCATCGGCGAGGTCCTCGGCGCTGACCTCGCGGCGCGGCACGCGGAGCTCGCGCAGCGCGTGCTCGAGGTCGTCCGGCTCGTCGCCGTCGAGCAGCTCGCGGGCCTCGATGAGGATGGTCTCGAGCCGGTCCAGGAGCGTGCCGTACTCCGGGTCGGTCTCGAGCATGCCGCTGACGTTGGCCCAGTTGGTCTCGGCTGCCTCGAGCTCGAAGAGCGCCTGCTCGAGGCGGGCCTCGGCCATGGGATCGATCGCCATGAGCCCCGAGCCCATGACGTAGGCGCTCCACGTGGGGAACCCGACGCGGTCGAGGACCTCCTGCTGCTTGGCCAGCGCGTCGTCGAGACGCTTCTGCGCGCCGCGCTTCATGAGGCCTGACGTCTTGGACTCGGCCTCGAGGACCTCGTCGTGGGCTGCTTCGAGCTCGGTCACGTCCTCGGGCGACAGGTCCGGCTTGGTCATGGCCTTCTCGGCGGCGCGGAGCGCGGCCCGTGCCGCCTCGAGGCGAGCCATCGCCGCGCTGGGGCCACGACCTTCCGCTTCGAGCTGAGCCTCGACCGCAGCCATCTGGGCCTGCACCGTCACGAACTCGTCCGCCAGCGCCTGGGCGCGGTCGGACTCGACCCATTCGATCTCCACGGGATCCCGGATGGCGTCGAGCAGCACGTGGATCGGACGCGTGTCGATCGCCGCGAGCTCGCCCAGCGCGACGTCGATCTGGCCCACCGTCGCCTGGAGCTCGGTGCCCTCGGACTCGAGCGCGAGACGCCGGGCACCCACCTCGACCTCGTCGGGCTCGTGGTCCGGTGAGTCGGAGATCGCGTCGGACCTGTCGCGCTCGGACGCGTCCTCCCGGTCGCGCAGGGCGATCAGCGCGGCCTCGGCCCGCTGGCGGCGGCTCGTCATCTCGCCGAGGTCCTGACCGGCGCGCGCCGCGCTCTCGCGAAGGATCTCCAACGCGACGTGCGCGTCGTCCTGACCGCGCCGTGCGGCATCGAGCTCGGCGTGCGTGCCCTCGGGCGTCTCGGTCAGGAACTGCTCGACCGACGAACGCACCGTGGCTCCGGCGGCAGGAGGTGGCCCTTCCACCTGGGCGGGGGGCACGTCGGTGGACCGCACCACGACGTCGAGGTCGTTGTGCAGATCGAGCATCGCGAGCACCTCGGGGGTGAAGTCCAACATGATGCCGAACGCCTCGACGAGTCCGCCGATGCCGGCATCGGCACCCTTGGGAAGTGCGACGACGGCATCGATGATGCGCCGACGCGCCGCGGCGTCGAGGCCGGAGACCACGGTGATCATGGGATGGAGGTCGAGGGCGGTCTCGTCGTCGCCGTGCGGGCTGAGCTGGATCAGACGCATGTCAGGACACCCGGATGTGCTGGACGCCGGAGGGGCGGCTGTCGACGTCGGGTCCGTAGGCCGGCTCGGGTGACGGCTCGGCAGACGGCCGCATCCCCGCAACGGTGAAGCCCGTGGCGTTCGAGACCCCCTGAGCGACCGATCCGACGATGCGCGACACGTCGTCGAGGTGCTCGCCGTTCGTGACGACGTCCTCGGCCACGTCGAGGAACGCACGTGCCGCCGAGATGACCTCGAGCGCCGCCGTCTGGAGGTGCTCGACCCCTGCTGCAGCCCGACCCACCCCGTCCTCGGCCTCGGTCCTGGCCTCGTCATCGGCCTCGTTCACGGCGACCTCCCATCGGAACCGTCTCGCTTGCCTGTCGTGCCTGCCGGGACGGGTGCGCCATCGGTGGGGCCGGGACGATCGTCGCCGGACTCCGAGGCGCTCCCACCACGTGCGGGACTGCCGAAGGTTACCCGCAGGACGCCGTCTTCGAGCCGG
>CAZGEF010000141.1:0-5222 GCA_964525005.1 uncultured Rhabdothermincola sp.
ATGTCCAACGTGCTCGGCACCCTCACCCCCGTGCGCCAGCTCACCGACGCCGCCCACGCGGCCGGGGCGCTCTCGGTGGTCGACGCCTGCCAGTACGTGCCCCACAACGCCACCGACGTGCAGGAGATGGGCGCCGACTTCGTCGCCTTCTCCGGACACAAGATGCTCGGCCCCACCGGCGTCGGCGTGCTCTGGGCCCGCCGAGACCTGCTCGAGGCCATGCCCCCGTTCCTCGGCGGCGGCGAGATGATCCGCGACGTCCGGGTCGAGGGCTTCACCACGAACGACCTCCCCTGGAAGTTCGAGGCCGGTACCCCACCGATCGCCGAGATCATCGGGCTGGGTGCCGCCGTCGACTACCTCGACGGCATCGGCCTCGACGCCGTCCGCGCCCACGAGATCGAGCTCACCGGCTACCTCCTCGCCACGCTCGACGAGCGGTTCGGGGACCGCATCACCATCTACGGCCCCCACGACCCCCTCGAGCGCGGCGGCGTCGCCTCGTTCTCGTTCGACGACCTCCACCCGCACGACATCTCCCAGGTGCTCGACCAGCACGGGGTCTGCGTCCGGGCGGGCCACCACTGCGCCAAGCCGCTCATGCGCCTGCTCGGCATCGGCGCGACGGCGCGGGCGTCGGTGTACCTCTACAACGACGAGTCGGACGTCGACGCATTGGCGGACGCACTCCAGGCCGCAGCAGACTTCTTCACGCTGTGAGCGCCTACGTCCACGCCGTGACCACCACGCGAAAGATCGACCGCACATGCCAGGGCTAGAAGACCTCTACCGCGAGATCATCCTCGACCACTACCGCAACCCGCGGAACCGAGGGGAGCTTCCCGCTCCCCCGGCCACCCGGGTCGAGGGGTTCAACCCGCTGTGCGGCGACGAGATCGTCGTGTACCTCGAGATCGATGACGACGGCGTCGTCAACGACATCCGCATCGACGGGCAGGGCTGCTCGATCAGCCAGAGCTCGGCATCGATGATGAGCTCGGCGGTCAAGGGCAAGACCCTCGCCGAGGTCGACGACCTCACCCGGGCGTTCAAGGCGATGATGTCGATCCACGAGAGCAGCCTCGAGGGCGACTCCGGCGACTCCGGCGACGACGTCGCGGCCGACGAGGCACCCGAGGTCCCGCTCGGCGACCTGGAGGCACTGCGCGGCGTCGTCAAGTTCCCCGTGCGCATCAAATGCGCCACCCTGGCCTGGAACACGCTCGGCCAGGGCATCGACGAGTCTCGGTCGAGCTCGGTCTGAGCCAGACCGAGGCCTAGCTCTCTCGGCCGAGAGAGCTAGCTGATGCGGGCTGTCTGGTCGGCGAGCTCGACGCAGAGGTCGGAGATCCCGCCCAGCTCGTGGTTCGTGAGCGACATCTCGACGCGGTTCCACGAATTGGACCAGTCGGGATGGTGACCGAGCTTCTCGGCGGCGAGCGCGACGCGGGCCATGAAGCCGAAGGCCTGGGAGAAGTCGGCGAACTCGAAGGTGGCTGTCAGGTGGTCACCTACGCGCGACCAGCCGGGCAATCGGGTGAGTGCTTCGTCGATGGCTGGGTCGTCCAGACGCGTTCCGGGCATGACAGGTCCTCCTCCGGGGCTGCTGGTTGGGTTCTACCCCACGGCGCGGACATGCGGGCGCTCGGCGCCGGCAGAGCGCTGGTCGATCTCGTCAGGCGAGCGGATCGGCGAAGGGGTCGTCGGCCCCGGCGGGCGGGGCCTTCGGCGCGTCGCCGGCGAGCTCGGCGAAGTCGGCGTAGCCCGTCTCCTCCAGCTCGGTGGCCAGATCAGGCCCGCCGGTCTTGCGGATGAGCCCCCCGGCGAGCACGTGGACGACGTCGGGCTTCAGCTCGGTGAGCAGGCGGTTGTAGTGCGTGATCGCCAGCACGCCGAGCGCCGATCCGCCCTCGTCGACAGCCTTGGTGGCGGCCTCGATGCGGCGGGAGCACTCGCGCAGGGCGTCGACGTCGAGGCCGGAGTCGAGCTCATCGAGGATGGCGAACTTCGGGCGGAGGACGCCGAGCTGCACGGTCTCGTTCCGCTTCTTCTCACCGCCGGAGAGGTCCACGTTGAGGGGGCGGACGATGAGCCGGGGGTCGAGGCCGACCTCCTTGGCCTCGTCGGCCACCCGCTGCGCGACCTCGTTGCGATCTCGGCCCGAGGCGGCGAACGCCTCCTCCAGGAGCTCCACCAGGCTGACCCCGGGCACCTCGATCGGGTACTGCATGGCGAGGAACATGCCGGCCTGGGCCCGCTCCCACGGCTCGAGCCCCAAGATGTCGACGCCGTCGAGCTGCACGGATCCGGCGGTGACGGTGTAGCCGGGCTTGCCCATCAGGACATGGGAGAGGGTGGACTTCCCCGACCCGTTGGGGCCCATGACGGCGTGCACCTCGCCCGCACCGACGGTGAGGTCGATGCCGTGAAGGATCTCGCGTCCGGCCACCTCGGCCTTGAGTCCTGTGATGACGAGCTCGCCCATGGTCTGCGTGGTCCTTGTCTCTGGTCGGATCAGCTGATGTCGACGAACACGTCGTCGCCGTCGATGCGCACCTCGTACACCGGCTCGGGTCGCGTGGCGGGGAGCGAGCTGGGTTCCCCGGTGACCAGCGAGAAGCAGCTCCCGTGCTTCCAGCACTCGATCTCGAGCGTGTCGGGATAGACCTCGCCTTCGCTCAGCGAGATGTCCTGGTGCGTGCAGGTGTCGCCGATGGCGTACCAGTCGTCGCCGATGCGCACGAGCGCGATGCTCACCGTCCCGAGGTCGAAGCGGCGGGCCTCGCCGCTGGCGAGGTCGCCGACCGAGCAGAGCCGTTCCAAGGTCATGCCGGCCTCGCGATCGAGTCGGGCGAGCTCATGGCACGAGCGGATCGACGCGACGCAGGCGTTCGTCGATCTCGTAGGTGATCGGCGCCTCGAGCCCCGGAACGGGGAGGCGATCGAGCACCTCCTCGAAGAAGCCCCCGACGATGAGGCGCTCGGCGGTGGACGTGGGGACACCCCGGCTCTCGAGGTAGAAGCGCTGCTCCTCGTCGATGGGCCCGACAGTCGACGCGTGGCTGCACTTCACGTCGTTGTTCTCGATCTCGAGGTTGGGCACCGACTCGGCCCAGGCGTGGTCGCCGAGCTTGATGTTGCGGTTCGTCTGGAAGGCGTTGGTCCCCCGGGCATCGGGACGGACCTTGATGAGCCCCGTGTAGACCGAGCGCGAGCGGTCGGCGACGGCCCCCTTGAACAGCAGGTTGCTCGTGGTGTCGGGCGCGGCGTGGTCCTGGAAGGTGCGGAAGTCGAGCGTCTGGTCTCCCTCCCCGAAGTAGACGGCCATGAGGTTGCCGGTGGCGCCCCGCCCGGCGAGCCGGCAGTCGGCCCGGGTGCGGGCGTACCCACCACCCAGGGCGGCCTGGGCCGCCACGACGGTGGCGTCACGCTCGACCTTCGAGAGCTGGGATGCGATCTGCCAGACCCGCCGCCCGCGATCCTGCACGTTGACGTAGCCGAGGTGCGCGGCCTGGGCCGCGTCGAGCTCGACGACCGGCGCCGTGAAGGCCGGTACGTCGTCGGAACCGTGCCATTCGACGATCGAGGCCTGGGCCTGGGCCCCGAGACGGACCGAGAACCGGGGGAAGACCGCCGCTCCTTGCGTCGCGACCCAGTCGACGAGCACGAAGGGCTGGTCGACCAGCACACCGGCCGGGACGTCGAGCACGACCGGATCCGCGCTCAGCGCCGTGTTGAGCTCGGCGAAGACGTCGGGCGCCTCGGCGCAGACCGACCCGAAGGAGGCGGCACCGGACGCGGCCTCGGAGGCCCGCCCGAACGTGACGCCGCGCTCGACCCATTCCGGGTGCAGCTCGGCACGGACGACGGTGCCGTCGACGACGACCACGAGACCGGCGAACTCGCCGAGACCCCGGAGGATCTCCTCGACCGCATGGTCCTCGGCCGGGCTCGGCGCCGGGTTCAAGCCGACCAGCGCATAGGCGTCGAGGTCCAGGTCGCCGATGGGGCTGTAGCGCCACACCTCTTCGTCCACGGTGGGCAGCTGGAGGTCCGTCAGCCGTCCAGCGGCCGCGCGACGCCGCTCGGAAAGCCAACCAGGAGCGGGAAGGTCAACAGCAGCGGCGACGTCGAACACGGGGTTTACCCTACCGGCGTAGTGCTAATTCGATCCAAAGCCGGCGTCTGCCGGCTCCTCGCTCCAGGGTCGAAGCCGAACCAGCCCACCTGATCGAGGCCGTCGGTGCGACGGGGTGGGAGATCGTGGATGGACCGGTCCTTCTTGCATGGATCGGCCCTTGTCACGTGGTTCAGGCCTTCTTGCGCCGGAACCTGCGGCCGATCCGGCCTCGGAGCGTGCTGTTCCGGCGCTGCTCCTCGGCCAACGAGGCAAGGATGTCCGGCCCCGCCGCGTTGATGATGTCCTCCGCCGCGTCGAGGAGCTCGGCGATGCCCTCGCCGGTGGGCTCGTCGGGAGTCGGCGGCGTGATGAGGGTGCCGTGCTGCCAGTTCACGTCGGCCAGGCGCCGCTCGTAGCCCGAGCAGTCGTCGGGGCACCGCCAGGGTGCCTCCGGGGCGAGGTCGATGTTGCACTTCCGCACGGTCTCCCCGGTGCGGTAGGTGCGGCTCTCGAAGTTCTTGCACTCCTCGCGCATGGGCATGACCCATGTTGCCACGACCGATCGGCGATTCCGTTGCGTCGACCGCGGCCAGAGCTCGAAATTGCGTGGATGGTCGTCGGAGATCGACCACGATCGACGCCACAACGGTCCGGTTGACCGGATTCCGCCCCGATGGGGCGAGACCTCTACCCTGAGGTCGTGCTCGGACGAGAGAAGCGAGATCCCTGGCTCGGCAAGCCCGAGCACGTCCGCATCGCCACCATCGGCGTCTACGCGTTCGGCGGGCTGATGCTGCTGCTCGTGGTCACGGCGTTCGTGGCCGCGTTCATCGGCTGAGGATTCCCGCTTCTGGCGTTGATCTCGTTCGGTACCCGAACGAGATCAACGCAATTCGCCGGAGATGGGGCGGTCAGCCGACCGAGCCCTCCATCTGGAGCTCGATGAGGCGGCTCCACTCGACGGCGTACTCCATCGGCAGGGTACGGGTGACGGGCTCGATGAAGCCGTTGACCACCATGCCCATGGCCTGCTCCTCGGAGAGGCCACGGCTCATCAGGTAGAAGAGCTGCTCGTCGGCGACCTTCGAGACCGTGGCCTCGT
>CAZGEF010000142.1:0-5178 GCA_964525005.1 uncultured Rhabdothermincola sp.
GAACCGAGGTCACCAAGGAAGCCGGCGACATGGTCCTGGCCGACGACAACTTCGCGACGATCGTCAACGCCGTGGAGGAAGGGCGGACGATCTACGACAACATCGTGAAGTTCGTCCGCTTCCAGCTCTCCACGAACCTCGCCGCCATCTCGACGGTGCTCATCGCCAGCTTCTTCGGCCGGCCGACCCTCTTCACGCCGATCCAGCTGCTGTGGGTGAACATCATCGCCGACGGCCCACCGGCCATGAGCCTCGGCGTCGACCCACCCGAGCGCGGCGTCATGCAGCGCACGCCCCGCGCCACCGATGCGTCGATCCTTCCCGTGTCGCGGGTGGCGCGCCTCGTCTACGTCGGGCTGGTCATGGCGGCCGGCACGCTCGGGGTCTACTTCTACGCCGAGCACGAGTGGGGCGCCGAGGTGGCGCTCACGATGGCCTTCGCCCTCTTCGTGATCTACCAGTTGTTCAACTCGTTCAACGCCCGTCGCGAGGCCGGCACGGTGTTCACCCGCTACGCCTTCACCAACCGCATCCTGTGGGTGTCGCTGGGCAGCGTCCTCGCGCTCCAGGTCCTGGTCACCCAGTGGGGGCCGGCTCAGAGCCTGTTCGAGACCACCGGCCTGACGCTGTCGCAGTGGGGAATCTGCGTCGCGGTGGCCACCACCGTGATCTGGGCCGAGGAGCTCCGCAAGATCGTCGCCCGCCTGTTCCGCCCATCCGACGAACCGACCACCCGTTCCGCCTCGGCCTCCACCGGAGCGCTCGAGCAAGGAGATCTCCGATGACGCTCCCCGACGATCCGGAGCCCGGCACTCCCATCCCAGGGTCCACGGAACCGGCCTCTCCGGAACCGGCCTCCCGCGGCGACGTTCCGGATCCGCAGCCCCCTGCGTCGCACTTCCGGGAACGGATGGAGGAGTGGGAGGAGGCAGCCATCGCGGCCGAGATGGCCACCGGGCGTCGCGAGGAGACCGTCGAGGAGGCCAAGAAGAGCCTTGTCCGGCGCCTGGCCCGGTTCACCGCCGGGGTGCTGCTCACCCTGTTGGGCGTCGCGATGCTCGTCCTGCCCGGTCCGGGCATCCTCGCCATGGTCGCCGGCCTCGCGCTCATCGCGCCCGAGGTCCCCTTCGCCGACCGGTGGATGCAGCGCTTGCGCAAGCGCCTTCCCGAAGGTGACGACGGTGAGCTGTCGAAGGGCTTCCTCGCCGTCAGCATCGGCGTCGCCGTCGTGCTACTGAGCATCAGCGCCTGGGTGAGCTGGATGAAGTTCACCAACGACAACTGGGACATCCCGATCATCCCCCTCGTCTGATCCCCTGTCGCGGTCGATGCGTCGGGTGCCGTCGATCATGGTCATGCCCCACGCACCGGCGAGGAGGCAGGCCGCGCCGCCGAGCGCGATGCCCCAGCGGGCTCCCCATGCGTCGCAGATCCAGCCCAGGATCGGTCCGCCGATCGGGGTCGTGCCCAGGAACACCATCGCCTGGAGGGCGAGGACGCGTCCACGCATCTCGGGCCGTGCCCGCAGCTGGACGATCGCCGTCGAGGAGGTGAGGAAGGCGATCGAACCGAGGCCGACGAGAGCTCCGAGGAGGAGCGTGAACGCGAGGTTCGGGACGATGGCCAGGCCGATGAGGGGCAGGCCGAAGGCGATGGCGGACAGGCTCACGATGCGGATGTCGATCTGGTGGCGGCGCGCCGCCGCCAACGCTCCGACGAGCGATCCAACGCTCACCACCGACAACAAGATCGTGAAGGTCGTGTCGTCACCACCCAGATCTCGGGTGACGAACAGGGGGAACACGACCTGGAAGTTGAAGGCGAAGGTGCCGATGACGGCCATCATCACGAGCGGTACCCACAGGTCGCGCACACCGGCCACGTAGCGCAGCCCGGCGCGCACCTGGCCCTTGGCCCGGGTGGCGGGAACCGACCGGTGCAGCTCCGCGGCGCGCATCGCCCACAGCGCCCAGAGCACCGCGACGTAGGAGACGCCGTCGACGACGAACGCCCAGCCGAAGCCGACGGTCGAGATGAGCAGACCGCCAAGCGCGGGACCGACGACGCGGGACGAGGTCATCACCGCGCTGTTGAGGCTCACGGCGTTGTTGACGTCGTCGGTCGGCACCATCTCGACGACGAAGGCGCGCCGGGCCGGGTTGTCGAACGCCGTGGTGAACCCGCCCACCAGGGCGATGAGGTAGAGGGGTACGAGAGGTGGGTGGTCGGCGAAGGCCAACGCGGCCAGCGCGAACGACTGCACCATGGCGATCGCCTGCACGGTGATGAGCAGGTGGCGCTTGTCGGAGCGGTCGGCGACCAGGCCGGCCCACGGACCGAACACCAGCACCGGTCCGAACTGGCACGCGGCCAGCACCCCGAGGGCGAACCCGCTGTTGGTGATGCGGAACACCAGCAACGTCATCGCCACCATGGTGAGCCAGTTGCCGACCTGCGAGATGAGCTGGCCGCCGAAGAACAGCCGGAAGTTGCGCGAACGCAGAGATCGCAACGTCTCGCGGGTCGCCCGGCGCAGGCGGGTCATGGCGTGCGCGGGTCCGGCGGTGGTGGTTCCGTGGGCGGGGTGCTGGTGGTCAGCGCATCGAGCGCGCCGATGGCGTCGTGCACCTGTCGACGCTCGTCGGGAGTCAGGTCGGCGAGGCGGTCGGCCAGCCAGGCGTTCTTGCGGCGGTTGGTCTCGCGCATGACGTCGCGTCCCGCGCCGGTGATGGCGACCTCGGTGCGGCGCCGGTCGGCCGGGCTCGTCTCGCGGGTGACGAGACCGTCGTCCTCGAGCCTGGTCACGATGCGGGTGATGGTGGGGGGCGCCACCCGCTCCCAGTCGGCGAGCGCGCCGAGCGTCAGGGGTCCGTGACGGGCGATCGACGCGAGCGCCGAGACCTGGCTGGGCGACAGGCCGGTGGTGGACTGCTGACGCAGCAGCCGGGCCAACCGGGTGATGCTCAGGCGCAGTCGCGTGGCATCGTCGGTGGGCTCGTTCGGCATCGCCGAGCGCCGTGTCATGAGTCGAGGGTACCGAGATCGCTTAGCAATGCGAAGTGCTCCGAGTCGTGGTCGGGTGGTCGCAGCGGTGGGCCCGGTTCCTCGGTCGGCACGGTCGTCGTAGTGTCGGTACATGGTCGATCCGCTTCCCGATGCCGTCGAGGTCCACGTGGACGACACGACGGCCAGCGCTCGCGCCGTCGTGGCCGCCTCGGCCGCCGAGGTGTTCGAGTTCGTCCGTCGCCCGGCGAACCATCCGATCATCAGCGGCGACCACTCGGTGCGGGGCACCCGCACGGGACCTGACGTGCTCGGCGACGGCGACAAGTTCGGGATGAAGATGAAGCTCTACGGGATCCCGTACGCCATCTCGTCCCGAGTGGTCGAGCTCGAGCCGGACCGGCGGATCGCATGGGCGCACCTGGGCGGTCACCGGTGGCGGTGGGAGGTCGAGCCCCTCGACGACGGCTCGTGCCGGGTCACCGAGACCTTCGATCTGGGCCCCGCCAAGGTCGGGACGCTGCTGCGGTTGGGGGGCTTCCCGAAGCGCCACGAGGACAACGTGCGCAACTCGGTGGCCAACGTGGTCGCCCACTTCAGCTGATCGATCCCCGGTCCGGTCGCGTCCCGGTCGGCGGGGCGCTCGGCGGGGCGCTCGGCGGGACCTTCACGGGTCGTCGACGAGGCCGAGAGCATCCAGCGCCGTGGGTAGCTCGTCACGCGAGGCGATGTCCAGCTTCCGGTAGACCCGCGCCAGGTGGTTGTCGACCGTGCGGACCGACACCCCGAGCTCATCAGCGATCTTCTTGCTGCGGTGGCGCTGGGCCGCCTTCGCCGCGATCTCACGCTCGCGGCTGGTCAAGGCATCGACCGTCGGCGCGCCGATCGGGCAGAGGTCCGCGTCGCGCAGGATGTGGATCGCCTTGAGGTGGAGGCGCCTCGCCGTCTCCGCGTCCCCTCGCCGACGATGGATCGCGCCGGCCTGGTCGAGCGCCTCGGCCGCCGCCGTCGTCATCCCGATCGACGCGAGGTCGCCCGAGGTGTCGACGAGACCATCGGGGTCCTCCTCGATCAGGCCCCGGGCGTGGCGGGCGAGCGTGGGCAGCAGCCTGCCCTCGCCGCGCTCCCGGGCCCACTCGAGGTGCCCGACGACAGGCTCGGCACGGCCGAAGCGCACCGCGGCGTAGCAGGTCAGCGCACCCAGGTAGAGCTGGCCGTTGTCCATCCCGTCCCGACCCGCGGTCGCCGCGGCCTCGGCACCCTCGTCGGGTCGGCCTTCGGCCACGGAGCACCAGGCGTCGGCCTGGCCGGCCTGGATCGCAGACCAGGCGTCGCCGGCGTCGGCCAGCTCGGGTTGCGCGAGGGTCCGCCGGGCGTCGCCGACACGACCGAGCTGCGCGAGCGCCGTCGCTCGGACGGCGACCGCGGTGGGGTGCAACCCGGTGAAGTCCCGCCACGCCAGCCGTGGCACGGCGAGGTCGCTCCAGTCCAGGGCATCGGTGACCCGTCCGGCGTGCAGCGAGGCGAGGCTGAGGGCATAGGCCCACATGCCGATCGGCTCGTCGTTGCGCGCCCCGGCGGTCGCCATCTCGGTCCGGGCCAGCTCGAGCGCAGCCGGCAGGTTGCCCGAGAACACCTCGGAGATGCCGCGCGACAAGGTGAGCAGCTCGACGGCGTGGCTCACGAGGTCCCGATGCGTGGTGGCCAACGCCAGGGCGTCGTCGATGGCACGGTTCGCGGTCGTGAGGTGGCCGTCCATGAGGTTCACGAGGGCCTCGACCATGAGCGTGTTGAGGCGGGCCGCGCCGGTCTGCTCGACGTCGCGGGCGAAGGTCGTCGCCCGTCCGGCCAGGATCGCCCAACGGGCACGGTCGGCATCGAGGAACGCGATCCAACCCGGATCGGTGATCCGCCCCGTCGCCTGGTCGAGCACGTCGAGCGCCTCGTCGGCGCGACCGGCACGGACGGCGAGGTGCTGGGCGAGCGCCTGCGCGGCGCGGGCCACCTCGTCGTCGGAGGTCGCCTGGGTCAGGGCGAGGGTCAGCGACTCCTCGGCCTCGGCCGCCAGGCCGAGGGCCGAACGTGCGCTGCCCCGCAGCTGCTGGCCGATCGAGGAGGTGCCCGCCTCGATGAGGTGGTCGGCGAGGGTGAGGACCATCTCGTGGTCGAGCAGGG
>CAZGEF010000143.1:0-5140 GCA_964525005.1 uncultured Rhabdothermincola sp.
GCCGAGGGCCGGCCCAGCGGCCGACCCTCGGCGCGGGTACGCCCGGTCGGATCGCTGCCGGCCTATCTCCAGGCCTACTCCTCGAGCTCGCCCGTCTCGGCGTAGTGCTTGTCGCGCTGCTTCACGCGGACGAACGCGACGACGACGAGGATCGCCGCCGCCGCCAGGATCAACATCCCGGGGATCCAGACGTACTCCATGACGGTCTCCTCGCCCGGGAGGTCGACCCGGCTCCGCTCGTGGGTGGCGCTCGACGCGGCCAGCCCGTGTGGGCTGCACGTTGGCACGGCCGGCCGGCCGGCGCAATCAGCCCCGAGCGATCATCCCGACGGGCTCAGTCGGGCCGAGAGGCCGCCACCTCCCCCGGTGGGCGATCGTCGGGTGCCGGTTCGTCGCCCGGCTCGCGGCGGTCGCTCGCCAAGTCGAAGAAGTGGGCGACGCGGGGACTGCCTTCGGGGATGCGCCGGAGAAACGGCAACCCGAACACGAGACCGGTGATGCTCCCGACGCGTTCCCAGATGACCGCGTTGAGGATCAGGCTCGATGCCATCACCCGCCCGATCATGAACAGGTAGCCGAGCGCCGCGAGCGTCACGCCGAGCGAGCCGGTCAGGTCAGACGCCCGCTCGAGCCGGCCCGGCAGGTAGTACTGCATCACCCACTGCAGGCCGGTGAGCGACAACCCCGTGACCACCGCACCAGGGAGGAGCGCGCCGGGATCGGTGGTCCCCCGTGGCAGCGTCCACGACACCACGAACCACGCGAACGACAAGATCACCGCTGTGGCCAGCCACGACGTCGTGGCGACCGGAAGGCTGAACTCCTCGCGAGCCCGGTTCATGAACGCGAGCACCACGATCAGCGCGGTGACCAGCCCGGTGACGGTCGCGGCCATGCGCAGCGTCGCCCGGCTGGCCCGGCCGGTGATGCGCCACGCGCCGGCCGCGCATGCGGCGAGGACCCGGGTGAGGCTCCGGCCGGCCCACAGCGAGAGCCACAGCCCGGTGACCATGAGCAGGACGCCGCCGGTGCGGGTCGTTTCGGTGGCGTCGCGGATCTGCGTCGCCATCGAGCCCGTCACGCTGCTGCCTTCGAGCACCGTCCCGATGCCGGCCGGGCCGAAGATCGCGATGACGGTGCCGATGGCGAACACGAGCAGCGGGACGAGGAACAGGAACAGGCGCATCGCGAGGGCCGCGCCGAGGACCGACGCGAAGCTGTCCCGGTCGCGCTCGTAGAAGCGCACCGCGAGGTCGTAGGGGAGCGCTTCGGTCCGGCGTCGATCTAGCCATCCCGTGACAGTGCGGATCGCCTCGTCGACCCGCCGGCGCACCGCCGCGACCCGGCCATCCGACCCCGATGAGGTGCCGGGCGTGTCGTCGGGCTCGGTCCTGGCGCGGGCACCGGCAGGTTCGGGATCGGGGGGCACGACGCTCACCGTACGTTCACCGCCCCCTGGCCGGGCGGCGACCCGCTTCATGCGGAGGGCCGCCTATCGACTTCCTATCGACTGGCGAGCTCCCGGGGGCGCGGGCCTAAGCTGTCGCTCCTCATGGTGGCCATAGCTCAGCTTGGTTAGAGCGCCAGGTTGTGGCCCTGGAGGTCGGGGGTTCAAGTCCCCTTGGCCACCCCACGGTGGGCGGGTCGTCCGTTTCGGCGGGCGACCCACCTCCCACTACACTCCGCAGTTCCACACGCGCCTCTAGCTCAATGGCAGAGCAACAGACTCTTAATCTGCAGGTTCTGGGTTCGAATCCCAGGGGGCGTACCAACTGCCGGCGTTCGGTCGGTCCGCACTCGGTCGGTGTGCCGTTCGCGTTCGACTCCCCGGCTCGTTCAGCCCGCGCCGCCGCCGTTGCTCGGGGCTGAGGTCTCGGTGTCGACCGCGACCGGACCGTGATCGCCAGGCGCGATCCGGCGATGGTTCCCGGTCCACGAGCGTCGCTCGGCTAGCCTCGCGGTCCGGTTCCCCAGGCCGCGCCAGCGGCCGACGTGTTCGAGGCCGGGAGTTCACCATGCGCAAGATCCTCATCGCCCTGGCGGCGTTCGCCGCCCTCACCACCGTCGCTGCGCTGCCATCGGGCGCCGGATTCGCCATGGGCTACGTGGTGACCATCGCTCCCACCACGGGCGAGGCCGGCACCCAGGTCACCTTCACCCCCACCGACCTGTGCCCGACGAACTGGGGCGGTGCCGGGGTGAGCCAGCCGGGCGACACGCTCGCCGCCATCTCGCTCAGCCCCGATCCCGTTGACCCGTCGGACTTCCTCGCCGACACCGTCACCGACAGCGAGGGCGACTGGTCGCTCGACTACACCATCCCCGCCTCCTCGCCGGCCGGCGACATCACGTTCTACGCGTTCTGCCTGTACCACTTGTGGCCCGCCACGGACTTCGCCGAGGGGGTTCCCGCCGACTACTACGTCCTGGCCGAGTACGACCCGGTCACCTTCACGGTCACGGTGCCCGTCACCACGACGTCCACCAGCACCACGAGCACGTCGACCACCACAACCACCGCGGCGCCGGCGCCCATCGTCACCGTCAGCCCCACCACCGTGTTCCCCGGTGACACCGTCGCCGTCAACGCGGCCGGGTTCCAGCCGGGCAGCAGCGTCGCCATCACCCTCGAGAGCGACCCGATCAGCCTCGGCAGCTACGTGGCCGACAGCGCCGGGCGCATCGCCACGAACATCACCATCCCGGCAGATTTCCCCGCCGGTGCCCACACCCTCAAGCTGACGGGTACCAGCATCGCCGGGTCGGTCCTGGTGCTGAGCACCGGGATCACCGTCGCCAGCCGCGTCCAGGCCACGACCACCACGGTGGCCACCGTCGCCCCGGCCACCACCACGCTGCCCCAGACCGGCACCTCGTTCACCGAGCCGGCGCTGATCGCGGGGGCCGCGCTCGTCCTCGTCGGCGCCGGTGCCGTCCTGGTCGCCCGCCGCAGATCCACCAGCCGCTGATCCGATCGGCGGGCGCCGCCGTTCGCAACCACCAGCCCGGCTCGCTCCACGCGGCCGGGTGCCCGCGACACCGACCTCAGGCGTTCGTGCTTGCATGGCGCGGCCACCCGCTGGTGTCGCCCGAGCCCCCGTAGCTCAGCTGGACAGAGCAGCGGACTTCTAATCCGTTGGTCGCAGGTTCGAATCCTGCCGGGGGCGCCCTCTGACCAGCACTTTTGTACGGAGTGGACGGCGACGAGGGTCGCCATCCAGGAATCATCCAGGAAGGTTCGCTGGAGCCGCCCTACCCTGGCCGCCATCGCCACGGCCAGCCGGCGGCCGGGTAGTGAAGGCAGAGGTCGCCGCAGCAACTGAGGAGCCTCCGTCGTGACCGCGGCGGCTGCCAGCGTCCAGATCGGTCGGCATCGACGACGGCTAGGTGGCTGGAAGGTTTCTCGGGGTCTCGGTTCGATTCGCGTTGGGGGTGTGGATCGAAAAGAATGGGGTCATGACGGTTGGGGAGACTCCGAAGCAGGCGGGTCTGTGGCGTAGCTCGGCGAGCGTGGTCGGGGACCGGGTGGAGCCGGACTCGATTTGGGGGCTGTTGCATCGGGAGGGGCATCGGATCTTCCCGGACGAGTTGTTCGCGGATCTGTACTCGTCGCGGGGTCGGCGCAGTGTGCCGCCCCAGGTGGTGGCCACGGTGATGGTGTTGCAGCGGTTGTTCGGCATGTCTGATCGTGAAGCGGTCGAGGCGTTCGAGTTCGATGTGCGTTGGAAGTACGCGGCGGGGGGTCTCGATGTGGACTTCCCGGGGTTCTCGCACATGGTGCTGGTCGGGATGCGGGCTCGTCTGGCCCGCTCTGATGCGCCTCGGCGGGTCTTCGACGCGGTGCTCGACACTGCCCGTGGGGCGGGGTTGGTGGGCCGGCGGCGGGTGTTGGACTCGACCCCGTTGTATGACTCGGTGGCGACGATGGACACGGTCACGTTGGTCCGTTCCGCGATCCGTGGCCTGCTGCGGGCCGCCGATGGTGACCTCGAGGTTGAGCTCCGCGCGGCGATGGGCAGCGGTGATGGGTACGCGTCGAACGCGAAACCTCAGATCGATTGGGATGACGAGGAGGCCCGTGACGACTTGATCGACACGTCGGCACGTGACGGGTTCGCGTGTTTGGAGGTGGTGGCCGGGCGGGTGCTGGGCCCGGAGGTCGCGAACGCGGCTGAGTTGTTGGCCACGGTGTTGGGCCAAGATCTCGAGATCGGCGAGGACGGCCGGTTCCGGATCGTGTGGGGTGTCGCCGCGGACCGGACGATCTCGACGGTCGATGCCGATGCCCGTCACGGTCACAAGACCCAGGCCCGGGGCTTCGACGGGTACAAGGGCCATGTTGCGGTCGATCCCGACAGCGAGATCATCACCGAGACGACAGTGACTGCGGGCAACGTCGGAGATGCCTCGGTCGCCGAAGACCTCATCGCCGACCTCACCGACAACAACAACAACGACGACGACGGCGACGACGGCGACGACGACAACGACGGCGACGACGGTGACGGCGACGGCGACGACGGTGACGGCGACGGCGACGACGGCGACGGCGACGGTGACGGGGTCGCGAAGGCCAAGGTGTACGGCGATAGCGCGTACGGGACCGGACCGTTCCAGCAGCACCTCAACGACAACGACGTCGAGTCCGGGTGCCGGACCCAGCCACCCGCGCCACGCCCCGGCGGGCTGTTCACCAAGGACGACTTCGCGATCAACCTCGATGACGACACCGTGACCTGCCCCGCCGGCGAGACCACCGACATCGACCGTGACGCTCACGGCGACGGCACCGCCCGCTTCGCCGATGCGTGCGCCGACTGTCCCATGCGTGGCTCGTGCACGACCTCGGCCAGCGGGCGGACCGTCAAGATCAGCCGCTACGAACCGGCCCTGGCCGAAGCCCGCGAGCAACAGACACACCCGCACTGGAAAGCCGACTACCGCGCCGTGCGCCCCAAGGTCGAGCGCAAGCTCGGCCACCTCACACGCCGCTACCACGGCGGACGCCGAGCCCGAGTCCGCGGCCGACCCAAAGTCGATGCCGACTTCAACCTCCTTGCCGCCGCCCACAACCTCAACCGCTTCGCCGCGCTCAACGTCCGCTACGACAACTCCACCGGATGGACCACCGCCACCTGAC
>CAZGEF010000144.1:0-5086 GCA_964525005.1 uncultured Rhabdothermincola sp.
GACCGCATCGGCGGCCTCAAGGACGACCTGCCCAAGGGCTGGATCGACGAGACCAAGCGCGCCATGCAGAAGATGCGGGACTTCTGCCACGAGCTCGACGTGCTCGTCGTCGGCAACGAGATCTTCGAGGCCCGGTGCCGTGGCATCGGCGTCATCCCCGCGGATGTCGCCCAGTCCTACGGCCTGTCGGGCGCCAACCTGCGCGCCAGCGGTGTCGACTGGGACCTGCGCCGCGACAGCTGCCCGCCCGGCATGGTCTACGACCAGGTCGACTGGAAGGTCTGGACGCATCCCGACGGCGACAGCTTCGCCCGGTTCTGGGTGCGGATGCAGGAGGTGGTGGAGTCGACCCTCATCGTCGACCAGCTCCTCGACACCATCCCCAAGGGTCCCGTCATGGCCAAGGTCCCGCGCATCATCAAGGTGCCCGAAGGCGAGGCCTACGTGGAGACCGAGAACCCCCTCGGCGCCATGGGCTACTACGTCATCTCCAAGGGCGACCTCGCCCCGTTCCGGGTCAAGATCCGCTCGGCGTCGTTCAACAACATCTCGATCGTCCCGTGGGTCTGCCGCGGCACCTACGTGCCCGACCTCGTCACGATCCTGTCGAGCCTCTACTTCATCTTGGGGGACATCGACCGGTGATGACCTCTGTCCTGGCCAGTCTCGACCCGCCCTACTGGGTCGAGACGCTCATCAAGGTGCTCGTCATGGCGGTCCTCGTACCGACCACGGCGATGATCCTGGGCATCTGCTTCCTGTTCAAGGTCATGTCCTGGATGCAGAGCCGCCTCGGTCCGCAAGAGGCCGGCCCCCGCGGCCTGCTCCAGCTGCTGGCCGACGGCGTGAAGTTCATGCAGAAGGAAGACCTGGTGCCCGACGGTGCCGACCGGTTCGTGTTCAAGGCCGCCCCCATCGTGGTGCTGGCCTCCACCTTCCTCGTCTACATCGTCATCCCCGGCTCGATGAGCGTGGTGGTCTCCGACCTCGACACCGGCATCTTCTTCCTGCTGGCCGTCTCGTCGCTGTCGGTGCTCGGTGT
This sequence comes from uncultured Rhabdothermincola sp., assembly GCA_964525005.1. Lineage (GTDB taxonomy): Bacteria > Actinomycetota > Acidimicrobiia > Acidimicrobiales > Acidimicrobilacustridaceae > CAZALT01. The sequence goes on from CAZGEF010000144.1 coordinate 1,043, forward strand.
GCTCATGGCCGGCTGGGCGTCCAACAACAAGTACTCGCTCATCGGCGGTCTGCGCGCCGCGGGGCAGCTCGTCGCCTACGAGCTGCCGCTGGTGCTCGCCGTGGTCGGCGTGGTCATCCAGGCCGGCTCGCTCAGCCTCAACACGATCGTGGTCAGCCAGTCCCAGGGCTCCATCTTCGGTGTCGACTTCTTGGGCAACCCGTTCATCCTCACCCAGTTCCTCGGCTTCGCCATCTTCCTGTGCGCCGTGCAGGCCGAGATCACCCAGCCTCCGTTCGACATGCCCGTGGCCGAGTCCGAGATCATCTCGGGCTACCAGGTCGAGTACTCGGGCTTCCGCTTCCTGCTCTTCTTCCTGTCGGAGTTCGCCACCGCCTTCGCCTTCGCCGCGGTCGCGTCCGTGCTGTTCCTCGGTGGCTGGGCCGTCCCCTGGCTCGATCCCGACAGCGCCTGGTACTGGGTCCTCGGTCCAGCGGTGCTGTTCGCCAAGATCATGGCCGTGAGCTTCCTCATCTTCTGGGTGCGGTTCACCTACCCCCGCTTCCGTGAGGACCAGCTCCAGAAGTTCGCCTGGAAGGTGCTCATCCCGTTGGCGCTGTTCAACATCGCCGTGACGGCCGTCCTGAAGGTGGCGCTCTGATGCCCAAGGTTCCCGGTCTCATCAAGGGTCTCGGCGTCACGTTCGGCGAGATGGTCAAGACGCTCAAGGACGGTCCCGTCACCGTCCAGTACCCGCACGAGAAGGAAGAGGTCGCCCCCCGTGCGCGTGGCGTCATCGCCCTCCAGGAGGAGAACTGCACGGCGTGCATGCTGTGCGCCCGTGAGTGCCCCGACTGGTGCATCTACATCGAGGCCCACAAGTACCTCGCCCCGCCGCGGCGCGAAGGCGGCGCCCCCCGCCAGAAGAACGCGCTCGACCGCTTCGACATCGACTTCTCGCTGTGCATGTACTGCGGCATCTGCGTCGAGGTCTGCCCGTTCGACGCCCTGTTCTGGAGCCCGGAGTACGAGTACACCGAGCTGCGCATCGCCGATCTGCTCCACGACAAGTCGCGCCTCGACCAGTGGATGCAGACCGTCCCCGACTTCGAGGCCTACGAGGCGGGTTCGGAAGCCAAGGTCAAGAAGGTGCCGCGCTGATGCTCACCTCTGTCTTCGGTCTGGGCTTCGGCGCCGTGTTCGCGGATCTCTGGCTCGCCCAGAACATCGCGTTCTACCTCATCGCCGCGGCGATGGTGTTCGCCGCCGTCCGGGTCGTCACCTCCAAGGACATCCTCCACGCCGCCCTGTGGCTCGTGGTGGTGCTCGGCGGTGCCGCCGCCCAGTTCATCCTCCTGGCCGCCGAGTTCGTGGGCATCACGCAGGTGCTCGTCTACATCGGCGCCATCATGATCCTGTTCATCTTCGGCGTCATGCTCACCCGGGCGTCCATCGGTGGGGGTGACGACCTCGACAACCCGAAGCAGGCGAAGCTCGCCGGCGTGGTGGTCGCCTTCATCATGGCGATCGTCCTCGGCTACTCCCTGTGGGACGGCTTCGAGGACCGCGAGCTCGGTCAGCTCACGGTGCAGCGCACCGCCGAGGTGAGCGACTCCCTCTTCTCCACCTACCTGCTGCCCTTCGAGGTCATCTCGGTGCTCCTGCTCGCCGCGCTCATCGGCGCCATCGTCCTGGCGAGGCGCGACTGATGCTCGTCAACCAGTTCCTCTTCCTCGGCGCCGTCCTGTTCTGCATCGGCATCTACGGCGTGCTCGCCCGCAAGAACGGCGTCCTCGTCCTCATGTCGATCGAGCTCATCTTGAACGCCGTCAACATCAACCTCGTGGCGTTCGGGGCCATGTGGCACGTCAACGACCCGACCAACCTGTCGGGTCAGGTCTTCGCCCTGTTCGTGATCGCCGTCGCCGCAGCCGAGGTCGGTGTCGGTCTCGCCCTCGTGCTGATGATCTACCGCAACCGTCAGAGCATCGACATCGACGAGCTCGATTCGATGAAGGGCTGAGGGGCAGGTCATGGAAGAACACGCCGGCTGGTTCCTCGAGAACGCCTACCTCATCCCGCTGATCATGGCGGTCTCCGCGGTCCTCATCCTGGCCGTGGGCAAGCGCCTCCCCGAGCGGTTGTGCTCGGGCATCGGCATCCTCGCCGTCACCATCTGCTGCCTGCTCTCCTTCGGCGTCGCGGCGCAGTGGATCGACCGCACCAACAACCCGCCCCACGTCGACACCGAGCACTCGACCGGGCACGGCGACGAGTCGGGCGATCACGGCGCCGACGAGCCCGCCCCGGCCGAGTCCGAACCAGCCGGTGAAGGCGAGCATGCCGCCGGTGCGGTCCCCGCCGCGACGACGGCTTCCGCGGCCGGTGGCGGCGACGAGGCCGAGGAGCACCACTCGGTGCCGCCGGTGGTCAAGTCGGTCACGTGGTTCGAGATCGGCGGCCACGAGATCGAGGTCGGCACCCTCGTCGACGGCCTCACCGCCCTGATGCTGGTGACCGTCACCATCATCTCGTTGCTCGTGCACATCTACTCCAAGGAGTACCTGCACGACGACATCCGCTACACGCACTACTACGCGTTCTTGTCGATGTTCACCTCGGCGATGCTCTTCTACGTCATGGGCTCGACCACCCTCCAGATGCTGGTGGGCTGGGAGCTCGTCGGCGTGTGCTCCTTCGCGCTCATCGGGCACTGGTGGGAGGAGAAGGCCAACACGGACGCGGCGCTCAAGGCGTTCCTCACCAACCGCGTGGGCGACGTCGGCCTCCTGCTCGGCGTGGTCATCTTGTACTTCGGTGCCGGCAACACCTTCGACGTGCTCGGCATCAACCAGTACGCGCTCACCGAGAACGCCAACCAGACGCTGCTGCTCGTGGGCGCCCTGTGCCTGTTCGCCGGCGTCACCTCGAAGTCGGGCCAGTTCCCGCTGCACACCTGGCTGCCCGACGCCATGGCCGGTCCCACGCCGGTGTCCGCGCTCATCCACGCCGCCACCATGGTCGTGGCCGGCGTGTACCTCGTCGCCCGGCTCTACTCGGTGTTCTACGAGGGCCTCAACATCGGCGACAACTGGATCAACTACGTCGCGGTCATCGGCGGCGTCACCGTCATCATCGGCGCCTGCCTCGCCTTCGTGCAGCAGGACCTCAAGAAGGTCTTGGCCTACTCCACCATCAGCCAGCTCGGCTACATGGTCATGGCCCTCGGGGTCGGGGCCTGGACCGCCGGCGTGTTCCACCTCTTCACCCACGCCTTCTTCAAGGCCTGCCTGTTCCTCGGCGCCGGCTCGGTCAGCCACGCCGCCCACCACACCTTCGACATGCGCAAGATGGGTGGGCTCCGCAAGCACATGCCCATCACGTTCTGGACCTTCATCGTCGGCACCGCTGCGCTCATGGGCATCTTCCCGCTGGCCGGCTTCTGGTCCAAGGACGAGGTGCTCGCCGGTGCCCAGCAGGGCCAGAACGGCGGTGGCTACTGGCTCATGATGATCTTCGGCGTCATCGGTGCCATGCTCACCGCGGCCTACATGACCCGGGCCGTCATCAAGACCTTCTTCGGCGAGTACCGGGGTCACGGCACGCCGCACGAGTCGCCCAAGGTCATGACGATCCCGTTGATCGTCCTGGCGGGCGGGGCCATCGTCCTCGGCTTCACCAACCTGCCGCACTTCTTCCAGCTCGACGGCATCACCGAGTACACGACCCGCTTCGAGCACTTCGTCGAGCCCACGTTCGCCTTCCCGGTCGCCGACATCCAGCATCCGGAGTTCAACCCGATCCTGGCGCTGGTCTCGACCCTGGTGGTGGCCCTCGGCTTCTACGCGGCGTACAGCTACTACTGGCAGAAGAAGAGCCCGTTCATGGGCCTCTCGGCCAAGTCGCCGTTCAGCGCCGGCTACAAGTTCCTCGAGAACAAGTACTACCTCGATGCCCTCTACAGCGGTGTCATCATGGGTGCCTTCACGGGTCCGATCGCCCGGGGCGCGTACTGGTTCAACATGAAGGTGCTCGACGGCATCGTCAACGGGGCCGGCAAGGTCA
>CAZGEF010000145.1:0-1243 GCA_964525005.1 uncultured Rhabdothermincola sp.
CCGCCGTGATCGTCGATGCCGTCCGCACCGCAGGCGGGAGGCGCAACGGCCTCCTGTCGGGCTGGCACCCCACCGAGCTCGCCGCCGAGGCGCTCGACGCCCTCGTCGCGCGCAACGACCTCGACCCCGCGCTCGTCGACGACGTCATCATGGGGTGCGTCATGCAGGTCGGTGCGCAGGCGCTCAACATCGGGCGCAACGCCCTGCTCACCGCCGGGTGGCCCGAGTCGATCCCCGCCACCACCGTCGACCGCCAGTGCGGTTCCTCGCAGCAGGCGCTGCACTTCGCGGCGCAGGGCGTCATGGCCGGCACCTACGACATCGCGGTCGCCGCCGGCATCGAGGTCATGACGCTCGTGCCGATGGGCGCGTCGGTCATGGTGAAGGACACCGGCTTCCCGTTCGGCGACGTGATCGACGAGCGCTACGCCGCGGCCGGCGGGCTCGTCCCCCAGGGCATCTCCGCCGAGATCGTCGCGGACCGGTGGGACCTCGACCGCGATGCCCTCGATGCCTTCGGCGCCCAGAGCCAGCAGCGGGCCACGACCGCACGTGACGAGGGTCGGTTCGACCGCGAGATCATCGCGGTGCGGTCCAAGCGACGCGACAAGGAGACCGGATCGGTCGTCGAGTCCGGCGAGCTCGTCACCGCGGACGAGGGCATCCGGCCCGACACCACCGTCGAGTCGCTCGCCAAGCTCAAGCCGGCGTTCACGCCCGACGGCAAGGTCACCGCGGGCAACTCATCGCAGATCACCGACGGCGCGTCGGCCGCGCTCGTCATGAGCGAGGCGAAGGCCGGCCAGCTCGGGCTCACCCCGCGGGCCCGCATCCACACCATGGCGCTCGCCGGCGTCGATCCGATCCTCATGCTCACCGGGCCCATCCCCGCCACGCACAAGGCGCTCGAGCGATCCGGCCTGTCGCTCGACGACATCGACCGCATCGAGATCAACGAGGCCTTCGCGTCGGTCGTGCTCGCGTGGGAGAAGGAGCTGCACCCCGACATGAGCAAGGTCAACGTCAACGGAGGCGCCATCGCCCTCGGCCACCCGCTCGGGGCCTCGGGCACCAAGCTCCTCGCCACGCTGCTCAACGAGCTCGAGCGCACGGGCGGGCGCTACGGCCTCCAGACCATGTGCGAGGGCGGCGGCCTCGCCAACGCCACCATCATCGAGCGGCTGTGACGGGACCGCTCGCCAGGGTCGGTCAGCCAACGGTCGGTCAGCCGGCGTCGCTCGGC
>CAZGEF010000145.1:1343-5075 GCA_964525005.1 uncultured Rhabdothermincola sp.
CAGGGTCGGTCAGCCGGCGTAGCTCGGCCAGGGTCGGTCAGCCGGCGTAGCTCGGCCAGGGTCGGTCAGCCGGCGTAGCTCGGGGTCGCCCGAACCGCTCCGGCCACCGGATCAGCGGGCACCGGCGCGGGGGCCGATCCGGCGAGCTCCAGAGCGACGGAGCCGAGCGCCCGTGTCATCTCGGCGGCGATGTCGGCATCGGTGTTGGCGATCGTGTCGCACGGCAGGTGGTAGCAGGGGTCCATCGGCTCACCCGCCACACCCCCGAACAACGCCGCCTGCCCGGCGGTCTTCTCCACGATCGCTCCGGTCGACAGGCCACCGACTGCGACGCCGGCCTCCGAGAACGGGTGCGTGTCGGACGTGCCCGACCACCACGCAGGTGCCGTCGGAAGGCCCAGCTCGTCGAAGTACCGCTCCAGGAGGTCGGTGATGCCCTGCGACCCCGCCGACACGACGCTGTCGATGGCTTCGGCCGGATCCGTGATGTAGCGCACCCAGTTGGGCGATCCGATCATGTCGACGTTGAGGTAGGCGACGATCCCGGCGAGCTCGTCGGCCGTGAGCGATTCGACGTACGCGGTCGACCCGAGCAACGGGACCTCCTCCGCTCCCCACCAGGCGAAGCGAATCGTGCGCTCCGGCACGACCCCCGACGTGGCGAGGTGCTCGGCCAGGGCCAGCACACCGGCCACCCCCGAACCGTTGTCGTTGATGCCGGGCCCCTCGGGCACCGAGTCGAGGTGACCGCCCACCATGACGACCTCGTCGGAGCGGCCCGGGATCTCGGCCAGCACGTTGACCGAATCGACTGCGCCCGGGCGGTAGCCGGTGTCGAGACGCACCTCCACGACCTCCGAGAGCGCCTCGGCCTCCAACGCTGCCGCGACGGCACCCGACAACGACAGCACCGGGACGTCGTAGAACAGCGGATAGCGGCCGAGGTCCACGGGTGTGGGTGGCGCAGCGGCACCCTCCTCGGGGGCCAGCAGCACGCCCGCGACGCGCATCCACGCGAGCGGGAGGTAGTCGGTGGGCGGGCACTGGGAGCTGATGGCGACCAGCACGACCGAACCGGCGGGCACCGCGTTCCACTGGTCGTCCTCACAGCCGTCGGCCACGACCTGGAGCGGTCCGGCGCCGGGTACCGGTGCACCGGGGTGTGGCAGGACGTAGTCCGCTCCCTGGGCGTACACGTGCGGTGTCGGGGCCAGCTGTTCGAGCGACGGCGGAGCGACGACCACCGGGGTCGCGACCGCGAAGTGGTCGAGCTCAGCGGTCAGCCCGACCCCCGCGAGCCGATCGACGACGTAGTCGACCGACGCGTCGAAGCCCGGCGTGTCGACCGACCGGTTCCCCCCGTGGGCGTCGGCGATCGCCTGGAGCGCTTCGAGGTGGATCACCAGGTCGTCGGCCCCGATGCGGTCCACGGCCTCCACCGCCGTGGGAGCGGACTCGTCGGCGCCGACCGCCACGCCCGCCCCCGGCGGGGCGAGCACACCGAGGAGAGCACCGAGGGCCACCCCCACCACGGCGCGGCGCCGTCCGCGTCCTCCGCTCGGGCGCATCAGGGGACGGTGTGGACCACACGCGTGCGACATGGCCACGCATCGTACCGGGCCCACCCGTGGCGCTTCGTCAGGGCGACGCGGGCAGGTCGACGCGGGCGGGTCGACGCGGGCAGGTCGACGGGGAGCGGGCAGGCCCGCTTGCGCCGGTCCTCGGCGATGCTCGTAGGCTGAGCGTCGTGCCTCGGTTCCAGATGAAGCATCCGGTGATCGTCGGCGCCACCGTGCTCGCCGCGGCCGTGGCGCTCATCGCCCAGGTCCCGCTCGGCAAGGTGGCCATCGCCGCGCTGGCCTTCTTCTCGATCCTGCGGGTCGGGGTCATGATGCTCGGGGGCATGGCCCGGCCCATACCCGAACCGCCACCCGCCGGTGAGCTGCGCAAGGTCAAGATCGCCTACCGCTGCGAGCACTGCGGGGCCGAGCTGCGGATGACCGTCTCGCCCAGCGAAGACCCCGAGCCGCCGCGCCACTGCCAGGACGACATGGCCCTCCTGGCGCCGGTCGACGACATCTGAGCCACCGAGCTCCCCGGGGGAGATATCCACAAGATGTGGACGGGCTTGTGTGAGGTTACGCGGTTGTAACTCTTTGGACGTCGTACGGCAGCATGTTCGCAAGGTCCGTCACAAAACGTAGGGGGCAGACTGCACAGCGTGATCCACAGTCTGTGGAGAACCTGACGACCTCGTCAGTGACGACCGTGTTGACAACCTGCCGATTGCGTGCCGTCACCACGCTGTCCGCGTCCTCGGTGAGCGGCCACCCGGCCCGCCGTCAGCGGGCCCCGGGTCACGTCAGCGGTACTGGGTCGCGGTGAGGATCCCGCCGAGGATCGCTCCCAACCCGACGAGCAGGTACCAGTTGCTGCTGGCGCCGGGCAGCAGGAAGTCGACGTAGTGGAGGAAGATCACGAGCATCCCCAGCCCGAAGAGGGTGAACATCACGATCGGGATCCACACGGGGCTCTCGGCGAACACGTCCTTGTTGGGCGGCGTGTAGCGGGTGGACGAACCCGGCCCCTCCGGCTTGAGGTGGTCAGGGGTCTTGGCGGGAGACTTGGACCCGCCCTTTGGCGTCACCCGGCTGTTCCCCTCGGTGCGGCGCTTGGCTGGGCGCTTCGGTGCGTTCGACACGGTCAACGATGGTAGTAGCTCGCGCGGCCCTTGCCCCGACGCGCCGCCTCGCATCCCGTCGAGCGTCGCCCACGACCGGCCGTGACGACCGACGCGGAGCACCGGTAGGGGCCGGAACCGCTGGGATGACCAGCAGGTCGACAGGTACCCTGCACACCCCATGGGTGCACGCGTGCTGGTGATCGACAACTTCGACTCGTTCGTCTACAACCTCGTCCAGTACCTCGGCGAGCTCGGGGCCGATCCCATCGTTCACCGGGCGGACGAGCTCACCCTCGACGGGGCCATCGCCCTCGACCCCGACGCCGTGCTCATCAGCCCCGGACCGGGAACCCCCTCCGAGGCCCAGCTGTCCAACGAGGTCATCACGCACTTCGCCGGCCGACGTCCGGTGCTCGGCGTGTGCCTGGGCCACCAGTGCATCGGCGAGGTGTTCGGCGGCGAGGTCGTTCGGGCCCCCCAGGTCATGCACGGCAGGACCTCGCTGATCCGCCACCGCGACACCGGCGTGTTCGAGGGACTCCCCAACCCGCTCGAGGCCACCCGCTACCACTCGCTCGTCGTCGACCGGGCATCGGTGCCCGACGTGCTGGAGATCACCGCCGAGACCGACGACGGCATCGTCATGGGGCTCCGCCACCACGCCCTCGACGTCGAGGGTGTGCAGTTCCACCCCGAGTCGATCCTCACCGCGTCGGGCCACGACCTCCTGCGCCGCTTCCTCGACCGCGCCGCCGTCCCCACCTGATCAGGAACCCACTGGTGCCCGGAGGGCTCTGGACGCCCTGACTCGGTCAGGGCGATCTGGCTCGCGCGATGTTGGCGCGGGCACAACATCTTGTGGCCAGTGGTCCGGATCGAGGTATTCACGATCGGCACGTTGATGGCACCCATTCCGGGTCGTTCTGGGACGCGATAGGAGTCCACCCATGGCCCTGACCCGCATCGGCTCATCTCCACCCCGGTTCGGCAGCAAGTGAGGTGGACGGGTACAACGACGGAACGACGAGCCTGGGCTACTCGTGGAGGCC
>CAZGEF010000146.1:0-5064 GCA_964525005.1 uncultured Rhabdothermincola sp.
ACAGCTGGTTCGACATCATCGAACCGTTCGCCGACTACGCGTTCAACAAGAGCCATGCCTACGGCTACGGGTTCGTGGCGTACCAGACCGCGTACCTCAAGGCGAACTACCCGGTCGAGTACCTCGCGTCGCTGCTCACCAGCGTGAAGGCCAACCTCGACAAGGCGGCCATCTACCTCAACGAGTGCCGCCAGATGGGCATCCCTGTCCTGGTCCCCGATGTGAACGTGTCTCAGTCCGACTTCGCCGCGGTCCTCGACGACAAGCTCGGCTCGATCCCGTTCGGCATGTCGGCGGTGCGCAACGTGGGCAGTGCCCTGGTCGACCTCATCGTCGCCGAGCGCGACGCCAACGGCCCGTACATCGACTTCTACGACTTCTGCGACCGCGTCGACATGGGTGTGCTCAACAAGCGAACCATCGAGTCGCTCATCAAGGCGGGTGGGTTCGACTCCCTGGGCTACAGCCGCAAGGGGCTGTTGCTCACCTTCGAGCAGATCATCGACGACACCGTCGCCCGGCGTCGGCGCGAGGCCGAGGGCCAGTTCGACCTGTTCTCCGCCATGGCCGATCCCGCTGACGAGGTGCCGATCAACCGCTACCCGATCCCCACCGAGGACTTCGACAAGAAGCAACGCCTCGCCTTCGAGCGGGAGATGTTGGGGCTCTACGTCTCCGACCACCCCCTCATGGGGGCCGAGGCGTCGCTGCGTCGCAAGACCGACGGCTCCATCGCCGAGCTCGCCGACGTCGCCGACGGCTCCATCCGCCTGGTCGGTGGCCTGGTCACCGCGCTCCAGAAGAAGTGGACGAAGAAGGGCGACCTCATGGCGGTGTTCGTGCTCGAGGACCTCCAGTCGTCGATCGAGGTCATGGTGTTCCCCAAGTCCATGCAGCAGTTCGGCCACGTGCTCGAGGAGGACGCCGTGGTCATCCTCAAGGGGCGCGTCGACCAGCGTGACGACCAGGCCAAGTTCATGGCCACCACCATCGAGCGCTTCGAGCCGCTCAGCGACGCCACGCCACCCGTCCACGTGAACCTTGCCCCGTCCATGCTCAGCGAGAGCCTCCTCAACGCGTTGAAGTCCCTGCTCAGCGAGCACCCGGGGGAGTCCCAGGTCTTCCTCCACCTCGGCGACCGGCAGATCCTGCGCCTGCCCGACGACTTCGCTGTCGATGCGTCCACCGGGCTCATGGCCGAGCTCCGTGTCCTGCTCGGCCCCGACGCCCTCGTCGCTTGACCGAGCACGGCCCCGATCGGCGGTCGTTTTCCGTGTCCGGTGGCCGGCCGAGTTGCGAACATCGGCCCCAGCCTGTGGACTGGTGGGGTCCAACCACTCGATTTGAGGGACCAACCGCAGCATGTCGATCGAAGTCACGACCAAGGATTGCACCGCACTGAGCGACGCTGAGTTGGCCGAGATGGCCGACATGTGCGCCGAAGAACCGAGCCAGTTCGAGGTCGGACTGCTCTCGAAGAACGTCGAGCAGTGGGTGCTCATCTCGTTGGCGCGAGACGGGAACACCCTCAAGGGCTTCTCGTTCTGCACCCTCGAGCGCATCGGCGGCACGCCGTCGATCCTCGTCGGTCTGGCATCCATCAAGCGCACCAGCAAGCGCGACACGGTGCTGCGGGCGATCATGACCGACCAGTACCGCCGGGCGCTGCTCGCGTTCCCCGACGAGGACGTCCTGGTCGGCACCCGGTTCAACAACGCCGGCGGCTTCGAGGCGTTCAAGAGCCTGGTGGACATCGTCCCCCGTCCCGACCACAAGGCATCGGGCGAGGAGCGTGCCTGGGGCCGGCGGCTCGCCAAGCGCTTCGGCATCGACGCCGGCTCCTACGACGACCGTGAGTTCCGCACCACGGGCGACAACACCTATCCGCTCATCCTCGACCACGAGAGCCTCAAGCCCGACAACGCCGATCCGGCCGTCGTCGCGCTGTTCGACATCGTCGACGCCAAGCGGGGCGACTCGCTCGTGGCCTTCGGCTGGGCGATGGCCGAGAGCCTCGCCAAGCTGGGCTGATCCGGCGGGCTCATCACCCGGCCGCCTCGCGGTGGCCGAGCGATCGCCTCACGAGCCATGGAGCTCACCGACGCCGTACGCCGGCGCCGCATGGTGCGCAACTTCGACGATCGTCCGGTCGCCCCCGCAGTCGTCGACGAGCTGATCACGCTCGCGGCGCGTGCTCCGTCGGCGGGCAACAGCCAGGGCTGGTCGTTCGTGGTGCTCGAAGGGTCGGAGCAGACCTCCCGCTTGTGGGACATCACACTGCCCGTCGAGCGCCGTGACACCTTTCCCTGGCCGGGTCTGCTCCGCGCTCCGGTGCTCATCGTTCCGCTCGCCGATCCCGGCACCTACCTCGAGCGCTACGCCGAAGCGGACAAGGCCCGGACCGGGCTCGGCGAGGGCGAGGACCGCTGGTCGGTGCCGTACTGGTTCGTCGACACCGCCTTCGCCTCGATGGTCGTCCTGCTCGGCGCGGTCGATGCGGACCTCGGCGCGCTGTTCTTCGGCTTGTTCGACAACGAGGCCGCGCTGCTCACCGAGCTCGGGGTGCCGGAAGGTCATCGGGCGGTCGGTGCGATCGCGCTCGGGTATCCCGCGTCGGAGCAGCGGGCCAGCCGATCGGCCGGGCGTCCTCCCAAAGCGTCAGAAGCGTTGATCCACCGCGGCGGTTGGTGAGGAGAGGCGCGGGAGGACGTGCACCAGATCGCGGGCGGTGGCGTCGTCCATGTCGTAGAGGTTCGGCGCTCGGCGAGCGGCGGCGACGTCGGCGTGGAGCGTGGCCAGCTTCGCCCGCCGCTGGAACGGTGAGGTGAGCACCCGGCAGCTCTGGATCCGATCGACGGGCACGAGGTCGATGCGGTGGTCGAGGGCGCCGTGGGAGAACACCACGACGGCGCTGGTGCGACCGTGCCCCGCCCGTGCGTGGGCGACCAGTCCCCAGGGGATGCCGAGCAGCGCCAGGAGCAGCAGCGCCGGCCCGTTGGGTCGGAGCATCACGGCGGGCACCACCAAGGCGAGGGCGATCATGCCGACGCGGCGCGTGATGGCACGGGCTTTGGCCCGATCGTTGCGAGGCGTGAGGGTGGGTACCTGCCACATCGTCGTCCCCATGAGCGTGTGGAGGAACTGGTCGAGCCCTGCGGTGTCGACCAGCGGGATGTCGAACGTCGTGGCCTGCGGACCGCCACCCGACGTCGCGCTGTGGAGCCGCAGCGACGCGAGCCCGAACGCCCGCCGCACGGGGTTGTCGATGATCGTGAGCTGCTGGACCCGCCGTCGGGGCACCGTGAGCTCGCGCACCTCGAACAGGCCGTACCGGAGGTGGAGGTCATCCCCTCGCAGCGTGACCGTGAAGCCGTACTTCTGCACGATCTGGCCCAGGACCCCGAGGGGGACGACCACGACGAGGGCGAGGATGGCGACGGTGGCGAGGCCGATGCCGAAGCGGGCCTCGGATCGCAGCGCGACGAGCCAGAGGACCGAGACGACGATCACGGCGGGTGCAGCCCACAGGCGGAGGTCGGTGAGCATCGCGACCGTGATCCGGCCGGGCGAGAGTCGGAGCACCTCGACGGGTGGCGGTGGTGGTGGCGGTGGTGGCGGCGGGCCCCACGACCCGGCGGGTTCGCGTGGCGCCACGTCTCGCGGGTCCGCCATCGCGGGGGCGTGCATCTGGCCCGAGCTGTCGACCACCCAGGGCGACAGCGGCACGGACGGATCCGACGCCTGAGGAGGAGCGGCGGCCGTTGCCTGGTGGAGCTCCTCGCGTCGGCGGAGGATGAACGAACGGAGGTGTTCGGCGTCCTCGCGCTCGAGGGCGTGCAGCGAGATCGTCGTCGCGCCGGCCTCACCCGCGGACGAGATCTTCACCACCTCGATGCCGAGCACCTGCATCATGAGCTTCTGTTCGAGGTCGACCTGCTGCACGCGGGCGTAGGGGATCACGCGGTGGTGGCGGGTGAGGACGCCCTCGTCGATCACGAGCTCGGTGCGCGTCACCGTGTAGGTGCGCATCCACCAGGTGAGCAGGGTCGCGACGCCTTGGATGACGAGGAAGACCGCCATCAGGCCGAAGAACCAACCCGGCGTTCCCCGTGACGATCCAGACGACGACACGTTCGACGACGCCGCGGTCTGGATCGCGCCCTGGATCAAGAAGAAGGAGATGGCGCCCACGATCGAGACGCCGGCGCCGATCAGGGTCCGGGTGCTGGTGCGCTGCGGTGCATCGAGGACGGGATCGTCGAACATCGGCGGTGCGAGTGGTTCCTCAGACCGCGTCGTCGAGCCCGGAACGGCGGAGGAGCTCGTGACGGAGCGCGTCGGCCGATCCGGTGGGGATGCCTGGCAGGCGGGCGTCGGTGGTCGCAGCCGCGGTGCGCAAGATGAGCGTGGCCAGCCCCAACGACCGCTCGACCGGGCCGCGGTGGATGTCGATCTGCTGGATGCGGTGGTACGGCACGACCGACTGGTGGGCGACGATCACCCCGTGGCGGAGGTCAACCGCGTCGTGCCACGCCGCCCACGACCAGCGGTCGAAGCGCAGATGCGCCATGGTGACCGCGGCGCCGGCCCACACGAGCGTGAACAGGACGGGGAAGACGAGCAGGGCCGCGTCATCGCCGGACACGATGGCGATGACCAGCCACGCGATGCCGATGATCGCACCCGGGATGGTTCCGGCGATCGCCCACACCGTTCGGATCTTGGGGTCGAGGGCGTGCGTGCTGCCGTCGAGGTGGAGCGGTTCAGCCGAGGTGGCCACGACGAGACCCTACGTCGGCTCAGCGAGTTGGGCGACCAGCGCATCGACGTCGGACACCGGGGCCCGGCAGGCGTAGTCCTTGCACACGTAGGCTCGGCCCGCGTCGTCGGGCCCGGCGTCGCGGCCCTCCCACAGCGGCGAGTCGAACGGTTCGCCCCAGGTGAGCACGGCGTTCGGGAGGTAGCGCTCGGCGACGGCCTCGACGAGGTCGAGCCGATCGCCGACCACCGCGATCTCGGTCGCTCCGGTGCCGTAGAGGTCGACGGCGGCGAGCAGGTGGCCGA
>CAZGEF010000147.1:0-4703 GCA_964525005.1 uncultured Rhabdothermincola sp.
AACACCGACTCGAGGTACTCGGGACGGTTGGGCAGGTACTGCGCCACCTTGGCGTCCCGAGAGAGACCCGCCGCCGAGAGGGCGTTGGCGAGCCCGTTGGCCCGGGCGTCGAGCTCGGCCCACGTGAAGCGCCGGGTTCCCTGGGCCTGCGCCGGCAGGTCCGGTTGCAGGCGGGCGATCTCGTCCCAGATGTCGGCGTAGTTCCAGTTGGTCATCGGAGCTCGTCTCAGGAGAAGGTGACCCGGCCACCCGAGATGACCGAACGGCCGTCCTCGCCCTCTACGGCGAACAGCGCGGCGGTGTCGTCGAGGCGCCACACCTGGACCGTGAGGGTCTCGCCGGGGACCACCGGCTTGGTGAACCGGCTGTCGATCGATCGGAGCCGATCGGGGTCGGAGTCGACGAGCGCGTCGAGCAGGACGCGGGCTGTGATGCCGAACGTGGCGAGGCCGTGGAGGATCGGCTTGTCGAAGCCGACCTTCTGGGCGTACGTCGGATCGCTGTGCAGCGGGTTGCGATCACCGGCGAGCCGGTAGATGAGTGCCTGGTCCTCGCGGATCGGCACCTGAAGCGAGAGGTCCGGATCGCGGTCGGGTGCCTCGTTGGCGCTCTTGTCGGGGCCCGGGGTACCGCCGAAGCCGCCCTCGCCCCGGACGAACAACGACGTGACCAGCGAGAAGAGGGGGGCCTTCGTCTCGGCGTCGACCGAGCGCGAGGTGACCTCGATGACGGCACCCTTGCCCTTGTCGTGCAGGCCGGTGACCTCGGTGGTGACCTCGACGCTCCCTTCGACCGGCAGCGGCGCATCGAAGCTCACGTACTGCTCGCCGTGCACGATCATGCGACGGTCGTAGTCGCCGACCAGGCCGAGCACGGTGGGGTCGAGCCCCCCAAGGGTGACGGCCTGGGTGGGATAGGCCCGCTGGTCGACGCCGATGGAGTTCTCGGTGGTGAAGGCGAGGTCGGCGACGCCCGCACCGATGCCCAGGGCGTAGATGAGCGAGTCCGTGGAGGTCCACGACACCGTGCGTGGCTTCGTGGTGGTGCCGACCTTGCTGGGATCGATGGGCATCGGGTCCTCCATGACGAAGCCGGGCGACCGTCGTGGCGCCCGGCGGATGCGATCAGCCGACGACCCTACCGCCGAGATGAACCCCCGGTCACCTCCACGAACGCCCGTTCAGCGCCCACGACGACGCCAGGTCGCATGCGTGCCCACGCCCACCCAACGTGCGCCTCCACGCAAACGACAGCTACCCGAGCGCTACTCCTCGCGGAGGCGGAAGGTGACGAGCTGGCTCGGGTTGCTCGCTCCGATGGGCCAGACGAGGTCGCCGTCGTCGGTGGCGGCGGGCCAGCCGTTGATCCCCGACGGGGCCTCATGGGTCCACACGATGTCGCCCGTGGCCCGATCGAGCGCGTAGATCACGCCCTGGTACGTGCCGGTGAGGACGAGATCGGACAGCACGATCGTGCCCCCCAGCGGATCGCCGGGGATCTTCGTGGCCCACAGGACTGCGCCGTCCGACGCGTCGACGGCCACCACCTCACCGTCCATCGTGCCGAGCTCGCCGCCGAGGTAGTGCGGCTCGGTGGGCGACAGCATGCTCGGCGCGTTGATGACGGCGGCGTACACCTTGCCCTCGGCCACGGCGGGCGGCGTGAGGATGCCGCCGTAGGTGCCCGGCAGCACGCGGGTCGGGCCCGTCAGCTCGGTGAGCGTGTCGTTGTCGTGCACACCCACCCTGGTGTCGAACAGCACCTCGCCGGTGACCGGGTCGTGCCCGATGATGCGCCCCGCCTTGCCGGTGCCGATGACCACCTGGCGGGCGCCCTCGCCCTCCCCCACCGTGGCGATGGCGGTGAGCTGGAGGTCGTGGTCGAACAGATCGTGCGGGCTGGCCTGCTGGTACCAGTCGAGCTGGCCCGAGGCGGTGTCGAGGGCGACCACGGAGTTCGTGTAGAGGTTGTCACCCGGTCGACTCGTGGCGTTGGGGTACTCGGGGGTTCCCGGGAACGGCGACGGGTTGCCGGTGCCCCAGTAGACCCTCCCGGCCGCCGGGTCGATCGCGGGCGGATACCACGATCCACCACCCGAGTTGATCTCGTTGCCCCACACGCCGTCGCCCTCCACGGTGTCGAAGGACCACACGATCTCGCCGCTGTCGACGTCCAGAGCCGAGATGACGCCCCGGTCCCCGCCGACGAAGAGGCCGTTGAGGCTGATCGGGACCGTGCTCGCCATCACGAGGTTGCCGTACACGGTGGGCTGGATGCCGATGCCCTCGGTCTCGGTCTGCGGCAGCACGGTGGCCCACAGCTCCTTGCCCGTGGCGCCGTCGAGGGCGACGATCTCGCGTGAGCCACGGGTGGTGAACGCCTTGCCCCACCCCACCGCCACACCGCTCGGTCCGATGAGCGACTGGTCGAAGCGCGTCTCCCAGCGCAGCTTGCCGGTGTCGCGGTCGAAGGCACGGGTGTTGCTCGACAGGTCCTGGATGAAGACGGTGTCCCCGATGATCAGCGGCGTGGTCGACGTGTTGCCCAGGGTGCCGGGCCCCTCGAGCGGGGACGACCACGCGACCTCCAGGCCGTCGATGGTCGCCCGGCTGATGGGCGAGTCGAGCACGGCCCGGGAATTGGCGTAGTCGCGGCCGGGCAGCGGCCAGTCGGCCGGGTTCTGGTCGACCTCGGGCGGCGCGCCGGGGATCCCGGTCGAGGGGTCGACCGTGTCGGGGGAGATGCCGTCAGGAGCGATCCGGCCCGCGTCGTCGTCGGCACCGCACCCGACGAGCGCGACCAACCCCACGACCGCAGCGACCACGACGGCTCGCCCCCTCCGGGACGTCGACGCGCGCACGTCCTCCTCGGTTCGAACGGTCGTCTCGTGCATGTGGTCCCCCTCTGCGCCTCGGCGCTTCGCCGTCCCCCGGCTGATCGACCGGGCTGACACTACTGTCGCTGCGGTGACGCACCGTGACGACCGCCTGGCCATCCACGACCTCGTGGTGGCCTACGCCATCACCGCCGACGGGCGCGACGCCGACGGGTTCGCGGCGTGCTTCACCGCCGATGCCGACCTGCACGTCATCGACCCACACGGCACCGTGCTGCACCGCTACGCCGACCGCGACGAGATCCGCACCATCCCCGAGCGCCTCGCTCGCTACGACCGCACCCTGCACCACGTGACCACGCACCACGCCACGATCAGGGGTTTGGCGGCCACGGGCATCACCTACTGCTCGGCCCACCACATCACGGTGGGCGAGGACGGATCGGCCACGGACCGGATCCTCGAGATCCGCTACGTCGACCGGTACGTGCGCGTGGCGGGACCGAGACGTTGGGCCATCGCCGATCGCGAGGTCCGCACCGACTGGACCGAGGAACGCCCCGTCACCCTCGACCGCTGACCACCTACCGAACTGGCTGGGAACACGCGCCGCATGTGGCACATGTGTCCAGCCAGAACGCTCAGTCGTGGTGGCCACCGAGGGTCAGCAGAAGTCGGAGCCGCCGTCGACGTTGATGTTGGCACCGGTCATGTAGGTGTTGATGCGGCTCCCCACGAAGCAGATGACCGGTCCGATCTCGGACGGGTCGCCGGCACGGGGCAGCTGGGCCGGGTGCCCGAAGTCCTCGCCGATGACGCGCATGGCGTCCTCCAGGCTCTCGGGGTCGACGTCGCGCTCGGGCGGCAGCGCGGCGAGGTACCCCTTCATCCCCGCCGACAGGAACGACCCCGGCGACACCGTGTTCACCAGGATGCCCTCGGGAGCAAGCGATGCCGAGAGGTTCTTGCTGAGGCTCGTGAGCGCAGCCTTCGACGCCGTGTAGGCGACGAGCTCGGGTGTCTGGCGCTTGGTGGAGTGCGCCGACACGTTCACGATCCGGGCCCACTCGGCCGCCCGCAGCAGCGGCAGGGCGTGGCGCACGCACCGCACGGCGCTGAGGGTGCCGATGGAGAACGTCGCCTCCCACTCGGCATCGTCGAGGTTCTCGAAGGCGTTGATGCCGACCTCGACCGGGCCCGCCGCGTTCACCAGCACGTTGAGGGTGCCCCACTGAGCACCTATGAGCTCGAACGCGTCGCGCACCGAGGCGTCGTCGGTGAGGTCGGTGCTGATGCCGACGGCATCCGACGCGCCGAGCTCGGTGAGCCGGGTGACGGCCTCGTCGAGCGGGCCCTGGCTGCGCGCCAGCAGGGCCACCTTCGCTCCTTCGCCGGCGAAGCACTCGGCCGCGGCGCGGCCCATGCCCTTCGACCCGCCGTTGACCACCACGGTTGCATCGCGCAGCCCGAGATCCATCCGACCTCCCCATCCTTGAACGTTGGTTCGACGGGCTGTCTAGGCCGTTCAGGCCGAACCCGCAACCGCCCCGCCGTTCGCCCACATCCGACGGTCCGCTCCGGTACGACATGATCGTCGGGACCCGATCGTCGCGATGCAGGCGCTAGACAGACCGGATGGACCTCGCAGCACTCATCGACCCCGCGCACACCGCCCTCGTCACGCAAGAGACCCA
The DNA here is from genome assembly GCA_964525005.1 of uncultured Rhabdothermincola sp. Taxonomy (GTDB): domain Bacteria; phylum Actinomycetota; class Acidimicrobiia; order Acidimicrobiales; family Acidimicrobilacustridaceae; genus CAZALT01. Next base: position 4,531 of record CAZGEF010000147.1, read on the forward strand.
GAACGGCGTCATCGGCGACGCCGCCGTGCTCCGCGAGCTGGCCGACATCGCCCAGGCCTCCGCGGTGCCCAACATGGGGCGACTGGCCGCGGCCGCCCGCGCCAGCGGCGTCCAGGTGGTGCACTGCCTCGCCGTGCGCCGCGCCGACGACAAGGGATCGAACAAGAACGCCC
>CAZGEF010000148.1:0-4536 GCA_964525005.1 uncultured Rhabdothermincola sp.
CCGGGCCGCTACCGCTCGGACAAGCAGCCGGTCGAGCGCAAGAGCGGTTGAGCGGGACGTCGGAGACAGCATCTGACGGCGTAGATGTGTACGTGTCGCCTCCTAGTATGTACGCATGTCCGTGAAGCGCACCACCATCGAGCTCGACGAGGCGCTCGTCGCGCAGGCCGTCGGTGCCACAGGCGGAACGCTCCGCTCGACGGTGGAGGAGGGCTTGCGGTTGGTGATCGCCCGGAGCCGCCACGACGAGGAGCACCGTCAGGACGTGCTCGACCGACATCTCGCCAACGCAGCCAAGGGCGTCGACTTCGACGTCCTGCTGTCGGACGAGGCATGGCGCTGAACCTCTGGATCGTCGACAAGAGCGCGCACGTGCGCCTTGCCGGCGGATCGTCGCTCCCCGCGGGGATCAGCCCAGCTCGGCTGGCGATCTGCGAGATGGGCATGCTGGAGTGGCTCTACTCCGCGCAGTCCGCCCGTGACTACGACACCCAGAACGCCGAGCTGCGCGAGACGTTCCACGTCCTCGACGCTCCCGTCGACATCTTCGCCCGGGTGCTTCGACTGCAATCCGACCTCGCACACCACCACAGCATGTGGCACCGAAGGGCCATCGGAGACCTGTTCATCACCGAGACGGCCCTCTCGCATCAGGCCGGCGTCATCCACGCCGACCGCGACTTCGAGTTGATCCAGGAAGTTCGCCCCGCCCTCCGGCTCGAGACCCTCTGACGCCAAGGCGTCGGGTCTCCGGAGCCGTTCAGGCGGTCTCGGCCGGCTCCGGCTTGAACCGGGTGCGGTACAGCACGAGCAGCACGGCGACGACGAGGACCTGGGTCAGGTCCGAGGGGATGCCCCACACGTTGTTGACCTTGTCGTTGTCGTGGGCGACGTACTCCATCACGTGGCCGATCCCGTCGCCGCCGTAGGAGATGATCAGCGCGACCGCCGCCGCGTTGAGCCAGCCGTCGCGCCACCGGATGCAGCCCAGGCCGAGGACACCGACGGCGATGTCGTTCCATCCGAGCTCCCACTGGAACATCGACTGCTGGAAGCCGATCTCCTCGGCGATCTCGGTGGAGTTCGGACCGATGTGGCCGAGACCGCCGATGATGGCGAAGACGCCGCCGGCGGCGAGGACCCACACGAGGAGGAGCTCGACGACTCGGTTGGCGGTGAGGCCGTGGCGGCGGTGCTCGACGGCGAGGTGGATGAGGGCCCCGCCGGCGATGACGACCCAGCTGAACAAGAAGAAGAACATGATGTCCCCTCTGTGCATGCGGAACGTTGGTGCTCCACCGGACGAAACGCCGTCGATTCTGGCGCAGGCAGCGGCAGACGTGCGAGCCGAGCGGTCAGTACCCCGGGCCGTCGAGCAGCTCGGTGACCAGGGCGGCGACGGCGGAGCGCTCGGAGCGGGTGAGGGTGATGTGGGCGAACAGGGGGTTGCCCTTGAGCGCGTCGATGACCGACACGACGCCGTCGTGGCGTCCGACGCGCAGGTTGTCGCGCTGGGCGACGTCGTGGGTGAGCACCACCCGGCTGCCGACGCCGAGGCGGGACAGCGCGGTGAGTAGCACGGAGCGCTCCAGGTTCTGGGCCTCGTCGATGATGACGAAGCTGTCCGACAGCGACCGACCCCGGATGTGGGTGAGGGGCAGCACCTCGAGCAGGTCACGGTCGAGGACCTCGTCGATCACCTCGGGCCCGACGATGGACTCGAGGGCATCGGTGACGGCCAGGCCCCACGGGGTCATCTTCTCGTCGGCCCCGCCGGGCAGGTAGCCCAGCTCCTGGCCGCCCACGGCGTAGATGGGGCGGAACACGATGACCCGCTTGTGGGTGCGCCGCTCGAGCACCGCTTCGAGGCCGGCGGCCAGGGCGAGCACCGACTTGCCGGTGCCGGCGCTGCCGCCGATGGACACGATGCCGATGTCCTCGTCGCCCAGGATGTCCATGGCGATGCGCTGCTCGGCCGAACGGCCCCGCACGCCGAACAGCTCGCGGTCGGTGTGCACGAGGTGGATCTGCTTGTCGGCGTGCACCCGCCCCAACGCCGACTGCGAACCGGCGACGAGGGCGACGCCGGTGTTGCACGGCAGGGTGCGGCTCTCGTCGATGTCCACGACCCGGTGGTCGAACAGCTCGTCGATGGTCGGCGAGTCGACGTCGACGGTCACGTAGCCGGTGAAGTTCGTATCGGCCGCGAGCTCGTTGCGGTACTCGTCGGCATCGAGGCCGACCACGCTGGCCTTGAGCCGGAGCGGGAGGTCCTTCGACACGACCGTCACGTCGTGGCCCTCGTTGGAGAGGTTCCAGGCCACCGCGAGGATGCGGTGGTCGTTGGCCTCGACGCTGCGGATGGCGGAGGGGAGGCCCTCGGTGTTCTGGTGGTTGATCTCGACGCGCAGCGTGCCGCCGAGGTCGTTCACGGGAACCGCGTCGGTGAGCACGGTGTGCTTCGTGCGGAAGACCTCGAGCTGACGCAGGGCCCGGCGGGCGGCCCAGCCCAGCTCGGGATGATCCCGCTTGCCCTCGAGCTCGGTGAGCACGACGAGGGGGAGCACCACCTGGTGCTCGTCGAAGCGGAACATCGCCTGCGGGTCCGACAGCAACACCGACGTGTCGAGCACGTAGGTCTTCGCCAGTTCGGGCGCGCGGGAGTCAAGGGCAGGGATCGTGGTCACGGGGCTCCAACGAAGACGGGCACCCGGGAGCCACGCATCAGGTCAATGCTGCTCGACGTCGGGCGCGGGACAGGTCACCGCTTGCAAGTAGACACCCGCGCGCCCACCAGTTGGTGGATAGGTGGACGTGCGAAACGCAGCGTTCACGAACCAGCAGGTCCACGGCTACCGCCCCGGGCGATGAGCAGGAACCGGTGTGGCCGGTGGGGCAGCGGCCGATCGCCTTCCGAAACCTCAACCGCGGCCGGCGGCGGCGAGGAGCTCGTCGAGGGCGTCCTGGAGGTCGTCGGCCAGGACCTGCGGATCGCTGATGAGCTCGGGGCACACGAGGAGGCCGAAGTCGAGGCTGTCGCGGTAGCTCATGACGGTGATGTTGAGCCCGCCCCCGTCGAAGATCGGCCCTGCCGGATAGTTCGCCACGACACGAGCTCCGGCGATGTACAGAGGGAAGGGCGGTCCGGGCACGTTCGAGATCGTGAGGTTGAACGCGGGGCGATGCCGGTCGGCGATGCGCATGCGCGAGTAGAGGCGGGCTGCCTGACCGGCGACCGCGGGGGCCGCGAACTCGGCCCAGTTCTGCAGGGTGTCGGCCCCGATGGCGTTCTGCTGGGCCTTGGCCTGCGACATCGACGTCGAGATGGCGAGCAGCCGCTCGACGGGGTCGTCGATCTTGGTGGCCAGCGTCGTGAACATGGTCGACACCTTGTTGCCACCCGCTGCGTCGTCGCCGGTGCGAACCGACACCGGCACCATCGCCACGAGGGAGCGCGCCGGGTTCTCGTCGCGGCGGTCGAGGTAGCGACGCAGGGCGCCGGCGCACACCGCGAGCACCACGTCGTTGACCTTCACCCCGAAGGTGTTCTTGATGTCCTTGACGGTCTTGAGGTCGAGCGAGCGTGTGGCGAACGACCGGTGGGGGGTAAGGGCGTGGTTGAACGAGGTGCGCGGCGCGCTGAAGGGCGACGGTGGGGGCGCGAGGCTCGGCATCGACCGGTTGTTCCTGCGGATCTGGAGCACGGCCGATGCCGTGCGGCGCGTGGTCTTGACGACCCGCCACGGCTGGGTGGAGAGCGAGATGAGCGCGTGCGTGAACATCTCGAGGTCGCCGGGGACGTGCTCGGCCTGCCAGTCGTCGGTCGTCGCTCGGCCTGGCTGGCCCGGCTCTGGCTGGCCCGGGTCTGGCTGGCCCGGGTCTGGCTGGCTCCGGTCCGCATCGACGCCATCCGCCTCGACCGGGTCGGCCTGGGCTGGGTCGGCCACGAGCGCGCCGTCGGGGCCCTCGGGCTGCGCGTCGAGGAGCGTCACGATGAGCTCCTCGCCGGCCTCGCCGTCGATCGCCGAGTGGTGGACCTTGGCGAGCAGCGCGACGTGGCCCCCTTCGACCCCCTCGATGAGCCAGCACTCCCACAGCGGCCGGGTGCGATCCAGCGGGATGGCGATGAGGTGGCCCACGAGCTCGTTGAGCTCGGCCATGCCTCCGGGGGACGGCACGGCGATGTGGCGGAGGTGCCAGTCGAGATCGAAGTCGGGGTCCTCCACCCAGATGGGGTGGTGGATGCCGAGGGGTACCTCGACGAGCCGCCGGCGGAACGGCGGCGCGAGGTGGATGCGGTCGAGGAAGAGCCGCTTGAGCGAGTCGAAGTCGAACCCGTTCGGGGCCGACGACGGGTCGAGGATCATGAGGCTCGACACGTGCATGGGCGACGTGCCCGTCTCCAGGTAGAGATAGCCCGCATCGAGTCCGGTCAACCGTTGCATCCGTCACCCCTCCATGACCGGTTTCGGTGCGACCGGCTTGGTCGCTGTCCGCATGTTCCCACGGGGCCGCCGTGACGGCCACGTCTCCTTG
>CAZGEF010000149.1:0-4405 GCA_964525005.1 uncultured Rhabdothermincola sp.
TCGCCGCCACCCTGGCTCTGCAGATCGACCGCCTGAACATGCTCAGCGACGAGATTCCCCACCTTCCGTTCCCCCACAGCTCCCAGGTCGACGGTGAGCTGCGCGAGCTTCGTTGCCACTACGGCCGCCAGCTTTACCGAGTCCTCTACCGCCGGTCGGATCGGCTCTTGGTGCTGCTCCACATCTTCGCCAAGCGAACCGCCAAGATCCCCGCCGTCGAGATCACCACCGCAAAGGACCGGTGGGAGGACTTCAAGGCCCGGATGAATGCCGACCCACGTCGCCCGCCTAGAGCGGCAGGCCACGACGCCCCCTGACCGATGGTTCGCAATACTGCTAACCTAACCCCTGAGGTGATCGCTATGACCAAGAACGTGAGCCCGGTCGGCACCAGCGTCGAGGGCCACAACGCCAGCCAGCGCGCTCGGAGCGCGAAGTACCGGGAGACCCAGGACCGCCTGCGTCCGTTCGAAGAGATCGCCCGCGTCGTGATCATGCGTCGAGCCCACCTCGGGCTCACCCAGCAGGAGCTGGCCGATCGGATGGGCACCACGAAGTCGGTGATCTCGCGCATCGAGAGCGGCCAGCACCGCAGCGGGACCGACACCCTGCGACGTCTCGCCGAGGCCCTCGACGGTCACGCCGTCATCGGCTTCGAGTTCGACGCCGACACCGCAACCGGCCAGGACCTTGTCCGGCTCTAATGCCGCGTGAGGCAACGTGTGCAGCGTTCGTGGCGGCAATCCCGCGTGACGCTGAGCCGGCGTTCGGGGGCGGTGCGCGGCTGCGAGCGACGATGTGCTCAGATGGTTGACGGTGCGGATCTGCGATGAGTGCTCGTTCGACTGGGACCTGGCAACCGGCGGTGTGCTCCGAACGCTGGCCTCTTTCCCTGGCGGGTATCGCACGCGCCTCGACCGCTTTCGCCGTGCGCCTGATGCCGGGGTGATCCGGCAACGTCCGTCACCCGAGGTCTGGTCCGCTCTCGAGTACGCCGTGCATGTTCGCGATGTCATCGACTTCTACGCGGATCGCATCGAGCGAGTGCTCAACGAGGAGCGACCGCAGATGGCCGGCGTGGACTTCTCCTCGATGCCTGAGCGTCGTGGCTACCTGGAAGAAGATCCCGTCATCGTCGTCGATGCGATCGCCGGGTCCGCGGTCGTCGTCGAGGAGCGCCTACGTTCACTGTCTGCCGACCAGTGGGCTCGGGTCGGCATAGGCATGGACGGCGACGAGCGAACGGTCCTGGTTCTCGCTCGCCGACTGGCGCACGACGGCGAGCACCACCTGCTCGACCTGGACAGGCTGGACGCGGCGCTTCTCAGTCGGTGACCCGGCGTGCGCGCACGGTACGGCTGTCGTCAAACGGGGCATCTCGCGAGGAGGATCGCACCACTGGTCACCGGCTTTCCCCGGATATGCCGATCGGTGGCAGGTCTTGGCTACAGGTCCAAGTCATCCTCGAGGGCGAGGGTATAGGCGATCGCGGCATCGCCGACGTCGGGTCGGAGCGTCAGGCCAGTCGAGGCGAGCCAGTCGAGGACATCGGCGGTGAGCACCGTCACCTCGAGGTCCTCCGCCATCAGGACCGCGAGAGCTTCGGCCATCGCGGTGAGGTTGTACTCCTCTGGCATAGTCCCAACGTAGGTCGACGGACTCCTGGTCGCACGCGTTAGATACGGTTCGCGGCAATGTGCGTTGGCCACGAGGCGGCGCGAGGAGTGGAGGGGGCTGATGGCCGAGAAGATCTTCAGGGTCGAGGTGCCAGACGGACAGCACCTCGGTCGGGTCAGGGGAGAGGATGGTGAGTATCGCGGCCTGCTCTTCGACACGGACAACAACCTCGTCGGCCACGCACACCTGTCGGAGGTCGATGACACCGATGAGGACGACGGCGGGAGCTATGCGCAGCCTCCGGACGACGACCTTGATCTCGAGGACCTGGTCAGGAACCTTCAAGCCCTTGTGGATCTTGCGATCCTGGTTGCTGCCGCAGCGGAGGCCGCAGCACCTCACATCAAGCGGTGGTGGAACGAGCGTGGTAGATCGTTCGTCATCTCCCGTCGAGACAAGGCCAAGGCCTCTTTCGCGAGGATGGCGAAACGGCTACGGCGTCGCAGCGACGCGACGCCGAGCGGCCGGGCCGAGCTGGTCGAGACTGCCCCAGTAGCAGATCCCACGGACCTCGTGAAGTCGTATCAGGAACTTCGCGTGACCATGACGAGTGCCGAAGCGAAAGAGCGGTTCGTGGCGGCTCTGCTCGCGAAGGAGTTCGCAGATGCTCAGATGCGCATGCTGCACAGCGCTCGAATCGTGGACGTAGATGAAAGCGTGACCGAGCTCGAGAGCGTGGTGCAGTCGCTCACTCCGGGACAGGTCGGGTCCGTCATCGAGCAACTTCTTGCGGAGAACCCGGCGTTGATCCAACAAGACAACCTCGCCGAACTGGCTGCAGTGCTGGACTCGTCTCAACGGGCGCTACCTGCCTCGTTGGACGTCCCAGCCGTTCGAGCTTCGGGCATCCCCGTTGACGCAGCGCTATTCGAGGATCCGACGACTGAGGGCTGAAGGGTTCCATCGTCAAGCGGCGTCGCTGCCGTTCGTGCGGCCGAGGAGCTTGTCGAGGTCGGCCCTTGGGACTCGAACGGTGCGGCCGATCTCGATGCAGGGGATGCCGACCTTGCCGCCAGTGGCGCGCCACTTGCGGGCTGCGGCGTAGGCGGCGTTCCGACTGATGCGGAGGATGGCTGCGGCTTCCTCGATGGTGAGCACCTCCACGGTGGTGTCGGTGTCGACGGTGGTGGTCATGGAACCCTCCTCGGGCAGATCGCTACCCCTGTAGGCCGATCTCGGGCCCCAAAACCGCGCTCGGACGATCAAAGCCCAATGGCCTGCTCGTGGCCTGCGGGCTCGTTCGCGTGGGCGAGCTCCCAGGCGGTGAGCTCTCCGGTTGATCGGTGGAGCCGTTCGGCGACGGCGATGTCGGCCGGGGCTGGTGGCACTCGGGGTAGGGCTTCGCCGTCGAGGGGGTCGGTGGCGGCGGTGAGGTAGAGGTGGTTGGCCTCGCGGCCACGGGTGATGTCGACGTAGGTCTCTGCCCGTGTAGCGGTGGCGTCTACACGGCTGGTGGACACCGACCTTGTGGACCCTTGGACTGCGTAGCTCGTGAGCGCGTAAGCGTGGTCGATCCCGACCTCGGCTCTGCCGGTGCTGGTGCGGTGGAGGTCGAAGAAGCTGCGGGGCAGTTCGATCGTGCCGATCCCATCGAAGTCGACGGTGAGCGTGTCCTGCTCTGGTCGTTCCGGGTCGCAGCGGGTGGCGGTGATGGTGCCGAGCGCACCGTTGCGAACGTAGGCGCGGCGGTCTCCGTCGACGTGGAGGTCGCGGTTGGGCGCGCGGGCGGTGATGCGATCGCCGATGGCGAAGGTCCGGTCGCCGGTGGCGGGCACGAGGTCACCGGTCAGCTCACCGTTGACCTGTCGGAGCAGATGGGCGAGCCGGTTGAGCTGGCGGCGGGTGGCGTTGCGGCGGTCGACCATCGGGTGGTCGTCGCCGACCTGGTGGGCGTCCCACCATCGGCCGAGGACCTCGCGGTACATGGTGAGGTCGTCGCCGACGACGTGGAGGTGCCCGGCCGCAGCGAGCTGGTCGAACGCTTCATCGATGTTGCCCTGGCGGAGGGCTTCCGCGGCGGCTCGGTCTCGGGGGTCCTGGAGTCGGTGGGTGGTGGTGAGCTCGGGTGTGTCTCGGTCGTGGTGCTCGCACAGGACCCGGAACATGCCGCCCGCGGCGATGGCCCCGTGCTGGGCCGGGTCGCCGATGAGCCGAACACTCGCGCCGGTTTCAGCAGCCATCGTCATGAGGGTGTCGAGAGCCCTGTCGTGAAGGGTCGATGCCTCGTCGATGACGAGCACGGTCCGGGCGTCGAGTGGGTACTGGTCGGGATCGGTGTGGGCGAGGTACCAGGCGACGGTTTCGCACTCGATGCCGGTGGCTGCAGCGAGGGTGCGGGCGGCTTCGCCCTTTACTGCGGCGCCGACCACTCGGTATCCGGCGTTGGCCCAGGCTTCGGCGCAGGCGGCGACGGTGGTGGTCTTGCCGGTGCCGGCTCGGCCGATGGCGGCTTGGAACCGGTGGCCGCTCTGGCACCATCCGGTCACGAGCCGGCGTTGCTCGGCGGTGAGGTGAGCGTGATCGGCGAGCGCTGCGGCCATGTGGTCGTTGTTGACCATGTGCGCGCCTTGGTGCATGCCCTTGTCGAAGCGCAGGGCGATGCGGTCTTGGACGTCGAGCATCTCTCCGGTGGTGAACAGCGGTTCGTCGCTGTCGGTGAGCTGTACGACGTGGGGCGAGGCGAGGAACTCGTCGGTGAGGCGCAGCATCTCGTCCGCTCCGACGAGGA
>CAZGEF010000150.1:0-4308 GCA_964525005.1 uncultured Rhabdothermincola sp.
CCGCCGCCGCGTTCGCCTTCCTGGCCAGCGACGACGCCTCGTTCATCAGCGGCCAAGCCCTCGCCGTCGCCGGCGGCGCCATCGACTGACCGACCAGGTCACGTCGGCCGGCCGACCGTGACGCCCGGTTCAGAGCTCGAGCAGCGGGAGCGCCTGGGGTGAGCGCGACGAGCGGGCCAGGGCGATGAGCGCGTCGGCGGTCTCGAACTGGAGCTCGGGCAGGTTGTCGGGCGCGAACCACTCGCAGCGGAGGATCTCCGGCGAAGACGGGCGCACCTCGGGGATGTCGGCGAGCCGGCTGGGCCTGGCCCGGAAGATGAGATCGATGCGTTGGCGACCGGCATCGACGACCACCGCGGGCTCGCCGAGGAGGTCGACGTCGATGCCGACCTCCTCGAGGACCTCGCGTCGGGCCCCGTCGGCCGCCTCCTCGCCCTTCTTGAGCAGACCGCCAGGCAGGCCCCACCGATCGCGGTAGGCCTGGCGCACCAGGAGGACCTTGCCGTCAGGCCGCTCGATGACGCAGATGCCTCCGGCGGTGTACGACGGGCTGAAGGCACGCACGATGAGCCGACGAGCCGTCGCGGGGAACCGGCTGAACAGGTACAGCGCCAGTCGGTGAAGTCGTGCCCGCATGGAGACGAGGCTACGGGGTCGGTGTGACGGTTCGGACATCGGCACCCCGAGAGGTCGACCGATCGGCGGTGACTCCGCCGGTCTCGTGAGGCCGTCGGTCAGGATCCCGGGCGGGCGTGGCCTGATCCGAAGCGTCGGCGCGACGCCACGAGCTGGCCGAGGAGCTCGGGGGTGGCCGCCGCGACCGGGGTTCGGCGATCGGCGTGCTCGAGCGTCACGAGGTCGCGGTCGAACGCGTCGACGACGGGCGCTCCCGCCTCCCGGCAGACCAGCAGCGCTCCCAGGTAGTCCCAGCTCCCGTGGGCCGATTCGACGCAGTCGACGTAGCCGTCGAGGATGCCGCACGCGACGGCGCAGAGATCGAGGGCGGCCGCGCCGAGCGCGCGGAACTGACGAGATCCGATCGGTCGCGGCGGCAGACCCGAGAGCCCCACGATCGACTCGTCGATCCGGGTGCACGCCGACGGGACGATCGACGCGCCGTTGCAGCGAGCGCCCCCGTCACGCACCGCGTCGAAGCGGTCCCCCGAGACCAGGTTCACGACGAGCGAGGCCACGGGGCCGTCGACATCGACGGCGCACAGGCTGGTGGCGTACCAGGGCACCCCCCGGGAGGCGTTGGTCGACCCGTCGAGCGGGTCGACCACCACCGTCACCGGGGCATCGCGCCGATGACGACCGGACTCCTCGCTGAGCACCCCCAGGCCCGCGTCGCCGAGCACCTCGAGCGCCGCGGCGTCGGCGGCGAGGTCGCTGCGGTACTGGCCCGGCTTCAACCCAGACGGTCCCCAGTCCTCGACGTCGGCCAGGGCGTCACGCACCGCATCCGCCGCATCGCCGAGCACCCCGAGCAGCTCGTGTCCTTCCACGAGCGGCGACGGTAGCCGCGACCCCCTCACCCTCACGTCCCAGACCCCTCCCCACGCTCCCCGCTCCCTCCCCCGACCGGGATCCAGTTCCGCAACGCCTGCCAGTTCCGCAATGCCTGCCAGTTCCGGAACTGATGGGAACGTGGCAGGCTGTCCCGGTGATCGAATCCACTCCCCTCGCACGGCTCACCACCATCGGGGAGACATCCCGTTGGCCGTGATCGACGTCGCCGGGTTCGTGGCCGACCTCAAGGACCACGCCGTCGACCACCAGTTCCACGTCCACGACGAACGCCACCTCGTCGAGACCTACTCGCTCCGCCAGATGTGGGAGGTCGACCTGCATCCCGAGGACGCGTGCGGCGGTCCGCTCGACCTGCACCTCGCCCTCGAGGTCGACCCACGGGTCCTGCTCGGCTTCGAGGACCAGGTCCTCGAGCAGCCCGAGGACAGCGACCCGCCCACCGGCTTCAACTTCCCGCTGATCTTCACCTGGGTGCTCCCCCCGCTGCCGAAGGGCCCCGACCTCCTGGTGCTCGCCACCGAGCTGGCCGGCATCGGCGGCACCCTCCTCCCGCTCGAGGTGTCGGCGATCGATTCCTTCGCCTCGGTGACCGACGCGGCCGAGCGCAGCCTCACCACCGTGTCGCGGGTCGAGGTCGGGCTGGATCAGATATTCCTCGGGCAAGAGCAGCTCTGCGACCTGCTCGACAAGTGCCACGAGGTCAGCACCTACCTCCTCGACCGGGCGCCCTCGTGGCTCGACGAGATCTGATCGTCGACTCCCCGTGACCTCTCGATCCGAGCCGACCGTGATCGAGTTCGACGCCAACCACCCGGCGGCGCTCGTCCGTGCCGTCGAGGGCCTCCTCGGCTCGCGTGACGGCTGGGTGAACGTGCAGGCCGTCACCACCGAGGACATCGCCGACGCCGCGAGGGCCCGTGCCGGGATCTTCGGCTGGTTCAGCTCGAAGGGCCCGGGTGTCCCCGTGAGCACGTGGGTTCCCGGTGAGCTCGACCGCCGAGGGGGCATCGACCCCGACGAGATCGGCATCCAGCACCCGGGCGGACCCCGGGCGCTCGCGAAGTTGCGGGACCAGGGCGTCCCCCCGCCCGACGGCTGGCGTCAGCTCGCCGATCATCCCAAGCGTGGGCTCGTGCTCCAGTCGACGCATCCGACGACGCCGACCGATGTGGAGCCGATGGTCACGTGGTTGATCCTGGCGTCGCGGCTGCTCGCGACCGACCCGCTGCCCGACGACTGGGCCGCGGTGGTCCACCGTCGGTGACCGATCCCGAACCGTGACCGATCCCGGACCTCGACGTCAGGTCTGGGCCGCGTCGATCCAGACCCTGCGGGTGGGCGTCTCGTAGCACTCGCACGCGGCGAGGATCTCCTCGACGTCGTCGACCCGCACCAGCAGGTCACGGCTGGCCCGGGACATGAACCCCTCGGTGACGGCATGGTCGAGGAACGCGAGGAACGCCGAGAAGTACCCCTCGACGTCGAGGAGAACGAGCGGCTTGTCGTGCAGGCCGAGCTGCGCCCAGGTGGTGACCTCGGCGAGCTCGTCGAGCGTGCCGAGGCCGCCCGGCAGGATGACGAACGCGTCGGCGAGCTCGTACATCGTCCGCTTGCGCTCGTGCATCGACGAGACCGTTCGCAGCTCCGTGATGTGGTGGTTCGCGACATCACGTTCGAACATGCCCGTCGGGATGACCCCGATCACCTCACCCCCGCGGGCCATCGCCGCGTTCGCCACCTGACCCATCAGGCCGACGCCCCCACCCCCGTACACGAGGCGGATGCCCGTCGCCGCCAGGAGCTCCCCGAGGTCGGCCGCGACCGCGGCGTAGCGGGGATCATCACCGCTCGACGAACCCGAGAACACGCAGATGGAGCGGATCGACATCCAGAGAAGCTATCGGCCGCACCACCCGGGACGAACACGCACGGGTCAGCGCACGAGCCAGGCCCCCGGCTCCTCGAGCAGTGGACGGAACTGCTTCGGCAGCCCATCTCCGCTGAGGTCGGCGAGCGTGATCTTCTCGAGCACGCCGCGCAGCGCGGAACGGGTGGCGACCCACGCCTCGAGCAGCGCGCCGGTCCCCTCGGGGTACTCGAGGAGCTCGGGCGGCTCACCTCGTACGTTGGCCAGAGGTCCTTCCACGGCGCGGATGATGTCGGCGATGCTCACCTCGTCGGGGGGCCGCTGCAGCCAGTAGCCCCCTTCGGCACCCCGCTGGCTGCGCACGATGCTGCTCTGGCGCAGCTCCGAGAGGATGTTCTCCAGGTACTTCGCGGGGATCTGCTGGGCCGACGCGATGCGCTCGCCCTTCGTCGGCAGCCCCGCTTCGTAGGCAGCTGCCAGCACGATGGCTGCCCGAACCGCATAGTCGACCTTTGCCGTCACTCGCATGGGCCCAGTGTTGCCCATCGCACACCTCGCTCGCTCGCCAATCCCTCCTTTCCCCGGGAAATTCGGGGAAGTTGGCGCACGAGCCCTGATCAGCCGGGATCCGGGGTCTCCCACACCGCAATACCACTATCCGGATAGTGCTAATAGACTGGCCCCATGTCCGCGCCTCTGTTCGCCATCGAAGATCTCCACGCGAGGCCCGAGGAGAGCACCACAGGCACGGCCACCGACATCCTCCGCGGCATAGACCTCACCGTCGACGCCGGCGAGGTGCACGCGATCATGGGTCCCAACGGGTCGGGCAAGTCGACGCTCGCATCCGTGCTCATGGGCAGCCCCGAGTACGTCGTCACCCAGGGCCGCGTCCGCTTCAAGGGCGAGGA
>CAZGEF010000151.1:0-4223 GCA_964525005.1 uncultured Rhabdothermincola sp.
ACGAGAAGACCGTCCCGACCGACGCCTCGTACACCACTACCTGGGACTCAACCCTGTCTGACAACGGTGCGTTGCCGGGATTCATGACTACATCACCGAACGTGAACGCCGTGCCAGACATGGGGGATGCAGCCCGATGCACTCGAGGCGACCACCACGCTGATGGCAGTTGCCACCCGACGTGGCCATTCCATAGGCGGTCGCGACCATGTTCACGCTCGGAATTCCCGGCGCCGGCGAGAAATTGTTCCCGACGGTGTCAGCAGCGTTCTCGACTACCTCGCGTGCCCCGTTGCAGATCTCGTCGCCGTCGGCGTCGTGGCCCTTGACCCCGCTCAGGCAGTACAAACCGCTCGGATCAGTGGCATTCACCGGCGAGTTGCCGGCGTAGCCGTAGGCCGATCGCGTGCTGGCAACGGCGGGGTCTCGGGTGAGGAATTGTCCGGTAGCTGGGTCGTAGAAGCGGACGGACGAGCCCGGGACGGCATTCCGCTCGACGGGGCAGACAAGTCTCCGCGCTTGAGGGTTCTCGTGGTGCAGCGTTGCGCCACCGTGTCGTACGCGTACCCGCCTGCGTGTATGACAGCGCAAGACCCGCTCAGGCACGCCATTCGATCGCCGGTCAACTCGCTTCGTCATAGTCGCCCTGCTCTGCTGCCTTACACCACTCCACGCCTCGGTCCATCGCATCTTCTCGGGTCGGGAAGGCTTCGTCTCGAACGGGACGGCCCACGCCGGAACGGCCCGAAGAAATGAGCTCTGCTACCCATAGACGGCTACCTAGTTGCCATCTCATTCGAGTCCACGCCCAGATCGGCGCCGCCAAGATGCAGCCAGCCGTGGACTCGACGCCCTGTCGCCGGACACGGATCGTTATGTAGCCGTGAGGGCGCTTGATCGCGATCCCTTTGAAGAGGCGGAGGCGTTCATCGTTGCGAGACATGACGGACACTCAGACCGGGAGCCCGCCGAGGAAATCTATGACGTTGTCGAAGTTCGGGGTGACGCCCTTCCAGAACCGAGACGCGTTCGCCCCGAGCCTCTGATCTTCCTCGTCCTCACAAGGCTCGGATATCACCTGCGTGAACTGCTGGGTACCGCGGTAGAACTTCGCCCCACCTGTCAGAAGCTGGTAGCCACCGAAGATGTAGGCCGGCGGTCCGGAGATCCCACTGGTGAAGGGGATCGCGACCGTCCCCGTTCCGATGATGACGGCACCTGTCGCCATCTTCTGGGTGCCCCACACGATGTTGACACCACTCGCTGCGGCGGTGCCCCAGTCGAACTCGCCGAGATCAGCGTCGCGCACCTCCTCGGGAACAAGGCCACCGACGAACTCAGCTGCATCGTTCGCGCAGCCCCAAGGGTCGCTCCACCCACATAGGCCCGAGGGGTCAACCATATTCAGCGGATTGCCGTCGACGTACGCGTAAGGGCTGCGGGTGATCGCTTCGATCGGGTCACGGGTGAGGAACGTGCCGGTGGTGGGGTCGTAGTAGCGGACACCTGGGAAAGGCGCGACGGCTGTCGTACTCACGGGTTCCGACCGTCCGCATCAGCGACAAAGCCCGTGAAACCTGGCGGGAGGTAGCGCCCGGCGGTGACCTCCCGCAGCTGCGAGCTCGTACAGCGGGCCTTGCCAGAGCCCTTCAGGGCGGCTTCGACGATCGAGGGATCGATCGTGACCCACTCAGCGCCGGTGACCCCAGGGAGGAACAGCGGAAGTTCGACACACGAACCGTCCCCAAGCTCCGCCTCCGTTCCTCGAGACGTACGTCGTGCTCGCGCAATCAGGCTGAGGTCGAGTCGGACCGTCTTGAACCGTCGCACCTCAACCGCTCCCGCACTCACCCGGGTGCGGACCCGAAACGCGAACACCGCTCCCGCCCAGGCGGCCACGGTCACACACAGGTTGATGGCGAAGCGAGGCGGTGAGATCGGCTCGCGGAGGAAGAGAACCATCCCGAGAGAGAGGAGAACCGGAGCGACGAGACAAAGCCCCCGCACTGCTGCACTCGACCGATAGGTAACGGTAGGCACGGCTGGGCCCTCTACCAGGGAGGCCACTGCAGCCAGCTTCCCAGGGCTTGGTCGGGCAGCAGACTTCGCGCCCAACCTTCCCACGACAGGCATTTGTTGTTGTCTACGACGTAGCCGACGGTGGCGTTCGAGACGTAGGCGAGTCCGACGGCGCCGACGCAGATCGCAAGCGAGCCGCCACCAGTCACAGGCGCGCCGACGACGCCTACCGCACATGCCGCCTCCACCATCGCGACGCTCATCGCCGAGGCCGTGACCTTGATGGTGAACCGCGCCCAGCCGGGTATCGACGAGTTCTCGCGAGCGCGACGAGCGTTGTCCTGCATCCAGTCCTTGACATCGCTCGCCGGGCCGCTCACGACATCGGGAACGGCGTTGTCGGCGACCTCCGATGCCCCGTTGCAGATCTCCTCGCCATTCTCGTCGTGACCCTTGACGCCGGTGATGCAGTACAGGCCCGACGGGTCCGTCGCGTTGAGCGGATCACCATGGACATAGCCGTACGCGCTCCTCGTCATACTCACGGCGGGGTCTCGGGTAAGGAATTGGCCGGTGGTGGGGTCGTAGAAGCGGACAGCCGAACGCGATGCGGCCCACCGCCCACTCCGACAGGCCAAGCTCGCCGCGTGAACGTTCGCCGCGCGAGATGCCCAGCCTCCCTGTCGTACCGGCAGACGCCTGCGTGTACGACGCGCCGGTATCGGGCCGGAGTTAGCGAACGCGTGATTCTGGCCGCACGGATCGTCGGTGTTCCCTGACCGATTACCGCGGACGGCTTGGCCACTTGGTTTGGTGACCCGAATCCCCATCAGCCTGACACTTTCAACCGCGGTCGCGATTCAGCAATCGCGACATCGACGGTGGGGTCCATCTCTGAGCGATCGATCGTGTCGTTCAGCGCCAGCCACCCCGGCTCGTCGAACAGGACGTCGATGTCATCGCCCCAGTCGGAGACTCCGGCGACCCAAAGGTCAGATATGTAGAGGTTTACGCAGAGGATTCGATTGCCCAACGAGCCGAGGACATCGAGGTTGTCTCCAATCGGCTCCAACGGCATTTGCTGATCCTCTGGAAGGCCTCCAAGGAGCGAGAGCAACCGCCGGTCCTCGGCAGCCTCGGACCGCGAACGACCAGGACGCGTCGTCGTGTCGAGAACAAAGCCGTCCGCCCTCTCGAGCTCAACAGCGATTGAGACGACGGTGCGCCACATCGCTGCGAAGTGCCGAGACTCAACCTGAATCGACGCTAAACGGAGCATGGCTGCTACATCCCGCCTGGCGTTCGGGTTCCTCGCCAAACCGTGTGCCAGTGGACGCGGTAGGCGTGGTGCTCAGCCAGCCAGTTGGCGATTCGGACGGGACCGCCGGACAGATTGGGCATCGCCTTGTGAGGCTGATGCCGAGCCACCCGGGCAAGGTTGCCGACTCCGATTCCCCTGCCGGAGTTCAGAGACTTCCAGGCCTGCCCACCACCGAATGCGAGACCGAAGGCTGCTCCACCGACGGCACCGCCTCGGTAGGCCCATGAGTCGGAGTTGCCGTAGCAGGCAGTGAAGTTGTCGCCCTTGCCCATGAGGTTGGCGGTGACGTCGACGCCTTGGCCGAACGTGAGAGCGTTGCCCGCACCGGCGAGGACATTGCCGGACCAGTCCTGGTTGTCGCTGTTGTCACAGGTCTGGGTGTCGCCGTTCGAATCCTCGTAGCTATCGGTCCCGACAGCGATACACCCTCCGCCGACGACCGGGACCCAATCGGGGATGCCCCAAGCCTGCCCCGACGGATCAGTCCGGTTCAGCGGCGAGCCGCCGACGTAGCCGTAGGCCTCACGGGTCACGCTAACGAGCGGATCTCGTGTCAGGAACTGCCCGGTCGACGGGTCGTAGTAGCGGACGGTCGACGAACGACCAGAGATGGCCCCGACCGTGCCAGCAATCACGACAGCGCCCACTGGAACACGCCCACGATCGACAGCACTAGCGCTGCACCCAGCGCCACGAAGAAGATCCACCTAGCGACACGAACGCCCGCATCAGAACCGGCACTCCCGTCCGCTCTCGCTGGAGCCCAGAGCCGGAACCAACCCGCCGCAGCAACGAGAACGAGTGCCCACAGGAGTGGCAGGAACTGAACTAGCCCGGCTCTTTCAGTCGCTCGGGCTGGTTGATCTGGCCGCGTCCGCGGAAA
>CAZGEF010000152.1:0-4216 GCA_964525005.1 uncultured Rhabdothermincola sp.
TCGGGCCGAACTCGTCGGGGTCGGTGTTGGCCGCGCCGAGCATCAGCATGACCGTGTCGCCGGGGGCCATCTTCACGCCGTGGCGCTCGGTGGGCTCGGTGACGACCCGCAGGATCTGCATGACCGGCGTCTCCTGGCGCAGCAGCTCCTCGACCATCGCCGCGCTCGACGACGGGTCCTCGACCAGGCGGCGGCGCTGGTGGGGGTGCTGGGCGAGGAAGGCGAGCGAGCAGTCGAGCGTCGAGGTGACCGTGTCGAGCCCAGCCAGGATGAACAGGAAGCAGATGTCGAGCATCTCCTCGTCCGACATCGTGCGTCCGTCGGTCTCGGTGATGAGGAACCGGCTGATCAGATCGTCACCCGGCCGCGCCCGCCGGTCCTCGATGACGCCCTCGAAGTACTCGTAGATCTCCCGACCCGCCGCGGTTCGACGAGCGGCGGCCTCCTCGGGGCTCGCCGTTCCGCCACCGGGACGGATGATCTCGTCCTTCCACGTCAGGAAGGTCGAGAGGTCGTCGAACGGGAGGCCGGTGGCCCGGAGGAACACCGTGCACGGGAGCGGCACGGTGAACTCGGCGTGCGCATCGACCGAGCCCCGCTCCACGAAGCGGTCCATCACCTCGCCCACGGTGCGTCGCACCTCGGGTTCCAGCCCGGCGATCTGGCGGGGTCCGATGGTGGGATCGATCACCCGGCGGTAGGCGGCATGATCGGGCGGGTCGATCTGCAACGGGATGAGCGGCCGGTCCTGGCCGATGTCGACGGCGACGAGGTCGGAGCTGAACACCTCGGGGTTGCGCAACGCCCAGCGCACGTCCTCGTAGCGGCTCAAGATGTGCACGCCGGCACCGACCATGCCGTCCATCGCGGCGACCGGGCACTCGGCGCGAAGCCGGTCGAAGAACGGCGCCGGGTCCGCGGCGATCCCGGGGAGGTAGGGGTTGGCCTCTCCCGTATCGGGCTTGATCGCGTCGGTCAGGTCCATCGGGTCCCTCGTCCTTCTGACATCTATGTCAGGTTAGTACCGCTCGACCACCCGGACCCCGGCTGGCGCGCCCGTCCCGCGTTCGGTGCGATGAGTGCGGAGTGTGCTGATGACGCTACGTTGAGTGGCATGGCGACCGGGAACCCGACCAGGCCGACCGCGCGGCCGGCACGGGAGCTGCGACCTGCCGAGATGGTGTCCATGGTCGACCACGGCCCGATGGCCACCCTGGTGGTCGACCACAGCGGCACGATCGAGTGGGCGTCGCTCAACATCGCGGGCATCGTGGGCCACGATGCCGCGGACCTGATCGGCATCGACGTCTTCACGCTGCTCCCCGAGACCGAGGCGGCACGGGCACGCGCCGCGGTCGAGGTGATGAGCGAGTTCCACCTCCGCAGCCGAGGCATGGTGTACCACCTCCGCACCGCGTCGGGGGACTACGAGCCGTGCCTGGTCACGGCGCATCCCCACGAGGTCGACGGACGGAAGTTCGTCCAGGTGTCGGTCATGGCCATGCCGCTGCGCCTCGTCGTCGGGGAAGCGCTCCAGTCGGTCCTGCGCGGCGCGGCGCTGTTCGAGTCGCTCGCCGAGATCGAACAGGCCGTGAACCGGTCGCTGGTCGGCGCGTGGTTCGCGATCGCGTTCACCGACCCCCACTCGGGTGAGCGCTCCGTCGTCGGCTCGATGCCCCCGCTCCTCGCCGGCATCGGATCCGACGGCCGACCCGACGACCGGGCCGACCTCCCGTGGATGCCGGCCATGAAGGAGCGGACCTCGCGGGTCGTGGAGGACCTGAGCGAGCTGCCCGACGACGTCGCGGCCGTCGCCCAGGAGCACGGGCAGGCCTCGGTCGTCGCCGTCCCGGTTCCCCACGACAGCAGCGACGAACCCACGCTGCTGATCGGCTGGGTACCCGTCCCCAAGGCCTCGGTCGCCATGCTCCGGGGCCTCGAGGACGCCGTCGCGCCCGTGATCGCGCTGGTTCTCGACCGTCAACACCACCTGGAGCGGGTCCGGTGGGCCGCCGAGCACGACCAGCTCACCAGGCTGGAGAACCGGGAGCGGTTCCACGGGCGCGTCCGGACGTCGCTGTCCACGGGGCGCAAACCCCTTGCGGTGCTCTACGTCGACATCGACCACTTCAAGGCCATCAACGACCGGCACGGACATGGCGCGGGTGACGCGGTCCTCCGAGCGGTCGCCGACCGGCTCGCCTCGGCCGTTCCGACGGCCGCGACCTGCGCCCGGCTCGGCGGCGACGAGTTCGCGGTCGCGCTGCCGAGCGACTCGATCGACGATGCCGGAACCGTCGCCGACGCGATCATCGAGGCGATCACCGAACCGGTCGAGATCCCCGACGCGGCGACTCGACTCGGGCACGACGTCTCGATCGTCCCGAGCGTGTCCATCGGCGTAGCGGTGGGTTCGCCGAGGACCGACGCCGGACATCTCATCGCCGACGCGGACGCCGCCCTGCTCAGAGCCAAGCGAACCGAGCGAGGCACCTGGCAGCTCTGACCCGCCTGACTGCCTGCTTGACTGCCTGACTTACTGCCTGACTGCCTGACTGCCTGACTGACTGGCTGACTGGCTGGCGACGGGTGGCGCGGGCGTGCTCATCGGAGCAGCGGTCCTCCTCGACGTCGCGGTCGCCTGCGGCCCGGTTCGATCGCCTACGCCCCCGCTTGGCGGGCGAGCGATGCGAGCGCGACCGGGAACAGGACGGACTCCTCGATCTGGATCTGCTCCTCGATGGCGGCGGCGAGCACGGCGGGGTCGTGGACGTCACCGTCACCGTCACCGTCGAGGGCCGTGCGGAGCTCGGCGAGGTTCCGATCGATCCGGGCGTGCCCATCGAGCAGCGCGTCGACGAGCCCGGGGCTGACCAACGGGCGCAGTGCGGCGTAGGCCGCTCGCTCGCCCTCGAGGTGGTCGACCGCTTGGGCCGACACCGCGGCGAGGGAACCAGCCCGATCATCGGCCGTCGCGAGGCCCGCGAGCGCGGCCCTCAGCTCCTGGTGCTCATCGCCCAGGCGGCCGAGAAGATCCACGAGTGGATCGTCGATCTCGACCCCACTCATCCAGTTGGCGAGGTCGCGGGAGCGCACCGTGGCCCCACCGATCTGGAGCGTGATCGCCTCGACCGGGCAGCTGACGATCGCCTTGAGGACCACGTCCTCGCGACCATCGCTGGGAGCCACCACCACAGCCTTGGCCTCCTCGTCCTGCTCGAAGACCGTGGGGGCCCAGTGGACGCACTGACCGGAACCGATGCAGACGTCGCGGTCGACCCGGACGTCGAGGCGGAGCTCGCCGTCCGGAGGAGCAGGGCTCTCCGGCCGCGGCTCGTCGCGGCCAGGCGACACCAACGCGACAGGTGTCGCGACCGGCTCCGGAGCCGGTCGTGGCGGTGTGATCGCCGGCTGGCTGGGCACGACCGCCGGCCGGCCCGCGCTGTCCGATCTGGTCGGCGTGACCGGCGTGACCGGCGTGCCGAGCAACGCCTTGCTGTGCACGTGCGCCACGCGGTTCGCGAACGCACGAGCCTGTTCGACCTTGGGTCCCTCCCAACCCGCGAGCGCCTCGTCGAAGAGCAGGAGCCAACGTTCGAAGTGCGCGGCGGTGAAGGGGGACCGCTCGTGCACGAGCAGGTGCATGCGGTAGGGGTTGCCCGAGTAGCCGGGCTCGCTGAGCAGGGCTCGCGACCAGAACGCCGTGAGCTTGGGGAGGTGTTCGGCCCAGTCGACCTGTGCGACGTCGTTGAAGACGGGGCCGAGCAGATCGTCCTGAGCGACCTCCCGGTAGAACCGGCGGACGAGCTCGGCGATCTCGTCGACCGTGTCCAGATCACCACGTGGGCCACCCTCGGTTGTGTTCACGACTGACCTCCTCGTTTCTCTTTCAGACCCGACCCAGGCCGGATCCAGTCCGACGGACCCGCTATTCCATATTCTCACACTATACAATTAGAGGTTATATCATCGGCTCGTTGCGGCTGGGAAGACGCGCTGCATGTGGCACACCTGCCCAGCCCGAAACGGGATCGCGAGGTCCCAAGCGGGTCGACCCATGGGCGAAGTACCGCTGATCGGTCATCGATTGCTCGGTCATCGATCCCAGACCCGCCGTCACGGGCGCCAGGGGGCCCAGGTCGGTGGGAACCTGGCGGCGGTGCCTTCTACCCTGTCACCGTGGCTGAACGGTGGGTGCTGAACCGAGCCGGGATCC
>CAZGEF010000153.1:0-4202 GCA_964525005.1 uncultured Rhabdothermincola sp.
GGGAGAAGGCCGTCGTGCGGCTCGGCTCCGGCGGTGGCGACATGAAGGAGCTCGATCCCGACGCCATGGACCGTGGCATCGAGGCCCTGCAACGCTTCCGCAAGGTCGCGGACATCTCCGACGCCCGGATCTTCGCCGTGGCGACCAGCGCGGTGCGCGAGGCCGAGAACGCCGATGCCTTCATCGACCGGGCCCGGCGCGAGGCCGGCGTCGACGTGGAGGTCATCTCGGGTCCCGAGGAGGCCCGCCTGATCCACCTGGGTGTGCTCCAGGCGGTCCCGGTTTTCGATCAGCAGGTGCTCGTGATGGACATCGGCGGGGGCAGCACGGAGTTCCTGGTGGGCCGGCGCGGCGAGACGCTCGCCGTCGGCAGCCTCAAGATCGGGGCGCTTCGCCTCACCCGGAGGTACTTCGCCGACGAACCGATTTCGGGTGAGGCCGTGGATGCCTGCCGGCGGTGGGTTCGTGCGACACTCGCCCCGATGGCCCGCGACGTGCAGCGGGTGGGCTTCGAGGTGGCGATCGGCGCGTCGGGGACGATCGAGACGGTGGCGGCGCTCGCCCAGGTGGCACGCGGGAACGGTGCGGCCCCGAAGACGTTCAACAACTTCGAGTTCACCCGGTCCGAGGTCAAGGGAGTCGTCAAGACCCTCATCGCCGCGGACACGGTCGAGGCACGCCGCGAGCTCGTGGGCCTCGACCCGACCCGGGCCGACATCATCCTCGCCGGCGCGCTCATCCTCGAAGCGGCGATGAAGGAGATGGGCATCTCCAAGATGGTCGTCTCTGACTACGCACTGCGCGAAGGCGCCCTGCTCGACGGGTGGTCCCGCATCCGGGGTGGGGCGCTGCACCACCTCCAGGACCTCCGCCGTCACAGCGTCGTGGGCCTGATGGAAGCCCTCGACGACGATCCCGAGCACTCGCGGCGGGTCGCGGCGCTCGCCCTGCGGTTGTTCGACGAGACCGAAGAGTGGCACGGCCTCGGCGACGACCGGCGCGAGCTGCTCGAGGCGGCCGCGCTGCTGTGCAACGTCGGGCTCTTCGTGGCCCACAGCGGCCACCACAAGCACACCTACTACCTCATCCGGAACTCCGACAAGCTCTCCGGGTTCACCGACCACGAGATCGAGGTCATCGCGCTGGTGGCGCGGTACCACCGCAAGAGCGCGCCGAAGTCCAAGCACGCCGAGTTCGCCCAGCTCGCCGAGGCGGACCAGGTGGCGGTGCGGGCGCTGGCCGCCATCCTGCGCGTCGCCATCGCCCTCGACCGCACGCACCGCGGCCTCGTGCGCGACATCGACTGCGTCGAGGGCGATGGCGGGCTGGTCCTCGAGGTCGAGGGCGTCGACGGTGCCGACCTGTCCCTCGAGCTCTACACGGTCGAGGAGCGCAAGGGCCTCCTCGAGGAGGTGCTCGGTCAGTCGGTCACGGCCGTGGCGCGCGGCGGCGTGTCGTCCCCGTCAGATCGGTCGGTCGGCGGGTCGGTCGGCGGATCGATGGTGAGCGTGCCCGATGGCGATCCGGTCGTGTCCAGGCCGGACTGACCGTTCGGCTCGTCGGTCGCAGCCGGCCCTCGGTCGGCGTCGCGGCCGCCGATGTGCGACGCCACGTCGAGGCATGCCTCCACGAGCGTGGGGACGAAGGCGTCGGGCTGCGTGGCGCACACGTCGTGGTCGCCGTCGACGGGGAAGCGCCGGGCCCCGGGGATGGCGGCGACGAGCGCCTCCTGGCGGTCGGGCGCGACGACGTGGTCGCGTCCCGTGACGAGCACCGCGGTGGGGACACCGAGCTTGCCGATCCAGTCCTGCGACGAGAAGTGGCTGAGGGCCTGGCCCGCCTCGACGATGGACCGGGGATCGTTGAGGCGGGCCTCCTCGCGCGCCCACAGGCCGAGTGCGCTGTCGTCGTAGCGACTCACGACCACGCGGTCGGCGATGCGCTTGTTGAACGCCTCGGGGGCGCGGCGCGCCGCGAACGTGAGGCCGGTGACCACGCCCTGCATGGCCCGCTCCCCGGGGCTGTTGCCGACGAAGCTCGCCGCGGTGGCGCACAGCACCATGCCGGCGACGAGGTTCCGATGGCGCCGGCACAGCAGCTGCGCGATGGGGCCGCCCATCGAGTAGCCGACGACGATGACGCGGTCGATGGCGAGCAGGTCGACCAGCGCCGCGGCGTCATCCGCGCAGTCCTGGAGGGTGAAGGCCTCGGGGGCGCGCATGCCCCGGCCGTGGCCGCGGTGGTCGAGCGCCAGCACCCGGAAGCGCTGCGCCAGCGGCGTGTAGCTCGTGTACCAGTTGAGCGCGGAGTTGGCGGTCCACCCGTGCAGGAGCAGCACGGTGGGCGCGGCGGGCGGGCCGGCCATCAACCGCATGTGGGTGGTGCCGCGTCCGGGGAGCTCGACGGGCGTGGGGGCCGGGAGGTCGTCGGGCGGGTAGAGGGCGTCGACGGCGTCGGGGGGAACGCCGAGCTCGGCGTCGATCTGGTCGAGCGAGGTCGCGTGAGGCGGCACGCCCTCGATGAGGTCCTCGAGCGTGCCGGTAGGCGACACCCGGTCGCCCGGTTGCTCGGCGCCGGCGCGTGCCGCGGTGGGCGACCGTGGCGGGAGTGGAGGGGGGATGTCGTTCACGAGGTGCGCACGAACCGGATACCGAGGCTGGGCGACCTCAGCTGTCGGCCGTGATCTCCACGATGGTGACCGTGAGGGTGGTGCCGTTGGCCTCGTAGTCGACCTCGTCGCCGACGGCGCGGCCGAGCAGAGCCGCTCCGAGCGGAGAGACGGGGGTCAGGACCTCGGTCGCTTCGGGCTTCTCCTCGATGGAGCCGATGAGGTAGGTCTCGACGTCGCCGCCGCCGAAGTCGACCGACACCACGTTGAGGTGCCCGACGACGCCGTCGTCGGCGGGTTCGACGACCTCGGCGTTCTCGAGGATGGCGCCGAGGGTGCGGATGCGGGACTCCTGCTTGCCCTGCTCCTCCTTGGCGGCGTGGTAGTCGCCGTTCTCCTTGAGGTCGCCCATCTCCCGCGCCGCCTGGATCTTGCGGGCGATGTCGGTTCGCCACACGGTGGTGAGCTCCTCGTGCTCGGCGGAGAGCCGATCGTGGGCATCCTGGGAGAGGTAGTAGGTCTCAGACACGCCGACGATCGTAGCGAGGACGCCGTGACGCGCGGTCAGTCGATGGGCCGAGCGGTCAGTCGATGGGCCCGATGGTCATGTCCATCGTCATGGTCATCGTCATGTCGGGCTCGTGTCGGCCGCCCTCTGTGGACGCGGCCGGCCAAGGTGAGCGCCCGGCCGCCGTGACCACAGGTTCGCTGTCATCGCCCGACCCTATCGGGCCCGCCGACCCGCCCGGCCTGAACCGGGTTGAAATGGGTCCGGTGGGGGAGCACACTGGTGGGCGTATGTCTGCCCTGCCCACCCTTGCGGTAATCGTCATTCCGTAGCGCACGCCGATCTCCGGTGTGCGCCTGGCCGTCCACTTCGGTGGGCGGTTTTCTCGTTCTCGGGCCCGATTCGGGTCGCCGATCCGGCGGACCCGTGCTCGACAGCCCACCTGCAACCACCGAGGCTCGCGATCGGCCGGTTCGCCGTCGCCAACACCGAACACGGCCACGTCGACGAGGCCGAGTCACGAGTCAACTGAGGAAGGAAGCTCCATGAGTCACAAGGTCGGAGTCGTCGGAGGAGACGGCATCGGTCCCGAGGTCACCGCCGAGGCCCTCAAGGTCATCGCGGCGGCCGGGGTCGAGCTCGACACGGTGGACTACGACCTCGGTGGCGCCCGCTACCTGCGCGACGGCCTGGTGCTCACCGACGACATCGTCGACGAGTGGCGCAGCCTCGACGCGATCCTGGTCGGCGCCGTGGGCACCCCCGAGGTTCCGCCAGGTCTCATCGAGCGGGGGATGTTGCTCAAGATGCGGTTCGACCTCGACCTGTACATCAACCAGCGGCCGTTCCTCGCGCCCGACGGCACCCACGACTTCATCGTCATCCGCGAGAACACCGAGGGCTCGTACGCCGGCGAAGGTGGCGTGCTGCGCAAGGGCACACCGCACGAGATCGCCACCCAGGGCTCGGTCAACACCCGCTTCGGTGTCGAACGCTGCATTCGCTACGCCTTCGAGCTGGCCAGGTCGCGGCCCCGCAAGCACCTCACGCTCGTGCACAAGACCAACGTGCTCACCTTCTCGGGCG
>CAZGEF010000154.1:0-4142 GCA_964525005.1 uncultured Rhabdothermincola sp.
ACTCCATCCTCGTTTACAAGGTCTGGAGCCTCCAACGAACCCAGGGCGGTTCAGTTCCGTCAGGCCGGCATCTTCGAGTACACGAACGCCGTCGTGACTCCTGCCTGTGAGGACTCACTTGCTCTCGTGGGCGGCCTCGCTGTGTTCGATGACGCGGGCGCCCAGGCTCAGGTCGACTGCGGCCTGCCGAACATCCCGGCCGCTGCGGTGAGCTCGGCGCAGTCCGACGCCGATCTCACCTGGCAGGTCCTTCCCCTGACGGCCAACAGGCTCGCCATCGGCATGGCCACGGAGCTGAAGCGGTTGCACCCGGAGACCATCGAGTCAGCGGGCATGGTCCGTGCCGACGTGGCGTCGGTGACCTACATCGCGGACCGCACCCGGGAAGCGATGAGCTCGATCGGCTACAAGTTCGTCTACGAGGGCGTGCAGAACATCGGCGAGGCGAACTGGCCGCCGTTCGTGGTGGACATGAAGTCCAAGGGGGTCAAGTTCCTCACCGCCGAATCGACGTGGGAGGAGATCGTCAACCTGCAGAACGCCATGGGCCAGCAGGACTTCAAGCCCGACGTCACCGCGCTGGAGGGCAACTTCTACCAGCTGCAGTACCCCGAGCAGGCGGGCGGCAACGCGGAGGGCGCGTATGTGCAGCTGACCACGTGGCCGTTCGAGGAAGCCGACGCCAACCCGGCGATGACCCAGTACCTCGCGGCGCTCAAGAAGACCAACGGCGATGACGTGCTGCCCGAGGCGCTCGGCGTGCAGAGCTGGTCGGCGTGGTTGATGTGGGCCACCGCGGTCAAGAGCCTCGGCTCGGACGTCACCCGCGAATCGCTCGCTGGCGCGCTCGACAAGGTGGACAGCTGGGATGGCGGTGGCTTGCAGGCCAGGTCGAACCCGGCGGCGAACGCACCGTCGCCGTGCTTCATCTTGATGCAGGTCAACGGCGATGGGTTCGAGCGTGTGTTCCCGACCCAAGACGCCGACGCCGCCGTCTTCGAAGCCGGCAATGGCTTTGCGTGCAACGACGACTACGTGGTCGATTTGCCCACCGACCGCGACAAGGGCGCCAAGGCGTCGAACTGACAACGCCCCGGTGACTTCGATGTCCTCCGCGACGAGCCTTGTCGCACCGCAAGGACCAGGCCGTGCCTCCGCACCGACGAATTCCCCTTCGTCGGTGCGGAGGTACCCCGCCGATAGCATCGCGGCGCGTGGCAACGGAACCGGCGCAGGGCAACGCTCCCGAGTGGTTCCGCCGGGCGTTGGCGGTTCCGGTGACCGATGAAGAGGTCGTCGTCGAAGGCTGCCCCATCCACTACCTCGCCTGGGGATCGCCGAAGCGGCGCGGGCTGGTGTTCGTGCACGGCGGCGGCGCGCACGCGCACTGGTGGAGCCATGTCGCCGCGTACTTCGCGGACCGGTTCCGGGTCGTGGCCCTCGACTTGAGCGGCCACGGCGACAGCGGCCATCGCAGCGGCGGCTACGAGCTGGCCCAGTGGACCCGCGAGGTCGTCGCGGTGGCCGCTGACGCGGAGATCGCTGGACCTCCCGTGCTCATCGGTCACAGCATGGGCGGCTTCGTCGCGACCGCCACCGCCGCGCTACACCCGAACGCCGTCGACGGTGTCATCGTCTGTGACTCCCCCATCACCGAACCCGATCCCGAGATCGGGGCGTACCAGGTGCGCGAGGCCTTCGGGGTCCCTCGCACCTACGCAACACCAGAGGAGGCCATCAGCCGGTTCCGCACGGTGCCCGAGCAGCCGAACAACCTGGACTTCGTGGTCGAACACATCGCCCGCAAGTCGCTTCGACCGGTTGCCGACGGCTGGCAATGGAAGTTCGACCGCGAGGTCTTCACCCAGTTCGGCGGCCAGATCCGCGCAGTCGCGCTGCCCTATCTCGCCGACATCACATGCCGCTACGCGCTCTTGCGCTCCGAGCATGGACTGGTCACACCTGACATCGGGGCATTCATGTACGAGCGCCTCGGTCGGGTATCTCCCATCGTCGAGATCGCCGAGGCGGGCCATCACGCCATGCTCGACGAGCCCCTGCTGCTGCTCACCGCTCTGCGCACGCTCCTGGCCGACTGGGATCATTCCGAGCCGTTCCACCGGCCCAACACCGCGACCTGAGCTTCAGCGGTACTCCCCATTTGGGCGTCCGGGAAGGAAGACCGGTCAGGATCTCCCACGGAACCTGCCCCTGAGGTCGGCGCCTGCCTGGTCCGTCCGTGGCCTTCGGTACGAGTTCGACCGCCGGTCAGGCTCGGCCGGTGACCCGACCGAGTTGAGCAGATCGTCCGGGAGCGATCCTTGACCACAGAGACACCATGTGGGCGTCGGGACCGACGACAGCGCGGCCCCGGTCGTGTTCGATCGCCCGCACGATCTTTTTCGCCACGGCGCTGGGCGGCCGCATGACCACCGGAGCGAGGCGGGACCGTCCCAACTGACCGAGGAGATCGCCCTTTGAGCCCCGAGCGCCATGGGTGATGTTGGTGTGGATAGCGCCGGGAAACACCGCGGTCACCCCTATCGAGGAGGTGACGAGCTCGCCACGGAGCGCCTCGCTGAAGGCTCGGATCGCGCCTTTGGTGAGCGAGTACGACGCGTTGTGGGGAAGGCCGAGGAGACCGACCATGCTCGACAGGTTCACGATGTGGGCCTCATCCGCCTCGCGCAGCAGCGGAAGGAAGGCTCGGCAGCCATTGACCACACCCCAGATGTTGATGTCGACGATCCATCGAAGGTCCTCAACGGACTCCTCCTCAAAGGCTCCCGCCGAGGTCACCCCCGCGTTGTTGACCAGGATGTGACAACCACCGTGCAGGTCGCCGACCACCCCTGGGAGCGCGGCCAGCGCCGCCTCATCGCGAACGTCGATCACATGACTGGACGTGACGCGGCCCATCTCCCGCACCGCGCTCGCGGTACTCTCGAGCCCGCGCTCGTTGACGTCGACGAGGGCGATGTCACATCCCCGAGCGGCGAGTGCCTCGCACGTCGCGCGACCGATACCGCTCCCGGCACCCGTGACCACGGCGACTCTTCCCTCGATCCGCTTCATGACCTGTCGATCCTTGCGTTGTCCAGGGCTCGCGACGCCACTGCCACCTCCAAATATACGATACCGCTTGTAACGATACATGGCCGAAGAACCGATGAGCGAGCCGACACCACCACGCGCCCCGGGCAGACCCCGCGACCCAGAGCTCGACGAGCGCGTCGTGACCGCGGTGCGAGAGCTCCTCGTCGAGGCGGGCTGGGAGGGAACCACCGTCCGCCAGGTCGCGGAGCGGTCCGGGGTGAGCCGCCCGGCGATCGCGCGACGGTGGTCGTCGAAGGCGCAACTCGTGTTCGAGGCGCTGCTCGGCCCCGAGCCCGACCTCACGGCATTCGCCACCGTCGACCGCGAGGGTTGGATCGACGGCGTGGTCGACGGTGCGTTCGATCTGTTCAGCCGACCCGAGATGCGCAAGGCCGTCCCCGGGTTGCTCGCCGCACTCGATGATCACGAAGGGTTGCGCACGGACATCTGGGACCGCTTCAGCGGGCCTGCGACGGCGCTCCTCGCCGACGACGAGGTGGACGCCGAGGCCCACGCGGCCATCGTCATCGCTGCTGGCTCTGCGCTGTTTGCCTCAGTGATGCTCGGAGAACAGGCCCGAGAGGGCGTGCGGTCGCAGGTCCGTGCCTTGCTCCAAGCCGCCCCAGCCCAGGCGCGCTCGCCCGGCTAGTCGAGCTGCTCGCGCGTGAATATCGAGCGACCGGTTGCAGGCCTCCATCTCACCGCATCAATCCGTGCCACCTCGGTGCCACCTGACGCGAATCTCCCCAAACCGAATCAGACGGACTCGGACCATGCCAGTCCTCTGACCAGCATAAATAGGACGTCCTCGGACCGGCCTGGACCCACCGACCCCATCTACGGATCAGAAGGTTGGGGGTTCGAGTCCCTCCGAGCGCACCAGATGAAGCGCTTCAGAGAGCGGTTTCCGGCATCGGGAGCCGCTCTCGTCGCGTCCGGGGCAGGCAAAGTTGCACCCGAATTGCACCCGATCTCGGAGGGCTGACCGAACCGGGTTGAGTCCCAGGTAGTGGTGTACGAGGCGTCGGTCGGGACGGTCTTCTCGT
>CAZGEF010000155.1:0-4119 GCA_964525005.1 uncultured Rhabdothermincola sp.
CGGAGCCGGCCAGGCCGGTGCCGACCACGATGACCTTGAACTTGCGCTTGTTGTTGGGGTTCACCAGCTTCATGGCGAACTTGTGGTTGTCCCAGCGCTCCTCGATGGGGCCGGCGGGGATCTTGGCGTCGAGCGTGACCATCAGTGGCCTCCGTTGCTCACGACGCCGGTGAGCACGGCGATCGGGAACGAGATGTTGATGCCCGCCACGACCACGGCGAAGGCGATGGCGAAGCCGCGGCGCAGCGGGTTGAAGCGGGGGTTGAACCGGGGGCTCATGGAGCCGATGGTCTGGAAGAGGCTCCAACCGCCGTGGTACAGGTGGATGCCCAGGGCGAGGTTGCCGAGGATGTAGATGCCGGCGACGAAGGGGCGACCCAGGCTGTAGGCCACGTTCTCGTAGGCGGCACCGCGGACGAAGTCGGGGTTGACGGTGTTGAGGCCCCAGGTGAGGTCGGCGAGGTGCCAGACGAGGAAGAGCAGGACGATGACACCGGTCCAGCGCATCGTGCGGGCGGCCCAGTTGACGGCGATGTAGTCACGCTGCGACTCGTAGCGGACCGGGCGGGCCTTCCGGTTGGTGACGGTGAGCGAGTACGCGGCCCAGATGTGGCCGGCGAACATGGCGATGAGACCGAGGCGCATGATCCACAGCACCCAGGTGCGGGGCAGGATCGGCACGAGGAGCTCGCGGAGGAACTCGGCGTAGTGGTTGAAGTCGTGCGGGCCGAGGTACATCTTGAGGTTGCCCACCATGTGCATGAACACGAAGCCCATGAGGCCGACCCCGGTGAGCGCCATGATCCACTTCTTGCCGACGGCCGAGCCGGCGAAGTCCCCGAGGGGGATTCGACTGCGCTTGCGCGGCTTGCTGATGGTCGGCGAGGTGACGTTGGGCGTCACCTTCGGTACTTCCTGGATCGCCGTCACGCGGGTGCCTCCAGCTGGTTCTCGTGTGGTTTGACCGTCGACGACGCTAGCCAGCAGCCCCGTCGCGGTGCGAACCGCACCGCGACGGGGCGGTCGGGTGTGCGGGCCAGCAGTGGGGTGGCCCGGCCGGTCGAGCGGTCAGTGGGTGTGGGCGCCGGGCAAGACCGTCGCTCGCCGGGCACGCCGGCTGATGATCTCGTCGGGGCGGTCGGCATGGGCCAGCGTGACCTCGAGCGCGAGGTCGACCTCGGCTCGACCGGGAGCTCGGGTCGTCGGGGACACCGGCGGTGGTGACGGGATGACGAGCTCGAGGGGCGCGACGTAGGCGCAGCTGTCCGCCGGCACGTGACCGCCCCAGGTCCACGATCGGATCGGACCATCGTCTCCCTCCTTCCACGACAGATAAGCGCATACGACCATATCGCCTGGAGCGATACGGGCGTCCGTGACGACGTGGAGGTCGAGGGACACGACGTCGCCCGGGTGCAGGTGGTCGGGCAGCGGGCTGACGGTGACGACGGTGGTCGCGCACGCGGCGCGCACTGCATCCCACGCCAGCTTGGGCCGGCGCCGGTGGTCGAGCAGCGACCACGACACCCCGGGGTGGGCATCGGCGAGGCAGAACTGGGCGAAGCCGCCGGTCGGGCGGAACTTGAGCCGGCGAAGTGCTTCGATCTGGTCGCGCAGGAGCTCGGCCTGGTAGTCCTGGGTCGCCGCCTGCCACGCCTCGAACGTGTCGAACGCCGCGGGCGGCGTGGTGCGGTCGAAGAACGTCTTCTGCAGCCCGTGCTCGGTCCAGGCTCGATCCCAGTCGAGGTCGGGCCACCGCTCCGGCTCGAGGAAGTCGGCGTCGTCGGGGACGGCTTGGGCGCCGAAGGCCGAGACGAAGCGCGCCACCCGGGGCCACCAGCGCGCCAGCCGAGGGAGATCGTCGGGACGGCCCGCGTACCAGCCGAGGAAGAGGTGCGAATCGGTGCCGTCGAGCTGCGGTGCGTGCGGCCAGACCCCGGAGTGCGCGACGACCGGTCGCGACCGGTCGGATCGTTCGAGCTCCGACGCGATCGAGTTGTCGAGCACCGTGCGGTTCCAGGTCGGGAACGCCTGGGACAGGACCTGGCGGGCGAGCAGGCGGGTTCGACCTCGCGGTGTCGAGAGGGTGTCCGGACCGACGTCGATCGCGGCAGGGTCGTCGTGGCCGCACCAGATCACGATCGAGGCGTGGTGGCCGAGCAGGTCGACGATCTCGCGGGCGTGGCGCCGGGCCTGACCCCGGACGCTGCGGGCGTAGCCCCAGTGCAGGGGGAGGTCCTGCCAGACGAGGACCCCCGACTCGTCGGCCTCGTCGTACAGCTCGGACCGAGCGACGTGCCCCGCGACCCGGACGAGGTCGAGTCCGGCGTCGCGGGCGAGCCGGATGTCGCCCCGCACCGTGTCGGGGTCGACGGTGGCCAGGTCGGTGGAGGTCGGCGCGAGGTTCGTCCCCTTGAGGAAGATGCGCTCGCCGTTGACCTGCATCACCCAGTTGCGCAGCGTGACCTGTCGGAGGCCGACCGACCGCTCGACGCGGTCGGACACGGCCTCGTCGTCGAGCACCTCGACGATCACCCGGTAGCGGGGTTGGTCGCCGAGCATCCATGGCCACCACAGTCGGGGTTCGGTCACCGAGACGGCCCACTCGATGCGGTTCTCCGCCGCGGCGACCCGCTGCTCGCGCTCGATCTCGAGCACGTGGTTGCCCTCGGGGTCGTAGACGGTGGTGCGCAGCGCCACGGTCGCCGGTTCGAGCGAGTCCAGCACGAGTCGGACCTTGACGACCGCCGACTCGTCGGTCGCCGAGTCGCACAGGATCCGGCTGTGGCGGATGCGCACCGGCCCGGTGTCGACGATGCGCACCGGACGCCAGATGCCGCCGGGGTTCCACCCTTCCTGGAGGATCTCCCCGTGCTGGAAGACCCCGGTCAGGTTGCGCTTGCGGCGGCGGTCCGATGGCGGGTCGCACGCGACCTCGAGGGCCAGGAGGTGCTCGCTGCGCTCGGCGAGGAGCTCGGTGACCTCGAAGGCGTGGGCCATGAAGTAGCCCTCGGTGTCACCGAGGTAGCTGCCGTCGAGCCACACGTCGCTCGTGTAGAAGATCCCGTCGAACGTCAGCCACCGGCGGGTCCGGTCCGGTCGGCCCCGGAGGTTGCCGGCGACGGGCGGGCCGTGCTCGAAGCGCGTCCGGTAGAGCACCGGGCCGTCGTGGTCGGCCAGGGAGGGTTCGGTGCGCCAGTGGCCCGGCACCGCGACGGTGGGCCAGCCGGCGTCGTCGATCTCGTCGGTCGGGTAGGTGCGACGCGACTCGTCGTCGGCCGGCGCGCCGCGCCAGGGTCCGGGCACCACGATCGATCCCAGCCCGGCCCGGTCCATCCGGGCACGCTACCCCCGCCACCGAAACCCTCGTCCTGGCAGGGGCGAGACGCTGCCGGTGACGGCTCGTCCCGGCCAGAACGGATCGAGGCGGAGACCGGTAGCGTGACGATGTCCACGCCTCGCTTCGGGCCACCGCCCGTGGCACGACGCAGGAGTCGCCCGCCATGTCCAGATCCGCACGGTCCGACGAGCCCAAGACCGACCTGGCCAAGACCGACCTGGCCAAGACCGACCTGGCCAAGACCGACCTGGCCAAGACCGACCTGGCCAAGACGCTGGGTGAGCTTCGCTCATCGGGCTGGGTGTCCCGCTCGGTCAAGGACGAGATCCGCTCGCACGCCATCGAGCGCATCCGGGCCGGCCGGGAGCTCTTCGACGGCGTGCTCGGCTACGAGGACACGGTGCTTCCCCAGCTCGAGAACGCGCTGCTGGCCGGTCACGACGTCGTGTTCCTGGGCGAGCGGGGCCAGGCCAAGACCCGCATGATCCGGTCGCTCACCGGGCTGCTCGACGAGTGGATGCCCATCGTCGAGGGCTCCGAGATCAACGACGATCCGTACGATCCGATCTCGCGGCAGGCCCGCGATCTGGTCGCCGAGCTCGGCGACGCCACGCCGATCGCCTGGGTGCACCGCGACGACCGGTTCGGCGAGAAGCTGGCCACGCCCGACACGTCGATCGCCGATCTCATCGGCGAGGTCGACCCCATCAAGGTGGCCGAGGGCCGCTACCTCTCCGACGAGCTCACGCTGCACTACGGCCTCGTGCCCCGCACGAACC
>CAZGEF010000156.1:0-3787 GCA_964525005.1 uncultured Rhabdothermincola sp.
GCTCGCGGGTGTGGTACTGGCGCGGTGCCACCACGTACCCGGCGTCGGCCAGGGCGGCGATAGCGGCGCGGGCCTCGCCCTTCCACGCCAACTCGAAGGTCCGGTCGGCCTCGAAATGGAGTTCTGAGTTCTCGGCGGCTGTGCGTGCGAAGGCTGCTGACACCGCCTCGACAACCTCGTCGCTGGGGTGGCGGAGGGCGGCCACGATCTCCTCAAGCGTTGGCACGGGGCACCTCCGCAGGCTTCCGAAGTCGCCAGCAGGCTCGGCAGTCGCGTCGCCGCGGCCGTCTGGGTCGGTCATCACTGGCGCTCCGTTCCGGTAGGCAGGTTCGCCGCGACAGCCGCGACGAGCAGGGCGCTGGCGAGCAGGAGGGCGACGACGCCGAGCAGGGCCAGGTCGAGGGCGAGGTCAGTCATCGGTCACCCCCAGGGCGTCGGCCAGGGCGGCGATAGCGGCGCGGCCTAGGTCGCCGGGCATCGGGCGCAGCGGCAGCAAGGTTCGGATCTTGTCGTCCACCGCCTCGACAACCTCGTCTGACGGGTGTGTGATCTTCGTTTCCAGCGCGACGATCTCGTTGTCCACCCCGGCGTACTTGACCCGCCAGTCCTCCGCCTCCACGCGAGCGGTGTCGCGCTCGTCGGTGGCGTCCGCCAACTGCCGCGCCCAGGTGTTCCGCTCGGTGCCGAGGGCACTCAGCGCCCGCTCCTGCTCGGCTGTGAGTAATTCGGCTGCTCGCCGCTCGGCCTCGGCCTCGTCCAGTGCGTCGAGCGCCCGGATCGTGCAGCACTTCCCGCAGAGGCAGTCGTGGCTGTAGCCGGGGCCGAACCGCTCCCGCATCGCGGCCCGTTCGTCAGGCGTCAGCATCGGAGCCTCCGAGGTTCGTTGCGTCGAGGAATGAGTCGATCCGGTTGGCTGCCCGCACTCGCACAGGTCCATCGCGGCCATCACAAGTTCGGGCTCTCGTGCATCGCCTCGCCGACCGCGACCCACTCGTCGTAGTCGAGGCTGTCGCAGTCGTCGCAGGTGTACGGGCGGCCGTGGTGCATGAACCAGCCGTCGCCCTTGCACGACGGGCAGACCTGCTCCTCTTGCTCCTGCTCCTCGTTCATCGCCCGTCCCACCATTTCGTCGTCAGTTGGATCAGGCCGACGACCACGGCCGACAGACCGATGATCACGGCCCACGAGGCTGCGATGCTCACCTAGATCACCTCGCGGCTGTAGAGCGGGAACTGGTCCCAGTTGCAGTCCGAGCCCGGCTTGTCCTCGCGCCTGCGCACCATGCGCGGCTGGACAAGGCCCCCGGTGTCCGCCCGGTAGAGGTAGGCCACCTCGATCACGTCACCCGGCTCCACGTGCTCCTTGCCGATCACCGAGCACGTCCCCAGCACCGTGACCTCCCCAGCGGTCGGGATGCCGAACTCGATGGAGCCGATCTCGCGCCCCGCCTCGTTGCGTCCCCGGTTCACGTTGGTCACCACCACGTCGGCGGTCTTGACGAACTTGATCTTCAGACTGTGCTTGACCCGCTTGCCCGGCTCGTAGGGAGAGTCCAGCCGCTTGACCATCACGCCCTCGACCCCGGCCCGACGGGCGCGCTCGAACATCTCCGCCTTGTCCTGCGCGGTCCGTGCCGTGCGCACCGCCCGCACCGGAGTGATCGGGAACGAGGCCCAGTGGTTGTCCAGGTGAGCCAGCACCTCCAGCCGCTGCGCGACCGTGGCACCCATCGGCAGCGCCCCGCCGTCGGGCACGTCGAACACGTAATAGTGGCCGGTGCCGATGATGATCTCCCCGTCCAGGACCACCGCGTCCGCCGACCCCGGCATCACCAACGGCTCCAGCGCCTGCGTGAGCGCGGCCAGGTGCTGCGTGGCTGCGGTGTGCGCGAGGGCCTTGCCGCCCCGCTGGAAGTACCGCACCCCGCCGGAGTCGATCACGGCCAGCACGCGGGTGCCGTCGTGCTTCTGCTGCATCACCCACGAGGTGTCGTGGATGTAGCGATCCACCTCCCGCTCGTCCACCTCGCAGAAGTTCATTCCCAGCACGCTCATCGTCCTTCTGTCCTTCCAGTTCGGGTCGGGCTCGTGGGACCAGTGTAGCACACCGCACGCTCCGGCTTGCGCTGCACGACGCACCATTCGCAGAACCCCCGCGTGCGAGGCTCGCGGTTATGCTCCGCCGCCAACTCGTTGAGGAACGTGTCCTCCAGATCGAAACGATCCGTCCACGGCAGCCAGGTCCGGCGCGTGTTCGCGTGCACGCCCTCGGTGTCGTGGAACACCGGCACCGGCTCGCTCGGATCCCACCAGACCGACCACACGTTCTCGCGCAGCACCGTCTGTGCCAGCCTCGCCATCAGAGATCCGCCGGGATCTTCTCGGCGAGCGCGACCAGCGCAGCCATCTTCGCCAGGTGCTCCTCACAGAACCAGAACCCCGCCACCTGCCGGGTCTCGACCGACTCACAGCCTGCGGGATTCTCGTAAGTGCCTTCATCCCACTCGCACTCGTGCATGTCCGTTCTCCTTGCTCTCGGTCCTCCGGTCGGAGGCGGCACGGTCCGGGCCTTGCGACCCGGGCCGCACCGTCACTGACCGATCGGGTCAGGCCGACACGACCTCGGCGCGACGGTCCGCGTACTCGCTGGCGACGATGCCCACCTTGCGCAACGCGCCATCGAACGTGCGCGCCCTACCGATGAGGCGCACCAGGTCCTCGTCGCTCATCGTCTCGGTGATCATGTCCCAGCCGCCCTCGTTGTAGTGCTCCTGCGCGTACTCACGCACCTGCGCCACCAGAGCCAGCGCCTCGTCGTTGCGCGCCTCAGCCTTGGCCTCGCGCACCTTGACCACCGAGTTGCGCCGGGTGACCACGCACCGCTCGCAGAACAGGTGCACTCGCTCGGCCTTGGCGTCGTCCGCCAGCCGCGTGATCTCGGAGGCGAACATGGCCTCCAACTCCGGCCGATCCTTGACCGACAGCGTGTCCGGCGTGATCCGGAAGCAGGTCCCGTTCACGTCGTGGATCAGGTGCGGGGCCACGTCCCACAGCGACGCGACCTGCGCGACGCCCGAGCGCAGCACCCACGGGCTCGCGGCGAGAGCGGCTTCGGTCGCCGCCGCCTTCGTCGTGCGCGGCTTGGCAGCCGCCTTACGTGCAGTCCTCGTGCTCATTGTCTTGCCCTTCCGTTCCGGGGACCCTTGGTAGGTCCTTCACCGTGGGACCAGTGTAGCACAGAACAGGGCGAAATGGGCTCTCTCGGGGTGTTTCGTGTGTGACCTACGTCACACTCTGCCCGAACCGCTTGACAGCGGTCAGCGAGTGCCGCGACGGCGGCTCATGTCCGAGAGCGCCGCCTTGCTCAGATCCCGGGTGACCTGCCACTGGGTCGAGCGCATCGACATCCGACCCGGCACGCTGACTCCGCCACGGCCCACCGAGCGCAGCCCGGACAGCGCCTGGGTCAGCGCGTCCACCTGGTCGTCGTAGGCGTCGTACGGGAAGTTGCGCAGTTCGCTGAGCATGTCGGAGACCCACTCGTTGCCCGGGTCGCCCGGGTGCGGCAGGAACACGTTGCCGCTCTCGATCTCCGGGGTGACCGCACGGGCGCGGGCCTCCTTGCCGACCGAAGGGTTGATCGGCTTGATGCCGCTGATGCGCTCCTTCAGCACGTCGATGATGGCGCTGCCGTTGGCCTTGTCCTCGACCAGCCGTTCGTGCACGAGGTGACCGCACAGGCTCATGCCTGGGTCGTCGGTCACCGCCCACCGCTGCATCGCCGCGAT
>CAZGEF010000157.1:0-3708 GCA_964525005.1 uncultured Rhabdothermincola sp.
TCCGCTGGTCCCACGGCAAGCTCCAGGGCAACCCCGAGTGCAAGGTCCAGGTCACGACACCCCTCGAGCACATCCCCGGCTACGACCCGATGTAGCGGGGCCTACCCGATGGGAGACCCGTCCCATTCGATGTCGTAGAACTGGGCGGCCATGAGGGCGGTGTGCTTGCGGTGCTTGCTGGCCGGGTCCTGCTGGTGGCGGAACGACAGGAGGTGGGTGAGCGACAGCGCCTGGTAGACGAACGGGCCCAGGTCATGATGACCGTCGCCGTCCTTGGCGCCGAGGTAGATGTCCGGCGCGGCGAACAGGTCGCGCACGTCCTGCGGCAGGTTCTTCGGCTCCCGGAACGCGTCGCGGATGAGCGCCGAGTCGATCTGCGCCCGCTGGCCGGCGGGGATGACGATGGTGTCGGGCGCCGGGGCGAACAGCGCGGCCGACAGCGTGTCGTGGTCGACGACCGACAGGCCGGCGGTCGGGCGCGGGTTGCACTCGACCATCGACACGAGGCCGTCGGGGTGCTTGAGGTAGTCGAAGGAGACCTGGCCGGTGTAGCGCGTGGCCTCGGCGAAGCGGCGCACGTGGTCGAGCGTGTCGGGCTCGTCGACCGACTCGAAGATGATGCCGCCGGCATGCTCGATGGTGCGGGGGTGCTCGTAGGTGACGTGCAGCGCCACCTTGCCCTCGTGCACGACGCTGTAGCTGCACAGGTCGATGCCCTCGACGAAGCCCTGCACCACCCACGGGTTCTCCTCGGTGGGGTGGATGTCGCTCACCGCGATGGTCTCGGCCAGCGGCCCGACGTCGGTGAGGATGTCGACACCACCTCGCGAGAACGATGCCCGGGCGAAGTACTGCGGGATCTCGGCGATGGCCGCGGCGAGCTCGGCATCGTCGTGCACGACCAGGGTGTCGGGCACCGGGACCCCGATCTGCTGGCACAGCTGCACGAAGTTGGCCTTGCTGTGGAACTTCAACAGCGTCTCGAGCGTGGGGAAGAAGAGGCCGGCAAGCGGTTCGAGCCGAGCCCGGTGCTTGGTGAGGTAGAAGACGTCCTCGAACATCGGGAGCACCACGTCGATGCCGTGATTCGTGATGGTCTCGGCGACGGCGTCGACGAACGCGTCGGTCTCCTGGGTGGGCGGCGGGGTGATGAGGTGACCGGCGAGGCCGCGCACGTGGAGGCCGGGCGAGGTCTTGAAGGTGTCGCTCGCGTAGACGTCGTGGCCGGCCTGGACGAGCTTGCGGATCTCGTCTACGGCGAACGGCATGCGAGCGCTGGTGCACAGGACGCGCGTGGGGTCGGAAGGCATGGGGTCGATCCTGTCACAGCCCCCTGGCATGATCTCGGACGGGCTCGCGAACCCCCTGCGCCACCGCACCTCACCGTGGTCGCCCGGCTCGCCTTTCATCGCACTCCCGAAAGGCTCCGCCATGCGTTCGTGCTCGTCCTCCCGACCGTCGTCGACCCGACCGTCGTCGATCCGACCGACCTCGGCCTCGTCGACCTCTCCTGCTCCCGCACGTCCGTCGTCGATCCCCGACGCGGGATCCGGCTCGGTTCCCGGCGGTGATCCCGACTGCGCCGATGCGCCGTCGTGGTCTCCGCAGCAACGGCTCCAGGGCGTCGTCGACGTCCTCGCCGATCCCGACGGCAGCCGCGCACCGGTCGCGGTCGGGGTCACGTGGCTCCACGGTGAGATCGAGCTCGCCCTGATGCCGCTGGAGCCCGGCGACCTGCTCGACGTGGCCTCCAGACTCCAGATCCCGAGCGCCCTCGGCGCGTTCGGCGTGGTCACGCCGGGGACCGCCACCAGCCTCCGGATCGGGGACAGCACCAGCAACGGCGCCAGTGCCGGCAGCAACCGCGGCGACGGCGAACAGGTGCAGGTAGCGGTCGCCGTCGACCGCACCGGGAGGGTCGCCTCCGCGGTCCGCGCCCTCGACGGCGGCGTGCTGTGCGACGAGCACATCGAGCTCTGCGAGGGACGCGTGCCCGACGCGTGCCGGCGGGTGCTCGGCCTGCCCACCGCTCCTCCTCCCGCCAAACCGTTCACGCTGCTCGCGCTGCGGTGGGCCGACGCCCTCGCCGTCCTCGGCTCCGCCGACCCGGGCCGCCTCACGTGGACCGAAGCCCTGGCCGCCCGGCCGTTCGACCCGCGCGCCAGCTGGACCGAGATCCGCCTCGGCGTCGCCGCCGACGCCCTGCACATCCCCGGCATCAGCGGCGCGCTCGCCGCGTTCATGGACGACGGGATGTTCGCCCGCGAAGCGCTCGCCTGCTCGCCTGCGCCGCACGACCTGTTCGAGGTCCTCACGGCAACGCTGCCCCACGACGTCCTCGACCAGGTGGTCGGCCATCTCGAGGCGCTCGCCGACCGCCTCGACCTGTGATGACCACGACGGGTCGAGGGCAACGACAGGCGCGAGCGCGTGGCGTGGCCGGCGACCGGCGACCGGCAATCGGCGATCTGTCGATGACAAGACGATGACCGACCACGCCACGGCACGCTCGCCCAGGGCCACCGATGTAGCGTGGCGCCGACCGGACCGGCCACACCATGGGGAGCGAGGCGGACCGTATGAGCGAGGTCGTCCTCGACGGCATCACCAAGCAGTTCGGCGACGTGACGGCGGTCGACGACCTCACGCTCGACATCGTCGACGACGAGCTCATGGTGCTGCTCGGCCCGTCCGGCTGCGGCAAGACAACCGCCCTGCGCATGATCGCCGGGCTCGAGACCATCACCTCGGGCTCCCTCACCATCGGTGGCCGTGTCGTCAACGACGTCGAGGCCAAGGACCGCGACATCTCGATGGTGTTCCAGAGCTACGCGCTCTATCCGCACATGACGGTGCGCCGCAACATCGAGTCACCTCTCGTGTCGCGCAAGATGGTGCCTCCCGAGGGCGGCACATCCCGCAAGCTCACCAAGGCCGAGCGCGACGATC
The DNA here is from genome assembly GCA_964525005.1 of uncultured Rhabdothermincola sp. Lineage (GTDB taxonomy): Bacteria > Actinomycetota > Acidimicrobiia > Acidimicrobiales > Acidimicrobilacustridaceae > CAZALT01. The sequence continues at coordinate 2,950 of CAZGEF010000157.1, forward strand.
GGGTGGCCGAGGCGTCACGCATCCTCGATCTCGGCAGCTACCTCGACCGCAAGCCCGCCGCGCTCTCCGGGGGCCAGCGCCAACGGGTGGCGCTCGCCCGGGCCATCGTGGGTCGCCCGAAGGCGTTCCTCATGGACGAACCGCTGTCCAACCTCGACGCCAAGCTCCGCGCCCAGACCCGCCTCGAGCTCGTCGAGCTCCACCAGCGGCTGGCGACCACCTTCATCTACGTCACCCACGACCAGGTCGAGGCCATGACCATGGCCACCCGCATCGCGGTCATGCAGTCCGGGCGTCTCCAGCAGGTCGGGGCACCGCAGGAGGTCTACGAGCGGCCGACCAACCTGTTCGTAGCCCGGTTCATCGGCAACCCACCCATGAACACGGTCCCCGGGTCGTTCGTCGTCGAGGACGGCGAGGCCTTCGTCGACCTCGGCACAGGACGGTTCCCGTTGTCGGCCGCCGGTGGCGACTTCCCCGTCACCTCGCCCGACGTCATCGTCGGCGTGCGCCCCGAGCACCTCGCCGTCGGGGGCGGGCCCATCGAGGCCGAGGTCACCGCGGTCGAGTGGCTCGGCCACGAGAGCCACATCATCTGCTCGGTCGGCGAGACGCGCATCGTCGTCCGTCAGCCGTCGGCCGACGCGACACCGCGCCCGGGCGACACGTTGCGCCTCACCGCGGACCCGACCCAGATCCACCTCTTCGATCCGGTCACGACCAGCCGGTTGAACTGATGGGCCGGTTGAACTGATGGGC
>CAZGEF010000158.1:0-3681 GCA_964525005.1 uncultured Rhabdothermincola sp.
ACTCCCAGCTGTACTGCTCGCGGACAACGGCGGGCCCTCGGCGGGCGATCGCCGCCAGCTCGTCGGGATCATCCAGCAAAGTGTTGATTGCCGCGGCCACCGCATCGACGTCTAGTGGATCGACGAGAATGCCCACATCGGCCGGCGCGACGATCTCCCGCCACGCCGGGAAGTCCGATACCACGACAGCCAGACCCGCTGCGAGGTACTCGAAGAGCTTCACCGGGATAGCGCCTTCGGCGTACTTGCGCGTGGGGTGCAGGAGGACCAGACCGATCTTCGCCCGACCGAGCTCGCGCTCGACCATGTTCCGGTCTGCCACCCCGAGGAAATCGACGCGATCCCAACCTGGGAGATCGCGTGCGATCTCCTCGCTGCCATCTCCGAAGTAGCCAGCCAACGTGAGCCGAACACCTTCCTTGGTGCGCTCGACTGCTTCGACCATCTCGACGGCGCCTCGAGCAGCGCTCAAGGCTCCGATGTACACCACGCGATCATCCCGATTCTCCAGCGGGACCGATACGGCATCAGCGAACTCCTCGGCCACGACGTAGTTGCGCACGATGACGACCCGACTCGAACGGAAGCGCTGCGCGCCTTCATCCTCAGCCGAGATGATCGCGGCGAACAGGGGCTCGATGAGTCGCTCGACGACCTCGACTGTCTTGCCGACCATCGGCCGCAACGATGGCCGGATCCACGACCTGTCGAGGACCAGACGCGGAAGATCCTCATGCGAGTCATAGATCACGGTCCGTCCCAGCAACGCGAGCACCACTCCAACGGGGATCATCTCGGGGTCGTGGAAGTGGTAGATATCGGCGCGCTCGCTCCAGGCGATCCGGGCGGTCCGCCAGATGTTGCCGAAGAAGCGACCGGAGCGGCTCGACCAGCGGGGAATCGCGATGATCCGCACTCCGTCGACCACCTCGGATCGCTCGGCGGGGACGACGAGCGAAACGACATAGCCCGCTCGGGCGAGCGTTCGGCACTCCTTGACGAAGACACGGGGGTCGAACGGTAGGTGTGCAGGTGCGAGGTGAAGCACACGGACCGTCATCGGCGCCCACCGCCCACGACACCGACGAGCGCGCCGGTCGACCATCCACCCATGACGGCGATCATGGCAGACACCGAGACTGACCGGACACCGAGGCCACCGGATGGTCCCGACGTACCCACTTCGTCGACCACGTAGAGACCGATAGCAGCGGACGCTGTGAGGACCCCCGCTCGCCGCAACGGTCGGCGGGCAGTCACCACGAGCGCCGTGGACGCGGCGACGGCCAGCACCGGGGCGACCAGCGCCACGAACTGACGAGGCTGAGGGCGATCGCCCGTGCACCGCCAGTACTCTGCCTTCCACCGGCCGAACCGCCGATATTGTCGCCACAGCGCTCCGATCGTGGAACGAGGGATGTAGCCGACCGTGAGGCGGTCGTCGAACCACACGATGCCCCGTTCGCCCATTCGACGGTTCAGCTCGAAGTCCTGATTGGTGCCCCAGGTCTCGTTCCAGCCGCCCACCTCCCGCAGCTCATCGGTGCGGAACGCACCCAAGTAGACCGTGTCGGAAGGACCGCTCGATGCACCGCGTCGGTAGCGGGACATCCCCATGGTGAACCGGTTGTTGAGGGCCCGAGCGATCCCGGTCGTGACCACATCGTCTGAACCAGAGACCGAGATCTGGCTCCCACCGACGACGGTGACATCCGGTCGGTTGTCGAGCACCTCCAAACATGTCCGCAGATAGTGAGGCGGAACAAGGCTGCGGGCGTCGACACGGCAGAGGACGCGTCCAGCCGCGACCTCCAACCCCTGATTCAGGTTCGAGGGCGTCGTTGCCTCGTCGTTGACCACGACCGCACTCCGAGCGAAGGGGGCACGAGCTAGCGCTCGACGAGCCACGTCTGCGCTTCCGTCACTCGACGCACCGTCGACCACGATGACCTCCACCGTGTGGAGGACGACATCCTGGGCGACCAGCGCGTCGAGGCATGCCTCGATGGCACCCGCCTCGTCCCGCATGGGGATCACGACGCTGATCGTTGGAACCGTCATCGACCTGATCCCAGTCCACCGAACACGCTCCGGATGGTGCGCAGGACGATGCGGCCGTCGAGCGCCATGTTCTGATGACGCAAGTAGTAGAACTCGTACTGCAGCTTCTCGACCGCGTCGCGCTCGTCTCCGGCATAGCCGTACTTCACTTGCGCCCAGCCCGTGACCCCCGGTCGAACGAGATGACGGAGATCGTAGAACGGAAGCTTGTCCATCAGCTGCACGACATAGCGCCGCTGCTCGGGCCGCGGTCCAACGACCGAGAGGTCGCCTCGCACGATGTTGACGGCCTGAGGCAGCTCATCGAGATGACTCTTGCGCAGCAGCTTCCCGAACGAGGTGATGCGGGGGTCGTTCTCGACCGTCCAGTCCGATTCGACGCCCGGCTCGGCGACCCGCATCGAACGGAACTTGTAGATCGTGAAATCAGCGCCCCCCCGCCCGACACGCTCCTGGCGGTAGAACAACGGCCCGCGATTTGCGAACAGATTGCCCACGAAGACGAAGGGGATCGCCGCCACCAAGACGAGACAAGCGAGCAGGCCGACCACCAAGTCGACCAGCCGCTTCGAGCGGCCGTAGCGCTCACGATGCACCTCGCTGATGTCGAACATCAGGGACACTCGCTCGAGCTCTACCAGCGGAAGCATCCCGAGCCACTCGTCGTAGAAGAGCGAGAGCGTGCGAATCCGCAGGCCCCGCTCGTGGAGCCACGCCGCCTGAGCCACGATCGACTCGATGGCCTGCGCATCTCGGTCCAGGACCAGCACCGTTGCTCGGTCCCGTTCGACGAGCGAGACGAGGGGTTGAGGGTCGCCCTCCACCGAGGAGATCACGCTGAGAGGAACGATGCTTGTGATGAGGGTGGGGCGTTCGGCGCTGCGGCCGACCTCCTCACGGAGGGCGACCGGGTCGATCGAATCTCCGATGACAAGTACCCGGTCCCTGCCTGAATCGGCAGTCGAGCTGCGGTTCGCGAGCAACACGCAGATCAGATACCAGGGCACCAACAGGAGCGCCGCACCGAGCACAACGAACCGTGGCAACAACGCATCACCGACGAAGAGCTGTACGACTGACATGGCGAGCGCCGCGCCGACCGAAGCACCGATCGACGATTGCATGGCCTGACGGGGCGTCTTCGGCACATCTGGGAGACCAAGGCCGTAGGCCATCACAGCGAGCAACCCGACATAGACGAGCGACCAGCCGAAGCGGAAGGTGCCGGTGTACGAGTAGGAGGGCGTGGCGATGACGCGGGCATGGAAGGAGGAGAGTCCGACAACGGCCGCGACGATGCCGATGTAGAGGAGTACCTTCGCTAGACGTTGCACGGCGCCTACCGGTCGAGCAGCGGCGCGAGGAAACGACCGGTGTAGCTCTCCGGTGTCTTGGCGATCTTCTCGGGAGGTCCCTCGACCACCACGGTTCCTCCTCCACTGCCGCCCTCGGGTCCGAGGTCGACGATCCAGTCTGCCGTCTTGATGACGTCGAGGTTGTGCTCGATGACCAGGACGGTGTTCCCCTGATCGACAAGTCGGGACAGCACCGTGAGGAGTTTGCGGATGTCTTCGAAGTGCAGGCCCGTGGTGGGCTCGTCGAGGATGTAGATGGTGTGGC
>CAZGEF010000159.1:0-3447 GCA_964525005.1 uncultured Rhabdothermincola sp.
TCTCGATGTCGACACCCTGCTTGCGCACCGCCCGGAAGAAGTTGCGGCCGATCCGACCGAATCCGTTCACGCCGACCTTGATGGTCATCTCATCCCCTACCTCGTTGGATCCGGCTTCGTTGGGCCGGAAGGGTCTACGAACGGTCCTATCCCACTAGATCGGCCCGACCGGTGCCAGTTGAGGCGCGCCGTGATCGGTCATCGGCGGCGAGGCACCCGACCGCGAGCACCAGGCCAGGAAGGCCCAGAGCGGTGAGCCGGGTGAGGCTCATGGTGTCGGACACGACCGCGGTCGACGCGCAGACAAGCAGCACGCCGTCGATGAGAAGCCACCACCCGAGCTCCCGTTGGCGGTCCCAGAGGATGCGTGCCGCCAGGAGTGAGCAGGCGAACAAACCAAGACCGATCACCGCGGAGTCCCCCGTCAGGCCATCGAGGACGATCGCCCGGAACGGCACATCGAAGTGACGAAGCGCGTCACCCAACGGAGCCGCCGAACCGGTGTCGCTCGGGTGGATGAACAACCCGGTCAACAGGATCCACACCGCATAGGAGACGAACGGCGTCAGCAGCACCAGCCGCTGGCGGCGGGTGCTCGCCGCCAGCAGGCAGGCGAGCGGGACCACCAGCAAGGTCTCGCGAGCCAACGCCGCCAAGGTGAAGATCACCGCCGCCCAGCCCAGGTGTCTTCGCCAGACCACGACGCCCCAGAGGGCCAAGGCGAGGGCAAGGGGATCCGCGAGCGACGCCTCGACGGTGACGAGCAGCGCCGGACTCAGGCCCACCGTGATGCCCACCCACGGGGACACCCCGAGGCGAGCGGCGATCCGAGCGAGCGCTATGCCCGCCATGCCGACCGCCGCGCAATTCACCGCCAGCATCCCCCAGACGAGCGGCGCACCGTCGGGGAGCGGGGACACCATGGCAGGCAAGAGGACACGGCGCACCCGGTAGAGCAGGCGATCGACCTTGCCGTCTGCGGCCTCGACATCGGGAAGGGACCGTGCGATGACGTAGTACTGCTGGCCGTCATGACCCCAGCCCTTCACGAGGACCGGATCGTCGAAGTCCTCTTCGATCGTCGGCCTCGAAATCGCGTCGCTTCCCACCCGCAAGAGCGCGGTGGGGTCGCCGTCGTTGACGATCAGGACGTTGATCGTGGGCAGGACGACGATGAGGATCGACGCGACGGCGATCGTGATCTGCACCCATTGTGCCGGCCGCCGCTCGAATCGGTCGTCTTCCCGGGCGTCACCTTCGTGGCCGGAGGGGACCGAGGTGCTCACCGCGCGATGTCGCGGTGCAGGACCGTCGGGGCGAACCCCTGGGTGTTGAGCCGCCGGCCGACCTCCTCGGCGATCGCCACCGAACGGTGGTGGCCGCCCGTGCAGCCGAACGCGATCGACAGGTAGCTCTTGCCCTCGGCCACGTACGCCGGCAGGAGCAGCTCGAACAGCGACGTGAGCTCGTCGAGGAACTTCCCCGTGACCTCCTGGCCCATGACGTAGTCGCGCACCGGCTCGTCGATGCCGCGTAGCTCGCGCAGGTCCTCGACCCAGTAGGGGTTGGGCAGGAACCGGCAATCGATGACCAGGTCGGTGTCGAGCGGGAGACCGTGCTTGTAGCCGAACGACACGATGTTGGTCTGCATGCCGATGGCCGACGCCTCGGCGCCGAAGAGGTCGACGACCCGGGCCCGGAGCTGGTGCACGTTGAGCTCGGAGGTGTCGACCACGACGTCGGCCGCTTCCTTGACAGGTTCGAGGAGCGCCCGCTCGACCTCGATCGCTTCGGCGACCCCGACGTCGGTGGCCAGCGGATGCCGACGTCGGGTCGACTCGTAGCGCCGGACCAGCACGTCTGTCGCGGCATCGAGGAACAGGATCCGCACCCGCGATCCCTGCCGTCGCAACGCGACGAGCGCCGGCATGACCTCGTCGTGGTACGGCCCGGTGCCGACCACCAGGGCGATCTTGCCGAGCGACGAGCCGGGAGCCTGAGCCAGCTCGGCAACCTTGGGGATGAGCGAGGGCGGCAGGTTGTCGATGACGAACCAGCCGAGGTCCTCGAGGATGTCACCAGCCTGCGAGCGCCCACCGCCCGACAGCCCCGTGATGGCTATGAACTCGCTCATCGCCGGTCAGGCTAGCTGTCGCCTCCGACGCCTTCGTGATGCGAACGGCCCACGCCGGGCCAAAGCTCCCGTTCTGGCGTTCCTCGTCGTCGCTCTGCGACGACGAGGAACGCAATTTCGAAGGTCGTGGCGGCCCGGGTCAGGCCGCACGGCTCGTGCGGCGAGTCAGGTGGTACGGCGGGTCACGAGGACCAGCAGCCTGGGGACCGTCGCGGCATCGGGGTACTCCGGTGCCCGGTCGAGGAAGCCCTGCGGCGGTGCGGGCTCGACCATCTGCTCGAGCACCAGGCCGTTGACCGCCAGCGCGTTCACATACCGCGACAGGGGTCGATGCACGAAGCGGATGTGGACGTCCTTCTCGACCTCTTCGATGGTCGACGCCTCGACGAGGTACGGACCGATGCGCCAGTACTGCTCGGGCGGCTCGATGATGTGGTCGTCGATCCAGCCGCTGCCCGGTGTCTGCAGCAGGGGGTGGTTGAGGAAGAACACGAACCGCCCACCCGGACGCACCACCCGGGCCACCTCGGCGATGGCCTCGTCGACCGCGTCGATGTGCTCGAACACGAGACAGGCGACCGCTGCGTCGAACGATGCCGACCGCACCGGGAGCGCCGCTGCGTCGGACACGCCGTAGACCGGCCCACCGGCGCGACGGACCGCTTCGGTGATCTGCCCGACCGTGATGTCGAGGCCGACTACGGCGGACGCCCCCTGATCGGCCACATCCCGGGCGACCTGCCCCTCGCCGGTGCCCACCTCGAGCACCCGGTCGAAGCCGGCGGTCAGCTCGCGGGCGAGGGGAAGGATCTGCTCGAGGTACTCCGGGTCGACTCCCCCGGTGAACTGGCGTTGCCACCAACCGGCGTGACGATCCCACAGGTCGTTCGACGAGCCGCCGAAGAGACCGTCGGGTGGATCAGGCAGGTCGTCGGGCACGGCGGCACGCTACCCGGCCGCCCCAGGGCACACGGCACATGGCACCTTCCTGAGGGCGGGCTGACTGGAGAGCTCCAGCCATCAGCGCGGTGCCGGAGCGTGGAGCTTGTCGTAGATCGCCTCGGCGACGGTATCGGGCAGCCAGCTCAGGTCCTTGAGCGTGTCGAGCGATGCGGTCTTGACCGCCTTGACCGACCCGAGCTCCTTCACCAGCCGCTTCTTGCGGGTCTCGCCCAATCCCGGGATGCCGTCGAGCGCCGAGGTGGTCATGCGCTTGCCTCGACGCTCCCGGTGGAACGCGATCGCGAAGCGGTGCGACTCGTCGCGGATGCGCTGGAGCATGTAGAGCGCCTCGCTCCCCCGGGCCAGCTCGA
>CAZGEF010000160.1:0-3446 GCA_964525005.1 uncultured Rhabdothermincola sp.
GCACCTTCGCCTCGGTCGCCCCGTACGACAGCCGGATGTCGGCGTCGATGCCCCGATCCGCGAAGAAGCGCTTGGTCAGTTCGGGGTACTCGCTCGACACCCGGACGCCGTCGCGCAGGTCGGTGACCTCGTCGACCTCGGATTCGGCGGGGACGGCCACGACGATGCGCACGGGATCGCCCGTCACCTTCGAGTACTGGAGCTCGCCGAGGGAGGTGACGTCGCTCGAGGTCTCCTCGATCCAGTCGCGTCCCGTTATCCCGATGTCGAACAACCCCTCCGACACGTAGCGCGGGATCTCCTGGGGACGCAGGATGCGCACCTCGTCGATGCGGGGGTCGTCGATCTCGGCCCGGTAGGTGACCGCCGAGTCCCGCTTGACCCGCAGATCTGCGTTGTCGAACAGCTCGAGCGTCGCCTTCTCGAGCGACCCCTTCGGCAGCACCAGCTTCAACATGGGCCGGAGGGTAGTGGGTCGCGAGTAGCCCCACGAACCAGCATCCCGCGACGATGTGCCGCTGACGTGCGTCAGCCAGCCCCTCGGGCTCAGACGATGGCGAGCGTCGGGGGTCCGACCCCCCAATCGTCACCGGTGGTGGAGGTGCCACTTGGGAACGTGATGTAGAAGTCGAAGATGAAGTCGCCGTCCGCGGCGACGTTCCCGGTGGCGGGATACCTCGCAACAACCGAGTTGTTCAGGAACCTGTTGTTCTGAGCCCCGGTACCCCATCCACTCGTGGGGACCGCTCCCCCGGAAACCGGCGTACCTCGAGTCTGGAGGAACGTCGGCGACCCCGTCCACGACGTCGACGTCAACGGGAGGTCCACCACGGTCGAGCTCGGGGTCGTGATCCGGGCGCGGAACGTCTGCGGTCGAGGAGTTCCGGTTGCGACCTTCTCCGCGGCCAGGGGGAAGGTGAACGTGTAGGCGGTGTTCGCACAGAGGCGCACCGGGACGCGGTACCGCGCCCAGGGGGTCTGGCCGTTCGCTGGGTTGCGGACGACGATGAAGTTGCCGCCCGGCAAGTAGCCGACGTCCGGCCAAACACCGGCGTTGTAACCCATGTGCTGCCCGTTGGACCAGGTCGGTCCAAACGTGCTCGTCACTGTGGGCATCCCGTTGTTCAACGACGCTGTAGCCGTCCACGTCGTGGCGCCCATGCCTGGGAACGGAAGGAGTACGCGGGGCGTTGCTCCCGCGCAATTCGGGCTGGCGCTCGCCGGACGCGTGTCCAGGGCCAGGACCGTCGGTGCGACCCAGAGGGCGGCACCGCCCATGGCGGCCTTCTTGATCAGCCCTCGACGGGAGTCGGTGGATGCACGGGCGGCGGCGCGCTCGGCGTCAGACCCGCCGGGATCGGAGCTGTCGTGGTCCATCTCCTGAGCTTGGCACGGACTAGAGCGTCGCTTTAGGACCATCCGGACCAAATGACGTGGAAATCACTGAGAAATGCGTCACTGGCACCCCTATCAGGTGAGTGCACATTGCTGGGAATCGCTCCGACCGTCGTCCTTGTTGCTGAACCGCTACGGGAGTGCAATGAGTGACGACCCCCTTCGTTCTGGCGTGTGCCGCCGTCGCTCCGCGACGGCGAGATACGCCAGATCCGAGTGGCGGCCGCGCCGAGCGGCGCGAGCCTTCCCCCGCGTCGATCACGTCGCTACGATTGCCGCCACACACCTTCCTCGGTGCATCGGCCCCCGGCCCCGCAACCTCATAGACGGAAGGACGGGCCCCGTGGGCCTCACCGCAAACCAACGCCACACCATCTACGAGCACTTCGCCCCGTCCCTCGGACCAGAGGTGGCAGAAGCCTTGATCGCCCAGTTCCCGGCCAACGACCTCGAAACACCGGCCACCAAGGACTTCGTGCGTGCCGAGTGCATCGCCCTCAAGAGCGACGTCACCCACGAGATCGACGGACTCCGCACCGAGCTCAGGAGCGGTCTGGGCACCCTCCGCACCGAGCTCAAGGACGACATGTCCGCCCTCCGCACCGAGGTCAAGGACGACATGTCCGCCCTCCGCACCGAGCTCAGGAGCGGTCTGGGCACCCTCCGCACCGAGCTCAAGGACGACATGTCCGCCCTCCGCACGGAGCTCAAGACCGACATCGGGCGGTGCGAGACACGCCTCGATGCGGTGGAGACCCGGCTCGACACGATCGACACGCGGCTCGACAAGATCGACACCCGCCTCGCCGACTTCGGCACCACGATGCAACGCGAGCTCCGCCTCCAGGTCTTCGCCACCATCACGCTGACCGGCGCCCTGCTCACGGCCTTCCGCATCCTGTAGGCCCCTGCCCGTTCTGGCGTGTGCCGCCGTCGCTCCGTGACGGCGAGATGCGCCAGAACCGAGCCGTGGTGGTCCCGGGCGCCGCTGCTGGTGGAATCAGCGCAGGCGTTCGGTGAGGTCGACCATCTCTAGTGCGGTGCGGGTGCACTCCTCGCCGACGTTGTGGTCGTCGCCGCTGCGCTCGAGCGCCTGGTCGAGGTTCTCGGTGGTGAGCACGCCGAAGATGATGGGCACGCCGGTGTCGAGCTGGGCGTCCTGGATGCCGCGGGCGCACTCCCCCGCCACGAACTCGAAGTGCGCGGTGTCGCCGCGGATGACGGCGCCGAGGGTGACGATGGCGTCGTAGCGCCCCGACTGCGCCATGACCTTGGTGGTGAAGGGGATCTCGAAGGCCCCGGGCACCCAAACGACCGTGACGTCGTCCTCGGCCACGCCGTGCACGGCGAGCGCGTTGGTCGCGCCGTCGAGCAGCCGGTTGGTGATGAGGTCGTTGAAACGGCCGCACACGATGCCGATGCGCCGGCCCTCGCCCGACACGTGACCCTCGACGTTGGCCTTGGCCCGGAAGTTAGAGGACATCGTCGAGCCCTTCGATGAGGTGCCCCATCCGCTCGCGCTTGGTGCGCAGGTAGTCGATGTTCTCCGGGTTCGGCGCAGCCTGAAGGGGGACCCGCCCGGTGATGGCGAGGCCGAAGCCCTCGAGTCCGCCGTACTTCGACGGGTTGTTCGTGAGCAACCTCATCGTCGTGATGCCCAGGTCGTTGAGGATCTGGGCCCCGATGCCGTACTCGCGGCTGTCGACCGGCAGCCCCAGGTCGAGGTTGGCGTCGACGGTGTCGCGGCCCTGGTCCTGCAGGCCGTAGGCGCGGATCTTGTGGCCGATGCCGATGCCGCGCCCTTCGTGGCCCCGCAGGTAGACGAGCGCACCGAGCCCCTCCTCGGCGATCGTCTTCATCGCCTGGTCGAGCTGGATGCCGCAGTCGCAGCGCAGCGATCCCAAAACGTCGCCCGTGAGGCACTCGCTGTGCACCCGGACGAGCACGTCGGTCTCACCCTGGACCGCGCCGCGCACCATGGCGATGTGCTGCTCGCCGTCGAGCAGCGACTCGTAGACGTAGCAGGTGAAGTCGCCCCACTCGGTGGGGAT
>CAZGEF010000161.1:0-3356 GCA_964525005.1 uncultured Rhabdothermincola sp.
TCCAGATCTGGATGCGCAACGGCGACTACCACGAGATCAACCTCAAGGAGTGCCATGCCTGGACGCGAGAGGGCTGCACCCACTGCCCCGACTTCGCCGCCGAGCACGCCGACATCTCCTGTGGCGGCATCGGAGAGAACGCTGATTGGACCCTCACCATCGTGCGCACCGATCTGGGGCGCGAGATCATCAGCCGCATGATCGCCGACGGGTCCATCATCACCCGCCCCGGCGACAGCGACCCGGGAGCCATCGCCCTCATGCGCAAGCTGGCCGAGAAGAGCCGGTCGCGCTGGCCCCAGTGGGCCAACCCCGGGGTGCGCGTCGGTCTGCCCGAGCCGAAGGTCAAGGCGAAGGCGTAGCGGGCACTCCACTCGAATTGCGTTCACCATCATCGGAGAACGACGAACGCGAACGCCAGAACGTCGGGATCGCCGAGCGCGGGCTGCTCCGGCGGCCAGGCGACCTCACGGTCAGGCGGGGATCTGGCAGTCGGGTATCAACGCGGCGATGTCGTCGGGCAGAACGATCTTGTCGCCCGCGTCGAGCGTCGCGACCAACTGCTCGTGGACCTCGGCGAATCGGTCGTACGAGACCTGCTCGGTGATCGCGGTGTACAGGCATTCGCAGGCCGGGCGCACCGGTTCGCCACCGTCGGCCATGCACACCTCGACGAACCGCTGCCGGGTGCCCTCGTCGTAGGTGGGCTCCGGGCGGGAGGTCAGGTACCCCACCCCGACGGCGACGACGAAGACGAGGACGACCGCCGGGACCCCCCATCGGAGCCACGCAGGTCGGGCCGACCCGAGGGTGCCGTCCCCACCGGATGGGTCCGAACCGCCCTCGGATCCCGATCGGTGGGCCATCGACGGGATCAGCCCGGAACGGAGGTGGTCGTGGAGTCGTTGTCGGGGTCGACCTCGGCTCCTGCCGTGGTCGGAGTCGTGGTTGCCGGGGTAGCCGGTACCTCCGACGTGCCGCATGCCTCGGCCAGCCCGGTCTGGATCGCCTGAGGCATCGAGCTCGGGTCGTCCTGGAGATCCTTGTTGATCGTCTTGAACGAGAAGTCGGCGAACGCCGGGTTGCTCGGCGCCGCATCCTCGCCGTCGACCGGCGGGTCGTCGCTGTACGGGACGTTGTTGACGAACCAGTTGTACGCGCACTGGCAGTACTGCTGGGAGGCACCCTCGCCGAGCGACTCGCCGGTCTCACCCGTGCTCGCGGGTGGTGCGGTGGCCGTGCAGCCGTTGAGGTAGTTGTCCTCGACCGTGCTGTCGTAGGCCTCGGGCGTGTTGCTGGGCGTGTTGCATCCGGCCAGGCCGACGAGCGAGAGCACCATCACCGCACCGAACGCAACCCGCGTCGACCGACGGGAGCGACCGAGACGACCTGAGTGATCCGGACCAGACGACTTCGACAAGGGGAAACACCTCAACGGAGGGACGAACAGGGATGCCACGGCCGAACCGGGCGTCGGCGAGCGACGAAGCGGCGTCGCGGCACGAGCGCGGCGGGGGTCACCGTAGCCGGGGGTCCCGCAGGCCCACCATCCGGGATCACGTCGGCACCGTCGACACGCCCGCGACGGATCGATCAGGCGATGGGGTACCGGTGCGATCGGCGTTCGGCCAAGTCGATCACCACGGCGAGGTCGACGTCGCCCGGCAGCACGGGCGCGTCGCACGCGGCACGGAGCACGGTGGTGGCACCGACCCGCTCGAGGTAGTCGAGGTGCGCCCGGGCATGTCCTGCCAGGTCGGTGACGGCGGCGTCGCCCCGCGCGACGCGCGGCTGGTGGCGGTCTGACGTCAGGGCGGGCAACGGCGATGCACCGGTCATGGGTGGCACTGTCACCAGATCTCCGCGATCTGTCCTGAGTCCCGAGACCCAATGCCGCGACGAAAGGTCCCAACGACTCACCTCCGGTAGGCCGAACGACCACAACACCGGTCCCTTGCGCACCCACGCACGTTCACCGAAGGCGAGCACGCACCCGACCTCCGGGAGCGCCACGCGTCGTGACGAGTGACTCGGGCCATGCGCGACGGCAGACGCGCAGGATCCGGGAACCGCCGCACGGTTGGTAGGTTGAGCCCTCCATGTCCACCGAGCGCAAGAGCCCTGCCAGTCCCTCGACCACGAAGCCCAAGCGGGCCACCACCGCATCGACGACGGGGCCGAAGCCGACCACCGTGCTGCTCGTCCGCCACGGGCTCACCCCCACCACGGGAACCTCGTTGCCGGGTCGCGCGCCCGACCTGCACCTCTCGGACAAGGGCCGGGAGCAGGCAGACGCCGTGGCCGGTCGCATCGGCGAGCTCGGCACCGTCACCGCGATCTACGCGTCGCCGCTCGAGCGCACCCGCGAGACGGCGGCACCCATCTCGGCCACCCTCGGCCTGCGCACGCGACGCAACCGCGGCCTCCTCGAGTGCGACTTCGGCGACTGGACCGGACGAAGGCTCAGGGACCTCTCCAAGCTCGCCGAGTGGCGCACGGTGCAACGCAACCCGAGCAGCTTCACGTTTCCCGGCGGCGAGTCGTTCACCGCCATGCAGACCCGCATCACCGAGACCATCGCCACGCTGGTCGCCACGCACCCCGGCGAGACCATCGTCGCCGTCTCCCACGCCGATCCCATCAAGGCAGCCGTGGCGCAGAGCGTCGGCACCCATCTCGACCTGTTCCAGCGCATCGTGATCTCCCCGTGCTCGGTGAGCGCGATCACCTACACCGCCGACGGCCCCATCGTGCTGGCCGTCAACTCCACCGGCGACGACCTGACCCGATTGGTGCCCTCATGAGCTCTTCGTTCGATCTCCATCCCGACCGGTTCCTCACCGGCACGGTCGGCGAGCCGGGAAATCGGGTCTTCTACCTCCAGGCCGCCGAGGGCGACGACATCATCAGCTTCCGCATCGACAAGCAGCAGGTGGCCGCGCTCGCCGAGTACCTTGCGGGCATCCTCGCCGACCTTCCCCCCGGTGACGAACCACCGCTCACCTCGCTCGTGCTCACCGAACCGATCGTGGCCGAGTGGACGATCGGCTCACTGGCCGTCGCCTACGACGCCGAGGGCGACGCCATCGTCGTCGTCGCCGAGGAGCTCGTCGTCGACGACGAGCCGGTCCCCGACGACGAGCCGGGGGCGGCCCGCTTCCACCTCGCCCGCGGCCAGGTCACCGCCTTCATCCGGGTCGCCGTCGAGCTCGTGATGAGCGGACGACCTCCGTGCCCCTTGTGCGGCCAGCCGCTCGATCCGACCGGTCACGTCTGCCCGCGCAGCAACGGGCACGGCAAGCACTGAACGATGCCGTGGCCGTCGGTCGTCGATCGAATCGAGACGGCCGCGTCGT
>CAZGEF010000162.1:0-3345 GCA_964525005.1 uncultured Rhabdothermincola sp.
TCGCGGAACACCTGGCCGGTCCACTCGTGGATGGCACGTCCGGCGAAGTCGCTCTGCTTGTCGAGCACGCCCACCAGCGCATTGCGCCGGAACACGCGCTTGTCCGGCCGCAGCGGTGCCCACCACTCGCGGGCGCTGGCCGAGTAGAAGGCGTGCACACCACGGAGGGGGTCGCCCTTCATGAGGTCGCGGTGCTCGGCGGCGACCTCGGTGATCTCGTTCTCGCCGATGAGGGTGTCACCCCCCACGAGCGGGAACGGGGCGATGGGCCCCTCCCACCGGGTGCCCACCGCGTAGTCGGGATCGAGCCACAGGGGGTTGTCGTCGCCGTAGGCGACCGCCACGTGGCGAAAGCTGTCGATGGTGGGCCGCGAGTAGTGGGGCGGCATCGGGTGCGGTTCGGGGATGCCGATCCGCTGACGGAGGCGGTCCACGGCCTCGTCGGTGATCTCCGGCTCGGCACGCTTGTGCGACTCGCTCGACGTCTCTGTCACCACTCCCCCGGGGCCCTCGGATCTTCAGGTCGCGACAGGCTCGCACACGGCAGTCCGACCAGCGCTCAACTATTGCATAAAGTTGAACGCGGATTCATACCGGTGGTCCGGATGTCGGGGAGACGAGCCCTTCAAAGCATGGCGAGGCAGCCCTCAGGCGGCGAACGCACCGTCGACCATGGCGTGCAGGTCGGCCAGCGGGAACCGCTCGCTCGTGTCCACGCCATCGGACACGACCGCAGGATCGAGCGACTGGTAGGCCGACACCATGCCGCTCAACACGCGGCTCAGCACCTGCACATCGCCGCTTCGGATCTCACCGGCCTCCTGACCGCGACGCATCAGGTCGGCCTGGATGTCCATCGCCCGGGTGAAGTTCTCCTCCAACCCGTTCGGGATCATCAGCTCCGAGAGCGACACCTGCGTGCTCGACGACCGCAGGTAGAGCCGGCCGAAGTGCGGGTGCGTGCGGAAGAAGGTGATCTCGAAGTCGACGAGGTCGTGCAGCTGCTGCAGCGGTGACGCCGCCGAGCGGGCAACCGCCTCCATGCCCGGCATGAACTCGGCACCCCGCCGCAGGTAGACGTTGAGGAAGAGGTCGTCCTTGTTCTCGAAGAACGAGTACACGGATCCCACCGAGAACTCGGCGAGCTCGGCGATCTCCTTCAGCGTGGTCTCGTGGAAGCCCTTGGCCCCGAAGACCTCCTCGGCGGCGTCGAGCAGCTGCGTGCGACTCAGGTCCTGGTGCTGGAGACGGCGCTGCTCCCGACGGCTCAGCGCGGTCGATTCGCCGGTGTCCTCCGTGGCGGTCGACATGGGGCAGTTCCTCCGTGGGTCGGGCGGTTCGGGCCGGACCGGACCGTCGAGCGACCGCAAGCGACCACTCAGCGACCGGCACCGAGGCTCGTCGAGGGCGGCTCACCGATCGCGGTTCGGGATCGGGCTGCCTCAACAGATTGAAGATAGGTTCTCACAGGTGAACGACGACACGACACCATCTTCTGAGCAGTCGCCCAGCGGGGGTGCGTCCGACGGTGCGGACCCTCGCCCTCCCGACGGCGACTGGCTCGGCACGCCGTACCTGCGCTTCGAGCGCCACGGACCCATCGGCATCGTGACCGTCGACCGCCCCGAGGCCCGCAACGCCCTCACGGCAGCGATGTACTTCGGCATCCGCTACGCCATCGATCACGTCAACCGCACCCCGGCGCTGTTCGGCACGATCATCACCGGCACAGGTGACGTCTTCATCCCCGGCGGCGACATGGGTGCGAGCACCATCGACAGCTGGGCCGACCTGTCGACGCTGCTGTCCATGGACAACGTGCCCTTCGACGCCGTCCGTCGCTCGCCCAAGCCCGTCGTGTGCGCAGTGAACGGCATCGCCCAAGGCGGTGGGCTCATGATCGCCATGCTCGCCGACGTGGCCGTCGTGAGCGACCGAGCGACCTTCCGGGCGCCGGAGCTGTTCCGCGGCATCGCGGACACCAACTACGCCCAGATCCTGCCCCGCCAGATCGGCCCCGCCCGCGCCCGCGACATGCTGATGACCGGTCGTACGGTGACGGCCGCCGAAGCGCTCGACTGGGGCCTGGTCTCTCGGATGGTCCCCCACGACGATCTCCTCGCCGAGGCCATGGACGTCATGACCTGGTGCTGCCGCACGGCCCCCGAGGCACGCCTCGCGGTGAAGCGCTCGTTCCACGAGTACTACGGCCACTACGACCGCATCGCCATGGACCAGAGCATCACCGGACCCGAGATGATGGAGGGCTACCACGCCTTCAAGGAGCGCCGCTCCCCCAACTGGGTACCCGAAGCCTTCGCCACCGACGAGCGGTTGTAGCGCTTTCGGGCTCGAGGACCTCGGGCTCGAGGTCCTCGGGCTCGCTCGGTCCCTTCCCCCCCGTCGCCTGCGTGCACACGAACGCTCAGCGAGAGCGAACAGGCGAACGACCCGTGAGGTGACCGGCACCCTGGGGCCTTCGATGCTCCTAGATCTGGTCCAGGGGGAGGCGGTCGGACTCGGCGGGCTGCCTTCCGATCCGCAGGGGGTTGAGCGGCGAGTCGACCATCGCCACCCGGCGCCAGTCGGCCTTGAGGTCGAGGGTGGCCTTGCGCCACGCGTTGAGCGGGCCGTCGCCGAGCCAGGCCTGCTCGTAGGTCGCCCACGCGGCCCAGTCGGGGATGGCCCAGATGACGACGGCCTCCGAGTCGTTCACACCCGTCACCCGGAAGGCGCCGACCAGCTCGAGACCCAGCTCCTGATGCGCCGACAGACCCACCTCGCGGAGGGCGGCGAGGAACTGCGGGGCGGTCCCCGGCGGGATCGTGACCAGCTCGTGGGCGTAGACGCCGCCGTGCACGCCGTCGGCGATGAGGTCACCGATGGGCTTGGTCCACGGCTCGGGCACCACGACGCGGTCGAAGCCGCCGCTGCGGAACTTGGAGGCGACGTCCCACCACGCGGCGAGCGACGGATCCTGCGCGCCGGTGCCGACCGCCTCGTGGGCGAAGTTGCCGACGAGGCCGTCCCAGCCGTCGAGCTCCCACAGGTTGATGACCTCGGGCCATCGACCGGTCGAACCGACCGTCGCCCACACGCCGAAGCACAGCTGGTTGCGCTCCTCGATGGCGACGGGAACCCAGTTGGCCGTCATGTGGTGCATGTAGCGGGCGCGGTTGTGCCCGATGATGTCGATGAGCTCGTGGATGTAGACCTTCTGGTTCACCGCGGGCTGGTTCACCGCGGGCTGGTTCACCGCGGGCTGGTTCACCGCGGGCTGGTTCACCGCGGGGTCGCTGACCGGCTCGGGGCCACGAGCGGCCGCGTCATCGGCCGTCGTCGTCG
>CAZGEF010000163.1:0-3307 GCA_964525005.1 uncultured Rhabdothermincola sp.
AGTTCACGCAGAAGCTCTACGAGCAGGCCTCGCAGTCCGACCAGTCCTACGCGCCCCCCGGTGGCGGTGCCGATCAGGCCTCGCAGCCCAACGACGACGAGGTCGTCGACGCCGAGATCGTGGACGACGACGAGTGATGTCGTCCCCCCGATCCGACGAGCCTGACGGTCCCCAGGACCACGACGGCATCGACGACGAGCTCGTCGATGCCGTCGCCTCGGCCGGCGACGACACCTCGGTCCCCGGCTCGGGAGAGCCGGGGACGGGCGAGGCCGGCGACGCCATCGATGACGAGCTGCAGTCCCTCATCACCTCGGCCGAAGCCGAATCCAACGTGTTGGCCGCGGTGGTCGCCGAGCGCGACCAGTACCTCGATGCCCTCCAGCGGGTGAAGGCCGAGTTCGACAACTACAAGCGCCGCACCGACCGGGAACGCACCGAGGTCGGCGAGCAGGCCAACGCTCGGCTCGCCGAGTCCCTGCTCCCGATCCTCGACGCCTGCGAGGCGGCGATCAACCACGGCTCGGCCGACGTCGAACCCATCTACACGAGCCTCGTGGGCGAGCTCACCAAGGCCGGGCTGTCGGTCATGGAGCCGGTGGGCGAGGCGTTCGACCCCACCCTCCACGATGCCGTGATGCACGAGCCCGGCGATGGGCACGACGACGGTCCCGTGGTCGTCGAGCTCCTGCGCCGTGGCTACCAGTGGAAGGGCAAGGTCGTCCGTCCGGCAATGGTGAAGGTGCGCGGGTAGCAGCTCATGGCCCCACAGCGCGAATGGTTCGAGAAGGACTACTACAAGATCCTCGGCGTCTCCGACACGGCGACGCAGAAGGACATCACGCGCGCCTACCGGAAGCTGGCCCGCGAGCTGCATCCCGACGCCAACCCCGACAACGCCAAGGCCGAGGAGCGCTTCAAGGAGGTCTCCGCCGCCTACGACGTGGTCGGCGACGACGCCAAGCGCAAGGAGTACGACGAGGTCCGTGCCATGGGCCCCGCGGCCGGCATGGGCGGTTTCGGGGGCCCCGGTGGGGGTGGCTTCGGGTTCAACCCGGGTGCGGGCGGTGCCGGAGGCAACCCCTTCGGCGGTGCCGACATGGGCGGTGCCGACCTCGGGGATCTCCTCGGTGGTCTGTTCGGTCGCAACCGGCGTCAGTCCGGAGGTGCGGGGGGTCCCGGCGCGTACCGGGGCCCGGGTCCGCAGCGGGGTACCGATCAGGAAGCCGAGCTGCACCTCCCGTTCAAGGAGTCGATCCAGGGCGTCACCACGGCGCTGCACCTCACGTCCGAGGCCGCGTGCTCCACGTGCCACGGTTCGGGTGCCAGGCCCGGCACCTCCCCGCAGCCGTGTCCCCAGTGCGCAGGTCGGGGCGTCCTCGACGACAACCAGGGCATGTTCTCGTTCAGCACCCCGTGCCCGAACTGCGCGGGCACGGGTCGGGTCATCCCCGAGCCGTGCCCCACCTGCCACGGCAGCGGCGCCGAGCGGCGACCGCGCGAGGTCAAGGTGCGCATCCCCGCCGGAGTGTCCGACGGCCAGAAGATCCGCCTCAAGGGCCGCGGGGGTCCCGGTCGAAACGGTGGCCCGCCGGGCGACCTCTACGTCCGGGTCCACGTCGACCCCGATCCGATCTTCGGGCGGGACGGCAACAACGTCACGCTCAACGTGCCCGTCACGTTCCCCGAGGCCGCCTTCGGCACCAAGCTCAAGGTTCCCACGCCTGACGGCGAGACCGTCACGCTGAAGGTTCCTGCCGGTACCGCGTCGGGCAAGGTGTTCCGGGTGAAGGGCCGCGGCATCGCGACCAAGAAGTCCGCTGGCGACCTCCTCGTCACGGTGCAGGTCGCGGTGCCCGCCAAGCTCAGCGACGAGCAGCGCGAGGCGGTCGAGGCGTTCGCCGCGGCGAGCACCGAGTCGCCTCGCGAGCACCTGGGGGTGTGACGTGGCCGAACCGTCCCGCCCGCGCCCCTCGCATGCGGTGTACGTCATCTCGGTGGCGGCCGAGCTGGCCGGCGTCCACCCCCAGACCCTGCGCATCTACGAACGCAAGGGTCTGGTGGAGCCGGCCCGCACCTCGGGAGGAAGCCGTCGCTACAGCGACGAGGACATCCGCCACCTGATCCGCATCCAGGAGCTCACCGACAGCGGGCTCAACCTCGAGGGCGTGAAGCGGGTCCTCGAGCTGGAGGAGGAGCTGACCCGCCTGCGCGCCGAGCTCGATCGGGAGCGCCGCAACACCGACGTCGCTGTCGCCCAGACCCACAAGCAGTACCGCCGCGATCTCGTACCGGTGCGGCAGGCGCTCGTTCGCTTCGGCGAGGCACACCGCATCTTCGACGCCGGTCGATCACGAACCACCTGATTCCGAGCCCACCTGATCACGAACCCGCCTGATCACGAACCCGCCTGATCACGAACCCGCCTGATTCCGAACCCGCCTGATTCCGAACCCGTCCGGCCGTTCCGGTTGGGCAGGTGCGCCGAACAGCACCCATCCACCCAGCCAGCACGGCTGTGCAGCCACGCAGAAGGGAGGCCGACATGGCCCTCGACCCGAACCGCTGGACGCTCAAGACCCAAGAGGCGTTCAACACGGCCGTCACGTCGGCCAAGGACAACAACAACCCCGAGGTCACGCCCGACCACCTCCTCCAGGCGCTCCTGTCGCAGGAAGAGGGCGTCGTCCTCCCCATCATCCAGAAGGTGGGCATCTCCCCGCTCGCGCTGCGCAACGCCGCGGCCGAGGCCGTCTCGAAGCTGCCCAAGGCGTACGGGGGCGAGTCGCGACTCGGCCGCGAGCTCAACACGCTGCTCGACCACGCCGACGGCCAGCGTGCCGAGCTGCACGACGAGTACCTCTCCACCGAGCACCTGCTGCTCGCCCTGGCGTCGCACCTCGGCGTCGAGCGCGAGCTGCTCCTCCAGGCCCTCCAGGAGGTGCGCGGCAGCCACCGGGTCACGAGCCAGAACCCCGAGGAGCAGTTCCAGGCCCTCGAGAAGTACGGGCGCGACCTCACCGCGGATGCCCGCGCCGGCAAGATCGACCCGGTCATCGGTCGCGACGAGGAGATCCGCCGGGTCATCCAGGTGTTGAGCCGGCGAACGAAGAACAACCCGGTGCTCATCGGCGAGCCCGGCGTGGGCAAGACCGCCATCGTCGAGGGCCTCGCCCGCCGCATCACCGAGGGCGACGTGCCCGAGGGCCTGCGCAACAAGCGCCTCATCTCGCTCGACCTCGGTTCGATGGTGGCCGGGGCCAAGTACCGCGGCGAGTTCGAGGAGCGGCTCAAGGCCGTGCTCAAG
>CAZGEF010000164.1:0-3255 GCA_964525005.1 uncultured Rhabdothermincola sp.
GACCGAGACGACGGAGTTGGTGGTGCCGAGGTCGATACCGACGGCCTTGGGCATGATGTTCCTCTTTCTGTCCGCCCGTTGCGGGCTGCTTGCTGGCTGCTGGGATGCCCGCCGCGCTGGCGGGCAGTCGAGATCGGGGGGCTGGGTGCGGTGACCGTCACCTTGCCAATCGCTCACGATAAAAGTTGAGCGTGCCGTTATCAACTTTCTGCGGCCAGATTTCTTCCCTCCTCGTCGAATCTTCCTCACCTTTCTCGAATTTCTCGAAATTGCGTCGATCTCGCCCGGAGACCGAACCGGATCGACGCCAGAACGGCCGGGCTCGCGCTCCAGGTCGAACACGGCCGGTCTCGCCCACTACGTTCTGGCGCCATGACGTACAACCTCGTCCTCCTCCGCCACGGCGAAAGCGTGTGGAACGAAGCCGGCCTGTTCACCGGTTGGTACGACGCCGACCTCACCGACAAGGGCCAGGCCCAGGCCCGCCAGGCCGGTGTCGAACTGGCCGACGCCGGGGTGCTGCCCACCGTGCTGCACACCTCGCTGCAGACCCGGGCCATCCGCACCGCCAACCTCGCGCTCGACGAGCTCGACCGGCTGTGGGTCCCGGTCCGTCGCTCGTGGCGTCTGAACGAACGCCACTACGGCGGTCTCCAAGGCAAGAACAAGAAGGAGACGACGGACAAGTACGGCCTCGCCCAGGTGAAGATCTGGCGGCGCAGCTACGACGTGCCGCCGCCCAAGCTCACCCGGTCGGACAAGCGACACCCGGCCAACGACCCCCGCTACGCACACCTGCCGCCCGACGTGCTCCCGGCCACCGAGTGCCTCAAGGACGTCGTCGAGCGCATGCTCCCCTACTGGTACGACGCCATCGTCGCCGACCTCGAGGCCGGCCACACCGTGCTCGTCACGGCGCACGGCAACAGCCTGCGAGCCCTCGTGAAGCACCTCGACAAGATCTCCGACGCCAAGATCGCCGGGCTCGACCTCCCTACCGGCGTGCCGTTCCTCTACGAGCTGGGCGACGACTTCCTCCCCGTGGAGAAGAAGCCGGTGCTCGACCGCGTGGTCGGCGACGCCGACGCCGCCCGCGCCGCGGCCGACGCGGTCAAGAAGCAGGCCGGCTGATCCGCTGCACCCGCCTGGTCAGGCGCTGTTCGGTCAGGCGCTGTTCGAGGTGTTGACCACCGACACGTCGCCCTCGAGCAGGTAGCCGCGCGATCGGACCGTCTTGATCGATGCACCCAACGGCGCGATGCGGCGACGCAACCGCAACACGTGGACGTCGAGCGCGTTGCGTCCCGGTGCGCCGTCGGGCCAACCCGCCCGGGCGAGCTGATCGCGGCTCACGACGGCCCCGAACCGGTTGATCATCGCCGACATGAGACGAGCCTCGACCGGAGGTAGCGACACCCACGCGCCGCCGTAGCGCAACACGCCGTCGGGATCGAGCGACGGGGTGTCCTGGATGTGCGACCGCGCCCGGCGGACCAGCCCGTCCATGCGAGCACGGATGTCGCGCTCGTCGGCCGGCGCCCGGATCCAGTCCTCGAGGCAATCGACGGGAACCGGCGGCTCCTCTCCGTCGTCGAGCAGGAGCAGCCGGAGTTGTCCATCGCGCTCGAGGGCGGATCGGCGATCTTGTTCGAGCGGCCAACGCAGCAGGACGACGTCCACGCCGGGCAACGTAGGGAGCCGACGTTTCCAACACGTTTCGCTGTGGTGAAGCTGATGTTCCGTCACATCCGACCGCGTGCACGCGTAAGCTCGCCCCATGGCTCGGACCTCACCCATCGACCACCTCGCCGCCGTCCCGCTCTTCGCCGCGCTGTCCAAGCGCGATCTCCAGAAGATCGCCAAGGCCTCGACCCAGTTGCAGAAGGAAGCGGGCTTCACGCTCGTCGAGCAGGGGGCCACGGGCCACGAGGCCTTCGTGATCGTCGAGGGCGAGGCCGTCGTCAAGCGCAACGGCCGCAAGATCGCGTCCCTCGGCCCCGGCGACGTCTTCGGGGAGCTGTCCCTGTTCGATGGCGGCCCGCGGTCGGCCACCGTCGTCGCCACGACCCCGCTCGACGTGCTCGTCATCGGCCAACGCGAGTTCACCGGGGTGCTCGACGAGGTGCCCGGCGTGGCGCACAAGATCCTCGCCAACCTCGCGTCGCGGGTGCGCGAGCTCGACACCAAGGTCTACGGCTGACCACCGATCGGCCCGAGTCGATCGGCGAGCCGGCGCGGTCGCCGTGGATTCCGTGAAGTCGAAGCGGTCCGAGTAACTTCGGGTCCGTATGACCGCCTCAGTCGCAGAGCGAGACACCGAAGCCCCCGAAACCCCGCGCGGCAAGTTCAAAGCGAACTACGTCGCGCTGATCATCGGTATCGGCTTCGCCGTCGTCACCGTCATCTCCGGTATCGCTGCCACGGTGAACCAGTGGCACGACGACTCGACGGAGACCCGCCAGACCTTCGGCGGCCTGCCGAGCGTCTTCATCCTCGCCTTCTACATCGTCGTCCCGGTCGCCATCGTCTACGGAGCGGTCCTCTTCTCGTTCCGCATGCGCAACTGGGAGCGCGGCCGGCCCGACAACCGGGCCACCACCACCAAGAACGTCAAGACCCGCATGAAGGACTTCCGGGCCGGCGTCTACATGCAGACGCTCCTGCGCGACCCCGCGGCCGGCATCATGCACTCGCTGATCTACTTCAGCTTCCTCATCCTGCTGGCGGTCACCACGATCCTCGAGATCAACCACCAGCTGCCCGAGGGCCTCAAGTTCCTCAACGGCGACGTGTACATGGCCTACTCCTTCGTGGGCGACGCGGCCGGTCTGGCGCTCACCGTCGGTGTGCTGTGGGCCATCTTCCGCCGCTACGTGCAGAAGCCGTACCGCATCCGCATCAAGTCCAAGCCCGAGCACGCCGTCATCCTCGTCGTCCTGCTCCTGCTGCCGGTGACCGGCTTCCTTGCCGAGGCGTGGCGCATCGCCGAGGAGGGCATGCCGACCTTCGAGAAGTGGTCGTTCGTCGGCTATCCGATCGCCCTGCTGGTCGACGGCACGTCGCACGTCGCGGGCTGGCACCAGTTCTGGTGGATCGCTCACGTGCTCGTCTTCGTGGCCTTCCTCGCCATCCTCCCGGTCACCATGCTCCGGCACATGTTCACGTCGCCGATCAACATGTACCTCCGCGATCGCGACCGCCCCAAGGGCGCCATGAAGCCCATGCCGAACCTCATGGAGACCGAGCTCGAGAGCT
>CAZGEF010000165.1:0-3251 GCA_964525005.1 uncultured Rhabdothermincola sp.
GCGGGTGCGGGTGCGGGTGCGGGTGCGGGTGCGGGTGCGGGTGCGGGTGCGGGTGGGGCCCGATGTTTCCGCTGGTCAGCCCCAAATTCTCTGGTGCCCTCGGCAGGATTCGAACCTGCGCACACGGCTCCGGAGGCCGATGCTCTATCCCCTGAGCTACGAGGGCGGGAGCGGCGATCGTAGCGCGGGTGGGCGCTCGGGCCCGAAGTGAGATCCCCGACTCAGGACGCGGTGCTCTCCACCGCCCCGGCGGCCACGGCGCGCTCGAGCGCGGCGCGCTCGTCGGAGGCGAGCGGGATGTCGACCGTGGTCGTCCAGCCGGTGGGACCGGCGACGACCGGCACGGCTCCCACGCCGTGGAGCCCGTCGAGCTCGCCCTCGAGGACGATCTGGGCTGGTACGACCGCCTCGTGGCCCTGGGTGACCATCATGAGGAGGTCGGCAACCGCGTGGGCCGTCACCACCTCGGTGGTGTGGCCGGCAGTGAAGTGGACGAAGAACGGCTTGATCGCGGCGCGCAGGTCGGCCGGGAGCAGGTTGATCTCGTCGTGGGCCTCCTGGACCTGACCGGCGCGGACCCGGGCCAGCATCGCCAGCTTGGCCGTCTGGATCTCGTCGGGGAGGTCGGCGAGCGAGCGGCCCTCGCGCTGAGCCGCGACCCACGAGTCGACCTCGTCGTCGGAGCGCCCGATGGCGCGGACGCTGCTCCACAGCGGGACCATGTGGTCACCGTGCTGGCCCAGGACGGTGCCCCTCACATCCGGGCGCCGCAGGCCCAACCCGTCGGCGATCTCGCGACGGAACCGCAGGGTGTCCGACCACGCCCCCGCTCCCAGCACGCGGTGGCGTCCCATGGCGCGGGCGAAGGCGTCCACGCCGTCCTCGACAGGGTTGGACTGCACGACGACGAGCGGGGGCCGGCCCGGGCGACGGGCCAGCGCGGTGGCGTAGGTGTCGAACACCGCCTGGTTCTCGGCGACCAGGGCGGCGCGGTCGGTGCTCGCCCCCGGGTCGCGGGACACGGTGGCGCCGGCCAGCATCACCACGATGTCGGCGGCGATCGACTCGGCGTCGAGGACGACCTCGAGCCACGGGGCGTCGTCGGTGAAGGCGTCGCGCAGGTCGGTTCGCAGGCCGATCAGGGTGTGCTCGCTCGCCCCGCCTCGCCTTCCGACGAGTTGGAGACGGGCATCGGGCCCGAGGACGGAACGGTCGAGCAGTTGGATGGCGAGTTGGCGACCGCACGAGCCGCTCGCGCCCACGATGGCGATGTCCATCTGCCGTGTCTAGCGCGACGCCGGGCTGCCGGGGCACCCTCGGTGCTCGCGCGTCGGGAGAGGGGATCGAGTCGGCCATGAGGTGGAGGTGCACCACGAAGGTGGGGCCGCAACGACTTCGAAGGTTCGCAAGGCCGGTGAGTACGATCGCCCGATGATCCGCGACGACCTCGCCGGCGCCCTGCGCACCGTGCTCTCCACGCTCGAAGTCGAGCCTGTGCCAGCCGAGATCCGCCTCGAACGCCCGGCGAACCGCGAGCACGGGGACTGGTCGTCCAACGTGGCCATGGTCGCGGCCAAGCAGGCGGGGTGGAACCCCCGCGAGCTGGCCGGCGCCATCGTCGAGCGGCTCGACGCCGACAAGCCGCCGCACGTGACCGCGGTCGAGATCGCCGGTCCGGGGTTCGTCAACTTCCGCCTCGCCGACTCCTGGCTCCACGACGTGCTCGCCGAGGTGATCGCCGGCGGAATCGCCGGCTACGCGCGGCTCGACATCGGTACGGGCACGCGCATCAACCTCGAGTTCGTGAGCGCCAACCCCACCGGCCCCATCCACGCCGGCCACGGTCGGGGCGCCGCCTACGGCGATTCGCTCGCCCGCGTGCTCGAGCGCAACGGCTACGAGGTGTCGCGGGAGTACTACCTCAACGACCGCGGCACCCAGATGCAGAAGTTCGCCCGATCCCTCGAAGCGCGCCGCGACGGGGTCGACGTCCCCGAGGGCGGCTACAACGGGGAGTACATCGTCGAGTGGGCGAAGGAGATGCCCGCCGATGCCGACCCCTTGGCCTGGGGTCGCGACCGAGCCATCGCGGATCATCGTGAGACGCTCGGTCGGATGGGCGTCCACTTCGACACCTGGTTCAGCGAGACGTCGCTGGTCGAGAGCGGCGCCATCGATGTCACGCTCGCCGACCTCTCCGAGCACGGTGCGACCTTCGCTGCCGACGGCGCCACCTGGCTGCGCAGCACCGACCGGGGTGACGACAAGGACCGCGTGCTCGTCAAGAGCGACGGCGAGCTCACCTACCTGACCCCCGACATCGCCTACCACCGAGACAAGTTCGCCCGGGGGTTCGACCTGCTCATCGACGTCTGGGGTGCCGACCACCACGGCTACATCGCTCGCATGCGGGCCGCCATCGAGTCCTTGGGCCACGACCCGGCCCAGTTCGAAGCCGCCATCGTCCAGCTCGTGAACCTGCTCAGCGACGGCAAGCCCGTTCGGCTGTCGAAGCGGGCGGGCGACATCATCGAGCTGCGCGACGTCCTCGACGAGGTGGGCGCCGACGCGGCCCGGCTCACCTACCTGCTCCAGTCCATCGACACGACGCAGACCTTCGACTACGACGTCGTCAAGAGCCGGGCGATGGACAACCCCGTCTACTACATACAGATGGCGAACGCCCGCATCCGGTCGATCGAACGGGTAGCCAGTGAACGATCTGTCGAGCGGTCGCCGTTCGATCAGGTCGATCTCGCCCTGCTCGTCCACGAGCGCGAGCTCGAGGTGCTCCGGTCGCTCTTCGAGCTCCCGGACGTGGTCGCGCTCGCCGCCAAGGAGCGTGCTCCGCACAAGGTCACCACCTGGGTCCGCGACCTGGCCGGAGCGGTCCACGGCTTCTACCACGACTGCTACGTCATGGGTGACGACGTGCCGCCCGAGCTCACCCAGGCTCGCCTGTGGCTCATCGAGGGGGCGGCGATCGGCCTCGCGATCGGCCTCGACCTCCTGGGCGTGAGCGCGCCAGATTCCCTGTGAGCGTCTCATGAGCGCGGTCCCACGTCACCTCCTTCCCGACACCGCCGCGGTCGGCCCGCAGGGTCAGCTGGTCATCGGCGGGTGCGACACCCTCGAGCTCGCCGCAGAGCTCGGCACGCCGCTGTTCGTCTACGACGAGGACCACCTGCGCGCCCGATGCCGTGAGGCGATCGCCGCGTTCGGTCCCGGCGTGAACTACGCGACCAAGGCCT
>CAZGEF010000166.1:0-3124 GCA_964525005.1 uncultured Rhabdothermincola sp.
GGAGCAGGTGCCCCCACTGGCCACGCACGACCTCTTCGGGCTCCGGCTCGGTGATGAGATCGGCGAGCACCTCGCCGGTCGTGACGTGGGGGAGTGGACCGCCCATCGTCTCTCGGCGCTCCCACTGGCCGTGGTGCGTCGCCTCTGGGAGCTCCGGGAGCTTGTCCCGCTTGCGACACCCGACGATGAAGAGGCGAGGTCGGGCTTGCGGCACGCCGTAGTCCGCAGCGTTCAGGACCTGCCAGGTGAACTTGTAGCCCGCCTCGTCGATCTCCTTGAGGAGTCGCTCGAAGGCGGGGCGGCTGGCCTTGTTGTTGAACGTCAGGGCGTAGACGTTCTCGAGGATGAAGTAGCGGGGCTTCGCCTCAGCGAGGACCCGCGTGTACGCCTGCAGGAGGCTGGCCGCCGGGTCGATGCCGTCGCGCTTCCAGTCGAGCCAGAAGCCCGACTTGGAGAAGGCCACGCAGGGCGGTCCTCCGATGAGCAGCTCTGGCCGGTTGCGGCTGCTGAGCCCGCCGGCCTTGAGGATGTCCCTGGTGGTGACGCCCTCGCCGTGGCCGGTGGCGAGCGGGTAGAGGTTCCCGCGGATGACCTCGCGCAACTCGGGGAAGTACGGGTTGCGGTTCTTCTCCATCGAGTCGGCGGCGTCTTCGTCCCACTCGACGGCCGCGACCGTGCGGAACCCTGCCTGCTCGACGCCGAGGTCGAGCCCTCCTGCCCCCGAGAACAACGAGATGACGGCTCCGCTCACCGGCCCATTGTGGCCGGGTCGGTCGGGGGTCGCGCGCATGGGCAACCGGAGCTGGGTGTCGCTCCGGAACAGGTCGGCTCGGGTGTGGCGCATGGCTCTAGTAGACCCAGACCCTGTGACAGCGATGCCGGGCTCGAACGAGGCCTCACAGGGTCGCGATCAGCGCACGGTGGCCCTCGGAGGCGGACTCCGCGTCCCCTACCCCGAGCCCCGTGACGAGGCAGCCACGAAGGTGGGTAAGGGCAACCGCCGCACGGACACGAAGCCGGAGGTCGCGCTGCGATCGGCGCTGCACCGCCGTGGCCTGCGGTTCCGCAAGGACTACCCGATTCGCGTCGAGGGCCGTCGTCCGATCCGACCCGACATCGTGTTCACCCGCGCCCGGGTCGCGGTGTTCGTCGATGGCTGCTTCTGGCACGGCTGCCCTGAGCACCAGGTCTTGCCAAAGGCGAACCCCGACTACTGGATCCCGAAGCTCCGCAGGAACGTCGAGCGCGACCGAGAAGTCGAGGCGGCGCTGCGCGATGCCCAGTGGGTGGTCGTCCGCATCTGGGAGCACGAGGAGATGGATAGGGCCGTGGAGGTGGTCGAGCGGGCACTCGACGGCCGGCTCACGAAGCGCTGTTCATGATCTATGGGGCCTTCGGTTCGCGCCGCTCTGCCGTTCATGTCACACCCCCTGCGCATGCTTGGGACATGGCACAACATGACATCGGTGAGAAGCCGGGCAAGGGCCGCTACTGCTGCACGAACTGCAGCTGGTCCGTCGTCCTCGATGACAGCAGCGACCGCCTGCCCCCGTGCGGCAACTGCGGGAAGGGTCAGCAGACGAAGTACAACGACTGCTGAGCGTTGACCGGCTCGTTGGGACTGTGACCCTCCCGGGTCGGGAGGGTCACAGCGGCCGCGACTCGATCTCCTCGATGTCCGTGTAGATGGCCCGGAGGTCGTACTCGTTCGTGAGCGCACCCCAAGCGGCGTCGGCCGCCCATTCGGGGTCGTCATAGGCCGGGTGACCAGGCTCGACGTTGACGGTGAGCGTGAAACGGTAGCAATGGGTGTCGTCGTCCATCCCGAGATGGTCGCTCGAGCACGACAGGATCTCGAGCGATGATGGCGAAGGGACGGAGGAACGACGCCATGGCGCAGGGACCGAACTGGAGCGCGCGAATGCCGGAACACGGTCCCGGACATCGCAGCTCCGCGTCCGGTGACGACCGACCCCTCTTTGCATTCTTCATGGCCACGATCCGAGTCGAGATCGATCCTCACGAAGAGGCCGTGACCGACGTGCTCGTGGACGAGGGAACGATGATGCATCCGACCCTGATCGCGCGTGCCGACGGCACGTCGGTCACCGGCACGGAACGAGACCGAGCAGAGGCGATCCTGTCCACGGCCGAGTGGCCCAGTTGGGACTACGGCGCAGCGCGACACGGGCCAACCGGTCCCGGCGGCGAGCGATCAGAATCAGACGATGGCTGACCGGCCCCCGTTGTGGAGCCTCCTTGCGGATGTGGACGACCTGCGGCTTGTCACGACGGTACTCAGGGCGACGGACGCGATCGCCAGCGGTCTCCAGCGCCGGTAGACAGTGGCGATGGCTCGGTTGACGAAGAAGGCGGCGGCGCAGCTGACGGCGTACCTGGCTGATCTGCCCACGGAGCGGTTGATCGAGATGGTCATCAGCCAGGCCGAGCATGACGTGGAGCTGCGCACCCAGCTCCTGCTCGAAGCGGCGTCTGCGGGTGGTGGGCCGCTCGACGTGTCGTCGTATCGACGGTCGTTCTCCGATGCGTTGAAGTCGGGGAGCGCGAACCGGCGTGACTACGCCCGAACGTCGGGGCCGTGGGCTCGGGCCGTGTTGGGCGTCGTCGGTCAGATCGGTGATCTGCTCCCGGACCACCCGGCTGCCGTGATCGAGATCACGGAGTACGCGCTCGGTCGGGTCGACGTGACGATGAGCCGGGTCGACGACTCATCGGGCTGGTTCTCCCAGATCACCTCGGAGCTGGAGGGCATCCACCTACGGGCGTGTGAGATCGCCCGCCCCGATCCCGTTGCGCTGGCCCGGCGGCTGTTCGCTCTCGATGTCGACAGCGAGTGGGACATCTTCTACGACGCGCCGAGCCGGTACGCCGATGTGCTGGGCGAGGACGGGCTCGCCGAGCTGCAGCGGCTGGCCGACGAACGCTGGAACTCGCTCAGCGATCGGCAGCGGGCGAGCGCCGAGCGGACCCATTTCCACCTGGTCAAGATGCGGGAACACCTGGCGAAGGTGTCGGGCGACGTGGATGCGCGGGTCGAGCTGCTGGCCCAGGACCTGTCGTACCCGTACGACTACGTCGAGATCGCCGAGGTCCTGATCGAGGC
>CAZGEF010000167.1:0-3061 GCA_964525005.1 uncultured Rhabdothermincola sp.
CCTCGCCGGTCTTCATCTCGGCGACCCAGCCGAAGTGCAGCGCGGCACCGCCCATCATCTGGACGTCGTAGTGCCGCTGGCCGATGACCCGGCTGGCCGCCTCACGAGCGACGGCGAAGGCGGGGACGAGGATGTCGTCGAGGGTCGCACCGTTGTCGAGCTCCTCGCGGAACTCCGCCGTCTTCGCCCGGAGGGCGTCGTCGGACAGCGCCTGGATCTCGGACTCCATCGCGTTGATGTCGGGAACGATGGACGCGAGCGCTTTGATCTTCTTGCCCTCGCCCGCGCGGAGGAGCTTGTCGAAAATGGCCATGAGCGCGGCAGTCTACGCAGGTGTGAGGGGGTTGAGGACCCAGCGCGTCAGGTGGCCGACGCGGCGAACAGGACGCCTTCGGCCCGAGCGTGGCGATGCAGCTTGTCGAGGCTGTTGCGGCACAGGTTGGCCGTGGTCACCGCGGGAAGAGCGAGCACGTCGGCGACCTCGCGGAGGGACCGACCCCGGGCCAACTCGGTCAGCACCGCCGTCTCCCGCTCGTCCAACGCGGGAGGCACCAGCGTCTGTTGGACCGAGGCGTTCTGGCGTCCGAGACGGGCGTACTCGGCGATGACCAGGGTCGCGACGGCCGGTTGCAGCACGGGGCGGCCGGCGGCCAGTGCGCGGGTGATACCGGTGGCATGCACCGCCGCCTCGTCCCGAGGGACGAAGGCCCGGGCGCCTGCCCGGATGGCCCTGATCGCGTCGGGAAGGTCGTCGGGCACGGCGAGCACCGCCACCTCGATGCCCGGGACGACCTCGCGGAGCGACAACGCGAGGCGCGCACCTCCCCCTGGAAGCCGGATGGACACGAAGGCGATGTCCGGTGTGAGCTCTCGTGCCCGGTCCACCGCTGTTGCGCCCTCGGCCGCCTCGGCGACGACCTCGATGTCGTGGTGATCCTCGAGCGAGACGATGAGCGAACGGCGGAAGAGGGGCGACTCGTCCACGACGAGGACTCGCACCGTGCGCTCGTGCCAGCGGTGGGCGGTCAGGTCGAGCACGGGGGCGGTCCGATTCGGGACGAGCGTCAGCGGAGGCGGTCGCAGACGAGCCGACCGACCATGCGGGTGGCCAGGTCGTCGGCCGTCGGCTGGTCGCCCTCGACGAGACGGCGGCGTGCCTCCGCGAGTCGATCGGGGCGGATGACGGGATCTGCGCCGAGTCCGGCGACGATCCCCGAGCACAGGTCGGCATCGGCGGGCGACAGGAGGACGTGGGTCGACGAACCAGGCGGTGCATGCGCCTCGAGCGCCTCGAGCGATCGTCGAACCTGCAGGTTCGTGGGTTGCATCGGCCTCGCCTCGTGTGATGCGCTCGCCGTCCGTACACCGACGGCGTGGGGACGTTCGTACCCGAGGACTTCGGCAGGGGATCCGGGCACCTTGAGTCGCATCGGTCACATCGGTGTGATTTGGGCCGTGCGACCCAGACGGGGCCGCGCGGACGCGTCACCGAGATGCGCGCGACGGCGCCCCTCCCCGACTCTCGACGCCCTCGGCCGACGAAGCCGCCGCCCCAGAACCGCAGCCCACCGGGCGACGCTCGCCTGGTGGCGCGGTCACGACCTCGCATCCCGACGGACGGACGGCGGCGTGTGGGCCAGCGCAAGGCCGTGGACCGCTCCGGCCCCTGCGGCGCGCAACGCCTCGGCCGCCGCGCTCAGGGTCGCTCCGGTGGTGAGGACGTCGTCGACGAGCAGCACCGAGCCCGCGACCCGACGACGCACCAGGAACGGCGTGGGTCTCCGGCGAGCGTCGCGACCGCGTCCCGTCTGGCCCTGTCCCTCGGCTCGGGTGAGCAGCGCCCGCGCCGGTCGCTGCCCCGACCGCCCGACCGCCCGGGCGAGCAGCTCGCCGTGGTCGAAGCCCCTCCCCCGCCGATGCGACGGCACGGTGGGGACCCACGTGACCACGTGGAGGTGCCGGTCGACCGGCACGGCCCGCGCGGCCGACGCCGCCAGGGCGGCGAGCGCGCTGCGGTCGTTG
The DNA here is from genome assembly GCA_964525005.1 of uncultured Rhabdothermincola sp. Classification (GTDB taxonomy): domain Bacteria; phylum Actinomycetota; class Acidimicrobiia; order Acidimicrobiales; family Acidimicrobilacustridaceae; genus CAZALT01. Next base: position 2,023 of record CAZGEF010000167.1, read on the forward strand.
CGGTACTTCAGACCGGACACGACCCGCCGGGCGACACCTGCGTACGAGGTGAGCGCCGTGCAGGTGTCGAGGCCCTCGGGCACCGGGAACGGCTCAGGTGGCTCGAGCTGGCCGACGCACGAGGGGCACAGCGCGCCGGCCAGCTCGCCGCACCCCAGGCACGACACCGGGAAGAGGAGATCGCCGATACCCACGCGAGCGAGGCTACGAAGCCCCTGCGACAGGTTCAGGCAAGAGGACGGGCGTGCGGCGTCGACCGGTAACCCCGGCGTCGAACGAGGAGCTTGCTCCGACTCGACCGACAAGTGAGCGAGCGGAGCGCTCAGATGACGAGCGGCTCCCGAAACCTCTCAGTACCGGTAGTGATCCGGCTTGTAGGGGCCGTCGACCGGGAGGCCGAGGTAGGCGGCCTGGTCGTCGGTGAGCTTGGTGAGCTTCACACCGAGCGAGTCGAGGTGGAGGCGGGCGACCTTCTCGTCGAGGTGCTTGGGCAGCGTGTACACCTTGCGTTCGTAGAAGTCGGTGTGGCCGAACAGCTCGATCTGGGCGATGACCTGGTTGGTGAAGCTGTTGGACATCACGAAGCTCGGATGTCCTGTGGCGCAGCCCAGGTTCAGGAGGCGACCCTCGGCCAGGATGATCACGGCGTGGCCGTCGGGGAAGACGTACTCGTCGACCTGCGGCTTGATGTTGACGCGCGTGACGTCGCTCATCTTCATGAGGCCAGCCATGTCGATCTCGTTGTCGAAGTGGCCGATGTTGCCCACGATGGCCTGGTGCTTCATCTTCGCCATGTGCTCGGCGGTGATGATGTCCTTGTTGCCCGTGGTCGTGATGAAGATGTCGGCGGTGTCGAGGACCGCCTCGAGCGTGGTGACCTCGTAGCCCTCCATCGCCGCCTGCAGGGCGCAGATGGGGTCGATCTCGGTGACGATCACGCGTGCGCCCTGACCGCGCAGCGAAGATGCGCAGCCCTTGCCGACGTCGCCGTAGCCGCACACGACGGCGACCTTGCCGCCGATCATGACGTCGGTGGCGC
>CAZGEF010000168.1:0-3059 GCA_964525005.1 uncultured Rhabdothermincola sp.
GCCGTCTCGGCGGACCCTCCTCCACCGCCCTTGCTCTCGTCGACGGCCCGCCATCCCAGCCCCACGGCGAAGATGGCGAGGAAGACCGCACCGAAGGCCACCGCTATCGAGATGACCGATACGTTGTCGCGCCCGGCGGTGCGGACGAGCGCGGACGACGGTTCGACGTCGGCGGCCGGGTCTTCGTGAGATGAGCGGGGCGATGACATGGTCTGATCGTGTGCCGGTGACGGATCCGTCAGTAGGGCCGAAGGTCCCGAGGACCGGCGTGACATCCGCCGCACGACGGGCCCGAGCCGTCCTGCCCACAACCGTTCCCCCACAAGACGGTCCTGGCCGGGAATCGGTCGCGTCAGGCACCGACGGCTCCCGGCCGGAACGAGATCGGGCGCGCCATATGGGGAGCGACATCGGCAGGGAGCGACATACTGGGCCGGTGACCATCCGCGTCTTCCTGCTCGACGACCACGAGATCGTGCGACGCGGCCTGCGCGAGCTCCTCGAGGCCGGGCCCGATGTCGTGGTCGTCGGCGAGGCCGGCACCGCCGAGGAGGCGCTCAGCCGCATCGCGGCCACGAGCCCGGACGTCGCGGTCCTCGACGTCCGGCTGCCCGACGGCGACGGCATCGAGGTGTGCCGCGAGATCCGCTCGCGCCACCCCGAGATCGCCTGCGTGATGCTCACGTCGTTCGCCGACGACGAGGCGCACCACGCCGCGATCCTCGCCGGGGCCTCGGGCTACCTCCTCAAGCAGGTCCGCGGCAACGAGCTCCTCGACGGCATCGTCACCGTCGGGTCGGGTGGCACGCTCCTCGACGACGGCGCGGCCGAGCGGGTGCTCGACCGGATCCGACGCCGAGAGGACGAGGACGGTCTTTCGGGGCTCACGCCGCAGGAACGTCGGATCCTCGACCTCATCGCCGAGGGCAAGACCAACCGCCAGATCGCCGATGAGATGTTCCTGGCCGAGAAGACCGTGAAGAACTACGTGTCCAACGTCCTCGCCAAGCTGGGGATGAGCCGACGCACCGAGGCCGCCGCCTACGCGGTGCGCCTCGAGGAGCGCAGGATCCGCTCGTCGGGGACCTGAACGGCACGAGGCCGCCGACCTTGCCACCCGGCCCAGCTCGAGCGGGCCGACGGCGACCGGAGGAGGTCGACGACGGCGCGTTCGGCCCGGTCGATGGCGCCCGTGAGCAGCTCGAGGCCACGATCGGACTCACCCGCCTCGAACGCCCACTTGGCCACGGCAAGCGACTGCACGACGGAGTCGTGCTCCTCGGCGGCCACCCGCGCCCGGACGTCGACCGATGCGAGGTGGCGGACGACGTCCGCGCTGCGCCGGAGCCGGCGCGCCAGAACGACGGCGATCGCGGCGACGACGAGCCAGGCCGTGATCTCGACGACGGGTGGTGGGCGCGGAACCCGGCGGGCGATCCTCTGCACCCCTGGGATGGCCATGGCCCCGATCATGAGCGCCGACCCGCCCCCGCAACAGGGCCAGAGGTCCCGGCTTCACCGGATCCGAGCGAGGTAGGCGTCCCCGTCTCCCGAACTGGCAGGCCAAACCCGTCGAATACGACGGACGCTCCCTGCCAGTTCACCGACGAACCCGAACTGGCAGGCCAAACCCGTCGAATACGACGGACGCTCCCTGCCAGTTCGCCCCACGGCATCGGGGCGAGGCGGGGCGAGACGAGACGAGACGAGACGATGGGGTCAGAGCATCAGGTCGGGTTCGGGACCGTCCACACCAGCGCGGTACCACCCCCGGGGCGGGGCTCGACCACCAGCGAGCCTCCGCGCTGGCGGGCCCGTGTCGTGAGGTTGGGCAGGCCTCGTCCCGTCCCCACCGCGTGCTGGCGCTCGACCACGCCGATGCCGTCGTCGAGGACCCTCACCCGCACCTCGGGTCCGACCTTGACCTCGACGGTCACCTCATGGGCCGCGGCGTGACGCACGACGTTGGACACCGCCTCGCGAACGGTCGCCACCACATCGGTCGCGAGGTCGTCGCCCACCATCGTGTCGACGAGCCCGTCGAACCGCAGGTGCTCGTGGAGACCCGCCGGCTCGGCCAGGTCCCGGATGACGGTGGCGATCTCCTGACGGAGACCGCCCACGGCAGAGGGAGGGTTCTCCAGCTCGAAGATGGCGGTGCGGATCTCCTTCACGGTCAGATCGAGCTCGTCGATCACCGACTCGACCCGTCGCGCTGCTTCGTCCGGATCGCCGCGCACCAGGCGTGACACGCCGTGCAGCGAGAGCCCGCTGGCGAAGAGCCGCTGGATGACCGTGTCGTGCAGATCTCGGGCGATGCGCTCACGATCCTCGATGAGGGCGAGGTCCTGCACCCGGGCCTGCAGCCGCGTGTTCTCGATGGCGACACCGGCTGCCGCTGCGAGTCCGACGACGAGGTGCTCGTCGGCCTCGGTGAACTCGCCACCCGACCGCTTGTCGGTGAGGTAGAGGTTCCCGAACACCTGGTCGCGCACGTGGAGGGGCACGCCGAGGAACGACGTCATGGGCGGGTGACCGGGCGGGAACCCGGACGACTCCGGGTGGGTGTTCAGATCGGGATAGCGGATGGGACGGGCGTCGCGGATCAGCAGGCCGAGCAGTCCGTGACCCTCGGGCACGCGTCCGATCCGGGCGACCTCTTCAGGACCGAGACCCACCGGGATGAACTCGACGAGCCGGGACCCCGTCGGATCGAGCACGCCGAGCGCCCCATAGCGCGCGTCGACGAGCGTGGTCGCGGTCGCCACGATCCGCCGCAGCACCGCGACGAGATCGAGATCCGACCCGACGGCGAGCACCGCCTCGAGCACCCCCGAGAGCTCGCCCTCGAGCGCCAACCCGTCCTCGTCACCCATCGGGGCCAGGCTACCGGGGCAGGACCCGCCGTCCCGGTGCCCGCGACGCGGGGAGGGCGCGTCAGGCCTCCATGACGACGGGCACGATCATCGGCCGGCGCTTGGTCTCCTTGTTGACGAAACGGCCCGCGGCCTTGCGGGCCAGGCGTCCGACGGTCTCGTGGTTGGGGGTGTCCTTCTTGA
>CAZGEF010000169.1:0-2955 GCA_964525005.1 uncultured Rhabdothermincola sp.
AGGAGGTGCTCGGCCGTTCCATCGCCAAGGTCGAGCTGCCCTCGCGCGACCCCCTGGTGGTGCGGCTGCACCTCGACGACGGCGCCGTGATCGAGCTGCTCAAGCACCCCGCGGAACCACCACCGACCCCAGCACGAACCGCCTGACCGCCCCGGCGAGGCCGAATCAGTCGGGTACCACACCCTGGGTGTCGTCCACCTGCCGGAGACGGGCTGCCGAGCCCATCGGTGGCCAGCCCGGCGACCGCGCACGAGCGACCTGGCCTCGGCCTAGCCTGACTTCGGCGGAGCGGAGCCCCTTGTCTCGGTCTGACTCGGGCCATTCGGTTGACTGGGCTGGGGTGACGGCGGTGTGGCCTGCGAGCCCCGTTCTTTCGACTGTCTGCTCATCGGTTGCTCCTCGTGGTCCCGGTCAGCCAGGTGCGAGAGATACGGCACAGTAGTGCGACCACCTCAATTCTCATCCGTTGCCACGTCCCTCGTCGTCGACGTTCCGGGCTTCGCTCGATCAGGCCACGAGCTCGCGGTAGTCGTCGGCCCGAACCGAGGCCTTGATCCGGGTGAACGCCTTTGCTTCGATCTGGCGAACCCGTTCGCGGGTGACGCCGAACGTCTTGCCGACTTCTTCGAGGGTGCGTGGCTGACCATCGCTCAGCCCGAAGCGCAGCATGAGGATCGCCCGCTCCCGTTCGGGTAGCTCGGCAAGGATTGCCGCCGTTGCGTCGACGAGCCCGATCAGGCCGACGTCATCGCTGCTGTCGGCGATCTCCTCCGCGAGCGAGCGACAGCTTGGAGCGCCGTGGACGATCTGGGTCTCGTCGAACGAGGCGGGCGCGGTGTCGGCCTGACGCAGCTCGTGGACCTTGTCGATCGTGATGTCGAGGAACGCGGCGATCGCTTCGTCGGTGACCACCACGCCATCGAGCGCCAACGCTTGCTCGGCTCGCCACACCCGCCGGATCTCCTCGTTGTAGTGCACAGGCACGCGAATGGTGCGGGCTGAGGTGGCGACGGCACGCTCCATCGCCTGGCGGATCCACCACGTGGCGTAGGTGGAGAACTTGAACCCCTTCGAGGCATCGAACTTCTCGACGGCGCGCACGAGCCCGAAGTAGCCCGAAGTAGCCCTCGTGCAGCACGTCCTCGATGGTCATGCCCGCGCCCAGCCGAGGCAGGAAGCTGCGGGCGATCTTGCCGACGAGCCGGACGTTGTGGACCTGGAACTCCCCATTGGCCCGTTTCCCGTCGCGAACGAGGCGAAGCAGATCGCGGCGTACGACCGGGTCCAGCTCGGTGTCGCCGTCGAGATCCGCCTCGGCCTCGCGACCGCGAGCGATGCGCCCCGCCAGCGACTCCTCCTCATCCCGGGTGAGCCGACGCGCCGACGCCCGACCGAGCAAGTCGTAGTAGCCGAGGAAGCTCGTCCGTCGACCATCCGCCTCCACGATCCACCGCTCGGCCGTGCGGTCCTGCACGACGCGAAGGCCTGCCGACTCGACGGCGTTCAGCAGCTCTGCGCGTTCCCACGCGGGCACCTCGACCTCATCCACGATCGACCCGAGCGTCGCGCTGTCGATCGTGTCGCCGTCTGCCCAATCGAGAACCAGTGTTACCGCTCGGGACAACCGATCTCCACCGTCGTCTTCGAACTGCTCGTCCACCAATGTGAGGTTCCGCATCGCTCCACCACCCTTTCGATCAACTCGGACCGACCTCACGGAGGGGGTAAGACAAGAGCTCGACCGCCACGTACACCGGAGCCGATGGCGGGGAGAACCAGAGCGCCCCGATCTTCCTCGACGATCAACCGCGGCGCATTCGAGCGGGAAGAAGGGGCGAACGATGGGCGAACCACTGTCAGGGTCGGGAAGGCGTACTACGACGAGGGTCGGGGGTGTGCTGGCTGCGGGGCTGATCGCAGTGAGTTGCGTCGCCTGCGGCAGCGGCGGGCAGGACGTCACCGCAACACCCGCCGCGGACGAGGTAACCACCTCGTCTGACGGGACAGCGGCACCGGTCATCGCCGGGCTGTCCCTTGCCTACCGCGACGAGAATGGCACCATCGCCCTACAGTCCAGCAGCGGCGACGAGCCGGTCGTTCGGGACGTAGCCACCGACGGGAAGCGCACGACCGTGGCCACGTATGACTCGGAGCTGTGGACGAGCACCGACGGCACCAACTGGGTGCCGCTTAGCAACCCGCCTGGTGCCGACGACATCTACGGCTGGTACGCGATCGCGTACGCCGATGGTCTATGGGTCGCTCTCGCGCAATTCGACGGCGGCAGCGGTCCGGCTGCCATCGCCACCTCCACCGACGGTGTCACCTTCGACGTCGCTGCCCGCTGTGGAGAAGACCTTGCCCACTTGGCAACCGACGGCGCCGGACGGTGGGCGGCAACCGTCAAGGACGACACATCCGAGATTGCCTTGTCCGACGATGGTCGAGATTGGCGTTGCGCTACCGGGTCCGGATCCAGCAACGCGGGACCGATCGCTTGGGACAGCGAGAGTTCGTTGTGGGTGACCAGCAAGAGTCGGTCAGCCGACGGTCTTGCGTGGTCAGAATCAAGCCGTCCGGTGTTCGCGGACGCATGGCTTGCGGATATCGAATCGGGTGACCGGCTCTTCGTTGGTGTGGAAGAAGGTGGGGCGGTCGTATGCGGGACTAGCCCATCGAAGATGGAACAGGTGTACGAGTATGACGGGCCTGACGACCTGCGGTACGTGACTCGGACCGCTACCGGATGGTGGATCGTGGGGGATGATGTCGCTCTGCGCTCCGATGACTGCCGCACGTGGGAACCGGTTCCGGTCCCTCCTCTGCCCGGTTCGTGATCAGCTCAGGCGTTTGATTCGGCCACCGCCGCCTCGCCCGAGCGCTCTCGATTCGTGCTCCGGTCGATCGGAGGCCTAACGGGCCCTTCCGAACCCGTCGGCGTAGCGGTCGGCGAAC
>CAZGEF010000170.1:0-2949 GCA_964525005.1 uncultured Rhabdothermincola sp.
TCCTCGGCGACGACGGCGACCTCGACCGCCAAGCCGCCTACACCGCCCTCTCACGAGGACGCCACGACAACCGCCTCTACATGCTCGAACCCGACCCCGATCTCCAGGCCCTCCTCGACCCCAACCCGACGGGAGCGCAGCGACCACAGGGGCGGGAGGAAGTCCTGGCTCATATCGAGCGAGAGCTCACCCGCGACCGCTCCCAACGCCTCGCTTCGGAGCACCTCGACCCCATGGCGGCCGAGCTGCTCGCCGCGCTGCCCGAACCCGAAGGCACCTCCATCGGCACCAGCGCCGCCGAACTCCTTGCAGCGCTCCCCGAACCCGACCACGCCGGCGACGACCTCGACGAGCGGGTCGCCGACATCACCGCCCGGCTCGACGCCATCCAACACCGCCCACCACCAGGCCCCGACGACGACCTCGGCCTCGGCCTGTGACTCTTCGCAAGCCGGGTGGTGGCCACAGGGCGGCTCTACACTGGGGCCATGTCCGTCACCGTCGATCTGCCCCCGGCCACGCTTCGCCGCCTCGAGGCCGAAGCCGCACGCCGCGGGATCGGCATCGACGTCGTGATCTCCGAACTGGCCGAAGCGCTACCCGCCGCGACCGACCCCGCCGGGCACCGGTTCGCGTTCTCGGGTGTCGCAGCGTCCGGTGACGGCACCCTGTCGGAGCGCTACAAAGCGATCCGACGCGACGAGTTCGGTTCGTGACCGACCCGGTCGTCGTCGACACCGGCCCCCTCGTCGCCGTCGCCGATCGCGACGACGCCCACCACCAGGCCTGCCTCGACTGGTTCGACCACCACCACGGCCCCGTCATCGTCCCGGCCCCCGTGATCGTCGAAGTGTGCTGGCTGCTCGGCCGCCGCGTCGGCCCCGCCGCCGAAGCCGCGTTTCTCGCCGGGCTCACCGGCGACGACCCCCGCATCGAAGCCCTCGGCCCCGCCGACTACGAGCGCACCGCGCAGCTCGTCGACCGCTACGCCGACATGGACCTCGGCTTCGTCGACGCCTCGGTCATCGCCGTGGCCGAACGACTCCGCATCGGCACCGTCGCCACGATCAACCACCGCGACTTCCGTGTCGTGCGTCCCGCCCACATCGACGCCTTCACCCTCGTGCCCTGACCTGGCCGACCGCCAGGCGTAAAGCCCGGCACCACCCAACGCCGGGCGCGAGACTGACCCCGTGACACCGCTCACCATCGGCGAGACCCATCGCGGCCACACCACCAGTGGCCAGAAACACGCGTTCGCGCGTCCGGGCCGCTGCTCGGACCGGCGTCGCGTCGATCGGCCCGCGAAACCGCTGGTCACGTCGGGTGCCCGCCCGGTTTCGGGCCGAGGCATCGTTGGGTCGTTGAGTTTCTACGACCCCACCACCGGCCAATTCCTTACCCGCGACCCCATCGAGCCCTTGACACGTTCGGCGTACTCGTACGTTTATGGCAATCCGCTGAATCTGGTTGATCCGACTGGTCTGTGCGGATGGTCCGACCCGATGGGCTGCGTCGAGGATGTGGCCGATGTCGCTGGGGCCGGTGGAGAGCTAATCGGCAGCACGGTCGAGTACGTCGAGGAAACCATCAAGGATGCCTGGAACAAGGAGTGGGAGAAGGACTGGGGCACTGCTCTCGCTGGAAGCACGAATATGATGCTCGGCGGAACCAAGATGATGGTTGGTGGTGCCCTCATAGTGGGCGCGGCCAGCTGTGGTCCCTTGATCGCTCTCTGCGTGGGTGCGGGAGCATACGGAATTGGCTCTGGCGGGTTGCGTTCGGCGAGGGGGATTAGGCAGCTGTACCGGTTTGATCAGGATCCCTACCCCGGTGAGGGTGACTGCACGACCGGTGACAACCTTGTTCGATTCGCTCGTGGCGTCATGCCGTTTGGCGGGTCCGACTGGCTCGACTTCCTCGGCGGACTACCGTGAGAAAGTCACATTGGCAGAGATTCCGGTGGTGGGTCCTTGCCGTCTTTCTCGTCTTGTCGTTTCTGCCGTTGGTGATCTCCGGTGTCGGAGTTGGCCTTCCCCGGTTCTTGCTTCTGGTTCCGATTCCAGCAGTCGTCGGGGTTACCGGATGGTTTCTCCGAGAGGCCTATCTGGATGCTCGCACTCGGGGCCATTCGAGGTTGAGGTCTGCGTTCGAGGCGTTAAAGGGGGTATTCGTGGGTTGGTGGAGTACTGGCGTCTGAAAGGTTGAGAAAGGACCGTTTCGCGACCAATATTGATAGGAAGCGCGGCGAGCTATCTTTCAGCTGCCCTGACTGGATCGACGAGGCGGCGGTAGGTATTGGGATAGGGATAGGACTAAGGCTCTTGGCGCCATCCCCTGAGAGTCTCCTGAACGCGTGAGTACCATGGACAAGAGGTTTGATCGACGAAGATGGGTGCGAGACGAAGACGGAAACGTGGGTTATCTCGGTTCCAATGGCCACTCCGTTCCGGGACACTTTCTCGCCTACTGGACACACCAGGATCTGGTCTATACGGAATCTCTCGACAACTTGACGGAGATGTCGCGGGCCGCGGCCGATTGGCTTGAAGGGTTCTTCGCCGGAAGTGAGCCCGAGCCGGAACCTGTGGATCGTAGCTATGACTGGGAGTATGCAGTTCGCCGCTTTCGTTCAACAGGGATCTGGAATCCGAACGGCGAGACCTGCGAGGAGTGCGGCGCTGATCGGGTGCCGTCAGAGCTCTACAATTTGTGTGAGCAGCATGGTGGTGAGCCGAAATCGCTGTGGCCTGAAATCATCGACCGTCATGAGCCGTGAACATCATCGCGGCTGGCCCGTCGGGTGCGGGGGCGGTCAAGGCGTGGGCGTCAGACCAGACCGAACCATCGGCACCGTGGGTCCCCGTTTCGCGGCGGCCGAGACCACCAGCACCGCGGCGGTGCTCAAGGTGGGCGCGAACGGGCGGGTCACGTTCAAGTCGAGCGGGT
>CAZGEF010000171.1:0-2898 GCA_964525005.1 uncultured Rhabdothermincola sp.
CGAGCGCGATGGAGATGTCTTCGCCCGGCGTGTAGCCCGCCTTCTCGATGGCCTCGAGCAGCAGGGTGACGGCCTCTTCGTTGGATGCCAGGTTGGGGGCGAATCCGCCCTCGTCGCCGATGGCGGTCGCCAGCCCGCGGTCGTGGAGAACGCTCTTGAGCACGTGATAGGTCTCGGTGCCCCAGCGCAGCGCCTCGGAGAACGAGGCCGCACCCACGGGCATGATCATGAATTCCTGGATGTCGACGTTGTTGTCGGCGTGCTCGCCGCCGTTGAGCACGTTCATCATCGGTACGGGCAGCACGTGGGCGTTGACGCCGCCGACGTAGCGGAAGAGCGGCAGCTCGAGCTCGTCGGCCGCCGCCTTGGCCACGGCGAGCGACACGCCGAGGATGGCGTTGGCGCCGAGGCGGCCCTTGTTGTCGGTACCGTCGAGCTCGCCCAGCACACGGTCGATGTCACGCTGATCGAGTGCGTCGAAGCCCACGAGCGCGTCGTAGATCTCGCCCTCGACGTGCGAGACGGCATCGGCGACGCCCTTGCCGCCGAAGCGGTCTCCGCCGTCACGGAGCTCGACGGCCTCGAACTGACCGGTGGAGGCACCGGAGGGGACGATCGCACGACCCCGAGCACCCGAGTCGAGGACGACCTCGACCTCCACCGTTGGGTTGCCACGCGAGTCGAGGACCTCACGGCCGACGAGGTGTTCGATGATGCTCACCGATGTGCTCCTGTGAGAGAGGGCGGACGATGCCCGCCGTGTGAATCGTGGCACGTGCGCGCGCGGAGGTGGCGCACCCGGACCGAGGACCCCAAACACTACCGACCCGTCCCTCGGCCTCCGAAACGGCGACCCGTTCGCCGCCGTGCCTCAAGGCGACCCCCCGGAGTGCCGACAACGTAGGCAAGACCGTGCACGCCCCCGGCGGAGCTCGCCAATCCCCGAACGACTGGTCTGGCCCTACCACCGGTCTGGACCTCGACGAAGTGGTCTGGTCTCCGGGCGACGGGCAAGGTTCGGTGGGAGATCCGACCCGACGACGACAGAAGCCCCTCAGATGCACAAGCCCCTCCAGATAGTGGAACACCCCAGGCAGACGACGCAACCGCTCATGACCCGCAGGCTGCCCGCCCTCGTCGCGGCCCTCGCCCTCGTCGTCGGCGTGGCCGTCGGCCTCTCGGCGCCCGCCGGCGCCACGGCGCCCAGCGGGGACGCCTCCCACCTGTACGTCCTCACCAACCAATCCCGCTCGGCCCACGGCAAGGCCTGGCTCGGTTGGGACCAGAACCTGGCCGGCACCGCCCAGGCCCACGCCAACTGGATGGCGGCGACGGGCTCCTTCGCGCACGACGTCAACCTCCAGGCCCACGCCGGGGCCGCTGTGCCCGGCATGAACAGCTGGGGCGAGAACATCGCCTACGTCACGAGCGGCCCCGGCGCCATCGCCACCATGCACAACAACTACCTGGGTAGCCCGGGTCACCTGGGCAACATCCTGGGCGGCCAGTACGACCGGGTCGGCATCGGCATCGCCTACGGCGGCGGTCGCACGTACTCCGTCGTCCGGTTCGCCTCCAGCCCGAACAAGTCCGCCCTCGGCCAGGCCGTCGGCAGCTTCGACTCCGCCACCTCGCCCGCGGTCAACAAGCTCAAGGTCACCGGTTGGGCCATCGACCCCGACAGCACCGGTGCCGTGGTCGTCGACATCAGGGTCGACGGCGCGCTCGTGTCGTCGGTGACGGCCAACGCATCGAGGCCCGATGTCGGCAACAGCCGCAAGGGCTTCGGGGACCACCACGGCCTCGACGTCACGGTGACGGCGGCCGGCGGAGCGACGCGCTCGGTGTGCCTCGCGGCGCGCAACCTGGCCGGCCATGGCTCCACGGTGAACCTCGGCTGTCGCAACGTGCTGATCAAGGGCAACGGACCGTTCTGGGACCTGACCCTCTCGCATCCGTTCGCCGCCGACATCGCGTGGCTCAAGAGCTCGGGGATCACCTCGGGCTTCGCCGACGGCACGTTCCGGCCCAACGACGACGTGTCCCGCGAGGCCCTCGCCGCCTTCCTCTGGCGCTACGCCGGTCAACCTGCGCCCGCGGCGGGGGCGCCCAACTTCACCGATGTGCCGGCAGCTCACCCCTTCCGCACCGCCATCCGGTGGATGGCCGGCGAAGGCTACGCCACCGGCTACGGCGACGGCACCTTCCGGGGCAACAGCCCGGTCACCCGCCAGGCGGTCGCCTCGTTCCTCTGGAAGTTCCAGGGTCGGCCCCCCGTACCGGTGGGCTCCCCTTCGTTCCGCGACGTCCCGTCGGGCCACCCCTTCCGCGACGCCGTCCGCTGGATGGCCGGCACGCGCATCACCACCGGGTACGCCGACAACACCTTCCATCCCGCCGAGAACCTCAGCCGCCAGGCCATGGCCGCCTTCCTCCACCGACTGGACCAGCTGTAGATCTCGGGCTCGGGGAGCTCGCTGCGCTCGCTCGCTTCTTGGTCGGGTCGGAGCAAGCTCCTCTCCCGACGGCGGGGCCAAGGCCCCCTGCACCCCCGCTATGGGGCGCTGCCCCACACCCCGCTGGGGGCTGCCGCCCCCAGATCCCCGCCCGCCTTGGGGCTCCGCGCGATCTTGCTTCCTTGGGTCGGGTCAGACACGGTCGGTGAGCCCTCAGTCGGCTTGGGACTCGGCCGCTCTGGCTGCTCGCTCGTAGGCCCTTGCCGCCGTGCGCAGGGCGGACTCGGGATCGATGCCGGCCTGGCGGGCCTGCTCGACCAGCACGAACAGCTGCTCGGCGAGGTCCTGCTCGGTCACCGCACCCTCGAGGGGTGTGCCGAGCTGGGGCACACCAGGCAGATCGGGCACCTCCACGCCCGCCTCGGCAAGCGTCACCGCCTTC
>CAZGEF010000172.1:0-2834 GCA_964525005.1 uncultured Rhabdothermincola sp.
CACAAGCAGCTCGCCGAGATCGAGGCCGGTGGCATGTTCGCCGCCCTCGCTCGCGGTCTCGGCGCCGTGGAGCTCACCGAGAACCGTCGGCTTCAGGTCCCTGCCCAGGCGACCACCGCCCTCGCGCTGCGCAACGGCGACGTGGACCGAACACTCCTCCGCCTCCACCGGCTGGGCGGGCTGACGGTCGGTGAGAACGCGGACCATGTCCGGTCGAGCCTTGCCGAGGACTGGTTCCTCGAGCACAACGACGACAAACAGGCCGTCATGCTCGCCCTGCGCCACGCCGACGTCGACGACCTCAACTACCGGGCCCGGCGGCTCCTCCATCGAAACGGGCAGCTCGGCAACCGGGTGATCGCGACCCACGACACCGACTTCTGCATCGGTGATCGGGTGCTGGCGCTCCGCAACGACCGTCGCATCGGCGTGATGAACGGGACCCAGGGCACGATCGCCGGGATGGAGGAGGGTAACCTTCTCGTCGACACGCCGGACGGTCGCCGGTTTGAGATCCCCGCCCGGTACGCCGCCGAGGGTCACTTGACGCACGGGTACGCCATGACCGTGCACAAGGCGCAGGGCATGACGTGTGATGTGTCGCTCGTGCTCGGCGACGACTCGCTCTACGCGGAAGCCGGCTACACGTCGATCACCCGCGGCCGGCTCCGGAACCACGTCTACGTCGTCGCCTCACATGAGCCCGACGACCCCGTGGCCGACCTCCGCCGAGCCCTCGACAGGAGCGCCGCCAAGCAAACGGCGATCGAGCAGATGGGGCTGGGACTATGACCAGCGAGGAGCCACTGCCAGCGGAGGTGGTGCGGGCTCGAGAGGTCCGTGAGCGAGCGGGCCTGGCCCCGTCGATCACCTCGACCGCGGTGACGGTTCCGCTTCTCCGAGCGATACGGGCGGCCGTCGAACGTCGCAAAGGCTTGCAACGCGAGGTCGAAGGTCCGCGGGCCGCGTGACCCACTGCTCGACGGGGATCTGGCACTTGAGGAGCGCTCGACAGCGAGAGAGTGATTCGGGCCTACGCGTTGATGGCGATGATGATGCTCACGATGGTTGCCAGTCCCACTACGAACGCAACCGCTAGCGAACACCAGGCAGCGAGCCGCTGCGAGCGCTGCAGCTGCATCATCTCGAGATCGATCGCCCGACGATCGATCTGTTGATATTCGCGGAACAGGTGGTCCGCCTCGGCCCGCGCGGACTCAAGGCGGTGCTGGTCCTGAGCCATGGCGCCAGGATCCCCGTATCCGCTGCCCGGTTGGAATAGCTCGGACGCGAGGCCAGTGGCTCGGGCGCTGGCATCGAACCACCTCTGCCTCGCGATCTCGACATCATCCGCTGGTTCCACGGCCACAGACTACGGGCTCGGGTGAGCCTCTGACCGTTTCGCCGAAGCTCGGCAGGGCTTCTCAGCGGAGCCGACAAGGTGGGACGGCGCGGCAAGCCTGCGCCAAATCCTCACGCACTGAGATCGACGACGAGGCGTTCGCTGTCGAACCTCCGACGGCGGGAGGTTGCGGGTCGGACCATGATCGACGCGATCAACACTTCGATGAGCTGGCGCTGGAAGTCGATGCCGGAGTCCTCCCAGGTGGTCACGAGCTCCTCGAACGTCGATGGCGTCGTCGGCATGGCTCCCGCTCGGCCATCGCTCGATTGCTCCGTCTCGGCGCGCTTGATCTGGTCGTCCAGCCTGGCCTGGCGGGTCCGGAACGTCGCTCGATCGATGTCGCCCTCGGTGTACAGGTCGACGAGGCGCTCCCGGCGCAGGTGGAGATCGCCGAGCGCATCCGACGTCGAACCAGGTGTGGACGCGGGTGCGAGCTCCGCCATGGCCGCCCGCGTCACGGGGTCGGCGAGCATGCCGCAGATCAGGTCGCGCACGTACTCCTCTAGACCGTTGGCCTGGATGCGGATGCCGCCACAGCCGCCCATGCCTGGACCCTTGCGGCACGCGTAGGAGCGGCCACCGTTCTCCCGGGTCAGTGAGCGGAGCGGGCCGCCGCACTTACCGCAGATCAGGAAACCGACGAGCGGGTACGTCCGACCGTTGCGAGGCTTCGACCGGCGCGGTGCCAGCGCCGCCACCAGGGCGTCGTGACGGTCCTCGTCGACGATCCGCTTCCACTGGCCCACACCGACGACCGTGCCTCGATGCGTCCGGAAGCCGGCGATGCGCGGCGACGTGAGGATCGACGTCAACGTCTGGACCGTCCACGCCTTGCCGGTCACCGTCGGAACGCCGGACTTGTTCCAGTCGGTGCAGATGCTCCACACCGACTCGCCGGCGAGCACCCGGTCGGCAGCCTCCTCGATCCGCTCGACCTCGTCGGAGATGTGCTCGCTCATGTCCCGCGTGTAGCCGTACGGCCGTCGGCCACCGATCCGCGGCACGCCCTCCTTCGCTTCCCGTGCTCGTACGGCCTGCATGCGGTCGGACGTCTTCTTCGACTCCTCCCGGTCCATCGCCGAGCGGATGCCGATCTCGAACTCGCTCACCCACCCGTCGGTCGTGGCCACGGCTCGGTCGGGATCACGTCCGGCCTCCTCGAACGCATCGACCAGGGGAGCCCAGCCAGGTCCACCGCCCCGGGACAAGCGGTCGGTCTTGTAGGCGACGACACAGTCGACCTCACCTCGCCGGATCAGGTCGAGCAGTTCGCCGAACTTCGGCCGGTTCCGACCTCGGTTGCTGTAGCCCGAGGTCGACGGCGCCTCGACCAGTTCGGCCACGACATCGAGCTTCAACCGGGCAGCCGCCTCGCGGCACGCCTCGACCTGGACGTCGAGCGACGCCGAGCCCTCCCGTGTGATCGACT
>CAZGEF010000173.1:0-2800 GCA_964525005.1 uncultured Rhabdothermincola sp.
CGTAGACCCACAGCGAGTCGTAGCCGAGCTCCTCGGCCAGCACCGCGACCTCGACGGCCTTGGCCCACTTGTCCTGCGGGTCCGCGATCCCCGCCAGCTCCATCTTCCAACCCTGCGGGACGAACGTTCCGAAGATCATCTGTGGGACGCTACCGACTTCGCCACCTCGGGGCGCACGCACTCACGGTGAGATGACGCCTCGCGTCAGATGAGGTGCACGCCCAGAGCGGTGACCACCACGATGACGAGCCCGATGATCGTCTGACACACCCCGATGACCTTGGCCGAGGTCAACGCGGGGATCGCCACCCGCTGCGCCACGACGACGACGAGCACGGCCACGGCACCAGCCGCGAGCACCACGTCGAGGGCCACCGCGATCCCCGCCAGGACGACGGCGGCGAGGTCGCCCAGCAACGGGGGCGTCGTGGACGCAGGTCGCCCGTGGATGCGGTCGACCTGCGCACGCACCTGGGGGATCGAGCAGAGCGCACGGGCGGCCAGCACGAACCACGCGCCGACGGCGATCGCCGGTTCGGCGCCTCCGGCCAGGGCGATCATCGTGGCGACGCTGCAGATGCCCACCGAGCCGAGCAGTTCGGGAAGGAGGCGACGGCTGCGCGATCGCATGTCGAACCACAGCTGGACGACGACGAGCGGCGCGGCGACGAGGACCGGCCACAGCAGACCCACCCCTCCGAGTGCGATGGCCCCACCGACGAGCACGACCAGGAGCACCGACTCGGCAAGGAACGCACGCCGGGCGAGACGGGTGCGATCGAGGTCCCGCTCGCGGTGGTGGTCGACGAGGATCACCCGCAACGGGGCGCGAGCGACGAACGCCACCAGCGCGGCGAGCCCGACCAGCACCCCCGCCCAGCTCGGCGCGATGGCGAGGCCGAGCACGACGGGCTCGGCGGTGAGGCCCCAGCCACCGTGCTCGGTGGGCAGCGCCACCGAGCGGAGCCGCGACTGCGTCGACCGCGTGGGGGTCGCGTCGTCGGTACGGGTGGCCATCACCGCTCCTCCTGCTGCTTCACCGCGCCCACGCGGGCGCCCGTATCGATCCCGCCGATCGGGGTGTCCGCCATCTCGCGCAGGAGGTGGCTGCGCGCTCGGGCCCATGCGTCGTGCAGGGCGCAGTGGTCGCCACCCGCACAGGTCCGGTCCTCGAGCACGCAGCCCGCCACGTCGGTCCGACCCTCCACGGCCTCGACCACCTCGAGGACCGAGAGCTCCCCGAGGTCCTTGGTGACGGTGTAGCCCCCGTTGGGTCCCGGCTCGGAGCGGACCCACCCCTGCGAGACCAGCGGCGTCATCGCCTGCGAGAGGAACCCCGGCGATGCCCCGAGCGACTCGGCGAGCTCGGATGCCTTCATCCGCTGGGACCGATCGGCGAGCACGACGAGCGCCCGGGTTGCCAGGTCCGTCTTCCGCGTCACCTCAAGTCTCATAGTCAGAGACTAGAAGACCGGACCAGCCGTGACCACACCCATCAGGTGTGGGTGAAGACACCCGAGCAGACCGGACGAACGGGCTTCGGAACCATCGATTGCCGGACTCGGCTCTGAACCCACCGGGGCCGGTCGAGTACCGTCCGACGCCAGCCGAGCGGAAGTCGAGAGATCCCGATGAACGAGAACGTCGCATCCGAGACCCACCCGCCAAGCCTCGATGCTCGCCCGCCGACCACCGCGACACCGCGCGGCCGACGTCCACGGCACGAGGCCCCGTGATGGCGCCACCCAGCACCGGGACCGCCGCACGGTCGGTCATCGTCACCGGTGGCGCCGGCGGCCTCGGCGCCGCGACGGTGCGCCACCTCGTCGGAACCGGCCGACAGGTCGTCGTGCTCGATCGCAGCGCACGGCGGGCGAACGAGCTCATCGACGCGCTGGTTGACCAGCCGATCGACGAGCCGGGCCCCGAGGCCACCGCTGTGATCGGCGACGCGTGCGAGGACGCCGATGTCGAGGCGGCGATCGCCGCGGCCCGGGCGCTCGGCCGCCTGTCGGCGCTGGTGAACGTCGCCGGCGGCGGGGTCGGCGGCGGTCCGGTCGTCCGCGACGACGGCACGCCGCACGACCAGGACTCGTTCGTCGAGACGATGCGCATCAACGCGTTCGGCACCTTCAACGCCACCCGGCTGGTGGCCGCGGCGATGGCGACGAACCCACCGTCCGACGAGGGCTGGCGGGGCACGATCGTCAACACGTCGTCCATAGCCGGCTACGAGGGCCAGTACGGGCAGGTCGCCTACGCGGCCGCCAAAGCGGCGATCCTCGGCATGACGCTCCCGCTGGCCCGCGACCTCGCACCCCTCGGCATCCGCGTGTGCTCCATCGCTCCCGGCCCGATGGGCACGCCGGCGCTG
This sequence comes from uncultured Rhabdothermincola sp., assembly GCA_964525005.1. Classification (GTDB taxonomy): domain Bacteria; phylum Actinomycetota; class Acidimicrobiia; order Acidimicrobiales; family Acidimicrobilacustridaceae; genus CAZALT01. The sequence continues at coordinate 2,375 of CAZGEF010000173.1, forward strand.
CTCGACGCGCTCCCCCGCCTCGACATCGACCCGGGCGAGGGCATCCCGTTCCCCGCTCGACTCGGCCGTCCCGAGGAGTTCGCCCTGCTCGTGGCGGCGGTCCTCGACAACGCCTACCTCAACGGCGAGAACATCCGTCTCGACGGCGCCCACCGCCTGCCGTAGCGACGCGGCCTCGGCCGACCTCTTGGCCCGCGTCCCGGCTCACGAGCGCGTCACCGCCGTGCGAGCACGCGTTCTCATCCGGGTACCATGCGTCACACCTAGGGGGTTCGAGCGTCCTGCTGAGCATGCGCAGGCCGACCGAGCACAGCATCGCTGTCCGGGGCTGCGCCGCGCTGGCGCAACCAGTCGGACGGGACACAGACATGGGACGGAGTGCCATCGTGCGAGCAGTAGTCATCGGAGCATCCAGCGGTCTCGGTC
>CAZGEF010000174.1:0-2775 GCA_964525005.1 uncultured Rhabdothermincola sp.
CTCGCCATCGGGAACGGCGCCTTCGGGCAACTCGCCGGGCGTGCGCGGGTTCGGCGTACGGGGATCGCTCACGCCCGGGTCAGGTACTCGCCGGTGCGGGTGTCGACCTTGATGCGGTCGCCCGGCTCGACGAAGAGCGGTACCTGCACGACCAGGCCCGTCTCGAGCGTGGCCGGTTTGCGGGCCCCCGACACGCGGTCGCCCTGGATGCCCGGCTCGGTCTCGGCGATGTCCAGCTCGACGGCCGCGGGGAGCTCGACGCCGACGATCTCGTCGCCGTACATCTTGAGGACCGCCGAGGCCGACTCGACGAGGTAGTTGGCCGAATCGCCGAGCGAGGTGGGGGGCACCTGGATCTGGTCGTAGGTCTCGTTGTCCATGAAGACGTAGTCGGTGCCGTCCCGGTACAGGAACTGCTTCTCGGACTTGTCGATCATGGCCCGCTCGACCTTCTCGCCGGCCCGGAAGGTGCGCTCGATCACGGACCCGTTGCGCAGGTTCTTGATGGTGGTCCGCACGAACGCGCCACCCTTGCCGGGCTTGACGTGCTGGAACTCGACGACCTCGAAGAGGCCGTCGTCGAGGTCGAGGGCCATGCCGTTCTTGAGGTCGTTGGTGGAGGTGGTGGCCATGCAGTGAGATCCTGTTGGTGTGGGGCCTGCGGTCGCCGACGGAGTTGGGGTTCCCGCCGAGCGCGTTGTCAGACCTGCGTTCGTTTGGTGGCAGCCGTGATGACGTCGCACCCGTCGGCGGTCACGACGACGGTGTCCTCGATGCGGACACCTCCGTGGTCGGGGAGGTACACGCCCGGCTCGACGGTGACGACGGAGCCGGCGGCGAGCGTAGCATCGCCCCCGGCTCCGACCCGGGGCGCCTCGTGGATGTCGAGGCCCACTCCGTGGCCGGTGGCGTGCAGGAACGCGTCGCTCCACCCGGCGTCGTCGATGATCGCCCGGCACGCCTCGTCGATCTCGCCCGTGATCGCCCCCGCTCGCACGGCATCGACGCCGGCCTGCTGCGAGGCGGCCACGACGTCGAGCATGCGCTGTTGGGTCGCCGACGGCTCCCCCACGATGATCGTGCGGCTCATGTCCGAGTGGTAGCCGTCGAGCAGCGCCCCGAAGTCGAGGACGACGAGGTCGCCCTCGACGATGTGGCGCCCGCTGGGCCGGGCATGGGGACGCGCACCGTTGGGACCCGAGGCGACGATCGTCTCGAACGACGGGGCCTCGGCTCCCAGGTTGCGCATCTCGGTGTCGAGGGCGAGGCCGAAGGCCTGCTCGGTCGGACGCTCGGCCAGGAACGGACGCACCTCGACCAGGGCCTGATCGGCGATGGCCGAAGCCGCCTTGAGACGGGCGATCTCACCCTCGTCCTTCACGAGCCGCAACGCCTCCACCAGGCCCGCGGTGGCAACGAGCTCCGCGTCGGGGAACCACTCGGCCGCGAGCTCGCGCTGGCGGGCCCAGCTGATGTGCTCCGCCTCGACGCCGAGCCGCCTGGTGGCGCCGACGGCGGAGACGATCGCCGCCTGGGCCGAACCGCTGGCGATCTCGATCGACGCCGCGACGCCCGCGGCGCTCAGCTGCTCGTGGGACTGCTCGCCGTAGCGCCCGTCGGTGACGAACACGAGCTCGTCGGGGGTGACCACGAGCTGCGCGGACGAGCCGGTGAAACCGGTGAGGTAGCGGATGTTGGGCAGGTGGGTGACGAGGACCGCATCGACGCCGGCCCCGGCCAGTCGGGCGCGCAGCCGTCCGGTACGGCCGGCGACGTCCATCGGCGTCAGCGAGCGGTGATCGACGACGTCGCTCACCCGACGACTCCCCTGGCCCGACGCCGTTCTCGCCGAGGCCGGCCGTCACCGGCGACGTCGGGCACCAGCCGGAGCGCAGCCGAGGTCATGGCTCGGCGCGGCGGGTGAGCTCGGCGTGCGCTGCTCGCACTGCCAGGTCGTAGCCGGCCGTACCGAACCCGGAGATGACGCCGGTGGCGACCGGCGTGATCACCGAATCTGACCGCCACGCCTCGCGGGCACCCGGGTTGGAGATGTGCAGCTCGACGACCGGACCGCCGAAGGTGGCCAGGGCGTCGTGGATCGCCCACGAGTAGTGGGTGAACGCACCACCGTTGATGACGATGGCCGCGACCCGGCCCCGCGCGGCGTGGATGGCGTCGACGAGGTCGCCCTCGTGGTTGGACTGGACGTGCTCGATGTCGTAGCCCAACTCCGTCGCTGCTGCCCGCGCCGCGCCGACGCGGTCGTCGAGCGTCTCGGTGCCGTAGACCTCCGGCTCGCGGAGTCCGAGCAGGTTCAGGTTCGGTCCGTTCAGGATCGAGATGATCGGGGACGCGTCGCTCACGGCTCCTCCACTCCCGGTTCCTGGCCGACGGCGTCGAACGCCGCGTCGAGGGCGACCCGTTCGACGCCCACGACCGACTCGACGCCGTTCGGGCCGTCGAGGACGAAGGTGAGCCCGTCGAGGTTCTTCTTGTCTCGGCCCATCAGCTCGACCAGCTGGTCGGGGTCGGAGCCCGCCGGCAGGAGCGATGGGAGGCCGTATGCGGCCACGACTCGCCGGTGCTCGGCCACCGCGGCGTCGTCGATGCGGCCGAGCACACGGGCGAGCTCGGCGGCGTAGATGAGCCCGATGGCGACAGCCTCGCCGTGGCGCAGGTCGAACGAGCCGGCGATCTCGAGCGCGTGGGCCAGGGTGTGCCCGTAGTTGAGCGTGGCCCGGCGGCCGCCTTCGCGCTCGTCGCTGGCCACGACCT
>CAZGEF010000175.1:0-2772 GCA_964525005.1 uncultured Rhabdothermincola sp.
ACGGCTTCTGCATCGGCCACGTCGCGCCCGAAGCCGTCGACGGTGGCCCCATCGCGTTCGTGGCCGAGGGCGATCGCATCCGCATCGACATCACCAGCCACACCATTGACCTGCTCGTGGACGAGGCGACCCTCGAGGCCCGCAAGGCCGACTGGAAGATCCCCCCGCCGCGCTACACCCGCGGGGTCCTGGCCAAGTACCGGGCCCTGGCCCAAGGCGCCGAACGAGGTGCCATCACCGAGGGCTGAAGTTTCCCTGTAACGAGAGTGACCAGCCCAATGCTGTTCTGGCTGGGGTGAAGCGCTTCTGGGCCGACCGTTGCATCTGCTGATCCCTGCGCTTCACCCCCCAGCCAGAACGTCGGTGTCGGTGTCGGAAGTGTGAGGAATCGCCGACGCTGCGCCTCGATCGCTCGGCTATCGGAGTGCCTCAGAGTGTCCCGAGGCGGGCGAGCGTGGCTTGCTCGAACGTGGCCTTCTCCAAACCGGTCGACCGCAGGGCGCCGGTCTTGTCGTCTCCCTCGGCTTCGAGGAGGGCGAGCACGAGGTGCTCGGTGCCGACGTAGTTGTGTCCGAGGCGCAGGGCCTCGCGGAGCGTGAGCTCGAGGACCTTCTTGGCATCATCTCCATAGGGGACGAGTGCGGGTGCGTCCTCGATCGGATCGGGCAGCGCGGCGGTCGCCGCAGTCTGCAGCGCGTCGAGCGGCACGCCGACGTCGCCGAGCGCCATGGCGGCGAGGGACAGCGGCTCGCTTGCCACACCGAGCACGAGGTGGGCGGGCACGATCTCGGCGTGGCCTGCTTCGCTCGCCGCGTTGTGGGCGATCATCACCGCGTTCTTGGCCCGCGGGGTGAAGCGGGCGAAGCCGTCGTTCGCATCTTCCTCCTCGGACGGCGTGCCCGGGTCCTTGGGGATGAACCGCTTGCGGGCCGCCTGCTTCGTGACGCCCATCGCCACGCCGATCTCGGTCCACGACGCGCCAGAGCGGCGGGCCTGGTCGACGAAGTGGCCGATGAGGTGGTCGGCCAGGTCGTCGAGGTAGTCGGCGGCCAGCATGGCGCTGGTCAGCTGCTCGAGCTCGTCGTCGTGGACAAGGCGGATTCCGTCGATGAGATCGTCGAGGCGAACGGAGGAGGTGAGCGCGACCGGCGGTACGCGAGGCGTTTCGGTGGGTTCGGGGCTGCAAGGCATTCGACAACCTTAGGTTGTCGAATAGGGAGGGACAACCCGCGGTTGTCGTGTCTCGCTCGGGGTGATCAGCACGGGTGGCTGGTCATGTGCGCGAGAACGTGCGCGGTGATGGTGTCCCACTCCGACGGTCGGGCGAGGTGGCCCATGCCGTCCATGACGACGAGATCGCTGACGGAGATGTGCCTGGCGAACGCCTCGGCGTGGGCCACGGGGAGCTTGCGGTCGGCGCTGCCATGGATGATCAGCGCTGGCGCGGTGACCCGGGTGAGATCGTCGACCGTCGGCCACTCGGATCGGTAGACCGCGTCTTGGTGTCGGGTACCGGCGTCGGGGCGCAGCGGGGCACGTTCCAGTGCGGCGGCGACCTCCTCGGCGACCCACGCCCGGTCTTCCTCGGTCGGCGAGCCCAACGACCGGCAGATCGTGCCGATTGCGTCGTCGCTCATGATGTCGAAGAAGTCGGGACCCATCCCGGCGTCAGGGTCGGGGCTGGCGCACGAGATGAACGAGAGCGAGAGCACTCTCTGAGGTGCCCGCGAGGCGATGTCGCTCATCAGTAGTCCAGCCATCGAAATGCCCACGATGTGGGCCGCGTCGGCCCCGGCCGCATCGAGCACGGTGAGCAGGTCGTCGCCGAGGTCACCCAACGTGTACTCGTCGCCGCCGTCACCTGAGAGGCCGGTGTCGCGGGGATCGAACCGGATCACCCGGAGGCCGGCGGCGACGAGACGGGCCGTGAACAAGGTCGGATAGAGGTCGGTTGAATCGCCCCGCCCCGGGACCAGCAGCACGGGCACGCCATCGCCCGTCGCCTCCCACCACAGCCTCACGCCATCGGTCGCCGTCGTCTCCATGGCTCGATCTTCACAGACTGAGCGATCCGGGTTGCCGTCTTGCGGTGAGTCGTGGCAGGCTGAGCGAACTATGCGCACGGAGACCTCCACCACCGCGACCCTGCTCGTAGTAATTCCCTAGGCACGCACGCGCTCTTCCGCCGTGTGTGCTTGCGACCTCCCCCCGTGGGAGGTCGTTGCAGTTTTCGGCGCCAGACCGCGATCTCGGACGTTCCAACGACGCAGCACCTGACACCTCACGACCACCGAACACTCGGGAACCCAGACAGAAAGCCCACTGCGATGACGACAGAACCCGCATCGACGACACGTCCCCCCGCCAGCGACGAGCGGGAGAAGCTCGCCAACAGCCCTGAACGGCTGGACGGCGGCCAGGCCCTCATCCGCTCGCTCGAGCTGGAGGGGGTGGAGGTCATCTTCGGCCTGCCCGGCGGCGCCATCCTCCCCGTGTACGACCCGATCCTCGACTCGCCGATCCGTCACGTGCTCGTCCGTCACGAGCAGGGTGCCGGTCACATGGCCGAGGGCTACGCCCACGCCACGGGGCGCCCCGGCGTCGCCATGGTCACCAGCGGTCCGGGGGCCACCAACATCGTCACCCCGCTGGCCGACGCCTACATGGACTCGGTTCCCATGGTCGTCATCACCGGCCAGGTCGCCACGGCGTCGCTGGGCACCGACGCCTTCCAGGAGTGCGACATCACCGGCATCACGCTGCCGGTCACCA
>CAZGEF010000176.1:0-2705 GCA_964525005.1 uncultured Rhabdothermincola sp.
CCCACCGGGCCACCCGTCGCCACCATCATCGGTACCTAAACTGAACGGTATTGGAGTTAGATGGGTCCGGCTGCGGCCATGATGAGTGCGAGGGCGGCGTCGGGGCCGTGGAAGCCGTAGGCGCGTCTGGTGATGAGGCGGACCGAGTACGAGGAGGATCTGTTCAGCGATGGTTGACGGATCCGCCGTCAACGGTGTACCGCTGGAAAACATGAACGCAGACAGCACATCCTGGCGAATGTGGGGCGTTGTCCGACAGGACGGTGGCTGGGCGGTCCAGAACCGCACCAGCCTGCTCGTGAACCCCCAAACGTTCGAGGACCGTCAGTCGGCGCAGGAGGACGCTGACAGGCTCAACGCCGAGTGGGGCTTCCTGTAGCGAATCCCCGCAGCGAGCAGTGCTCAGGTTGGTGGGGTGGACGAGCGCCCCGTCACGTAGCCCGCCACGCCACCCGTGGCGGAGCCCGCCAGGGTCAGCCATGCAGCCGTGTCCCCATGGTCGTGGATCGACAGGGCAGTGGCGGCACCGATGCTGGCCAGCGCCACGATGATCAGCCCCACGAGGCCCACGATCCGCTCGTTGGCGTTCACTTCCGCACCAGCAGATTCGTCCATACATCCCAGTGATCGTTCTCGGGGACGTGCTGATGTCCGCACACGCCGTTCCAGCCGTCCCATGCAGCGAACGACATGCGCGTGGACGAGCGGGTCCCGTAGGACTGGTTCACGCCCTTGACCTCGGGGGCGATCAGCTGGAAGATCCTCGCTTCCCAGCGCAGCGATCTGGGCTCGCAGTTCCGGCTACCCAAGCATGGAGGGCACGCTCGTGCCCGAACCCGCCGAGCAGGAAGCGCTGGCGCTCATGGTGGGCATGCGTACCGAAGGGCAGAGCCTGAGAGCCATCTGCACGGCGCTCAGGGATGGCGGGCACCCAACGAAGCGGGAAGGCTCACGATGGCACTCCCCCAGGCCGTCGCCAACATCCCGGACGCAGCAGGCCGATAGGTATGCACTATCCAGGCCTCTCCAATCCCCCAGCAACCGCAGGGGCGATCGACGTCCGAAGCTCATCGGCTACCCGTGGGGCATCCGTTACGCGGCCATGGATCTCATCGGAAGTCCGCCACGCGTTCGTCGGTGTCGGTGATCGGGTAGCTGACGCCGGCCTCGTAGGTCAGCCCGCGGTCGAGGCTCATGTCGAGGGCGGCGCGGAAGAGGTCCTTGTAGGCGCGCAGCGATCCGTCGCTGTTGGCCAGGATCTGGGCGACGACAGCCGAGACGGTCTCGTCGAGCTCGGCGCGCGGCACGGATCGAACGGCGATGCCCCATGCCGCGGCGTCGGCGCCCGTGAAGGTGCGGGCGGTGTAGGACAGCTCACGAGCGCGGCTTGGGCCGACAGCGCGGATGAGGCGTTGGCTCATGCCCCAGGTGGGGCGAAGGCCGAACTTGGCGTGGGTGTCACCGAGGCGGGCCTCCTCGGCGACGAAGACAAGATCGCAGGCCAGGACCAGCTCCAGGGCGCCGGTGAAGGCGTGGCCGTTGACCTTGGCGAGGACGATCTTCGGCATGGTCGTGATGAGCTCGATGACTCGCCGGGCCGGGACGTCGAGGACGTCGCCGACGCTGCCCCCGTCGAGCGATCGATCGCCGAGGGCCTTGAGGTCGACCCCGGCGCTGAACGCCCGGCCCTCCCCGGTGAGCACGAGGACTCGGACGGTTGGGTCCTCGGCGAGCTCGTCGAGGCGGTCACCCAGCTCGTCGAGCATGGCCGGCGTGATCGCGTTCAAGGCGTCGGGTCGGTCCAGGGTGAGCGTGGCGACCTCGCCGTCGACCTCGCTTCGCACCGTCGATTTGTCGGACACGGATTGCCTCCTCGTCGCCGAGTGCCGTCGTCGGCCCTCGAATCGCCGCGATCCTGCACTATTGCAGTTGGCTGCACTCTATGTCAGCGTGGCGTCATGGTTGCCACCGAGGACGCGCCGACACCGAACCGCTTCGATCGCCGACGAGAACGGACCCGACAGGCGATCATCGACGCCGCGATCGACCTGTTCGCCGAACGGGGGATACGCGAGGTCACGATCGAGGAGATCTGCGACGAGGCCGACATCGCGGAGCGGACGTTCTTCAACCACTTCCCGAGCCGCGACCACCTCTACGAAGCGATCGGTGCGCACCGCATCGAGGGGTTCACCGCGTTGCTCGGCTCCATCACGCTCGATCCCCGCCCCCTCGACGAGCGCCTCCCCGACCTGTTCGCCATCATCGCTCGAGGCATGGCCGCGCAACCGGCCTATCGCGAACTGGTGGGCGCCATGCAGAACGCACATCCGTCCGGGGTCGGCCCGCTGGCCCGATCCACCGCGGTGGCAACCGCGGCACGAGCCCTGGTCGAAGACGGCGTGCGCCGGGGCGAGGTCCGCCCCGAACGCCGCCCCGAGGTGCTGGCGGACCTGCTGCTCGGCGCCGTGTTCATGGCCATCGCGAACTGGAGCTCCGACGCCGACTTCGCGCTCGAGCAGGAGCTCACCGACTCCGCGTGGACCCTCGTCGACCTGTTCGCGCCGTCGAAGGCCCGGCGCTCGTGACGCTCAAGCTCGACGTCAACCTGTCGACCTCGCTGCTCGACGCCGGCACCCGGGCGCGCGACCTCGAACAGACCGGCGTCGACGGGGTCTTCTCGTTCGAGAACGCGCACGACGTGT
>CAZGEF010000177.1:0-2632 GCA_964525005.1 uncultured Rhabdothermincola sp.
GATCGGACAGCGCGAGGTAGCTGTTGGGGCGCAGCGTCTCGTCGAGCTTGCGGAACGTGCCGCCGGCGACGAGCTCGCCGCACAGCCGGTCGTACTCCTCCTCGGAGCCGTCGCACCAGTAGATGTCGTTGGGCTGGAGGATCTCCGCCCATCCGTTCACCCAGTCGATCAGCTTCTGGTTGCTGGTGGTGCCGGCCATGTGGGAACTACCTCCGACGTCGCCGACATCCTCGGGAGCCGAGCGACCATTGAGCGAGATTGGTGCCGGTCAGTCTACCTACGCCGCTTGGGCCGACGGCCAGTTGAGCCCGTTCTGATCAGCGATCGCTGCTATCGCTCCGAGCGATGAAAGGCCCTGGCGCTCGCCTCGGCGGCCGGGATCCGACGCCGGCAGACCTGAGGCAAGACGATGCTCGATCGGCCGGTCTTGGACCGGGCGATGTTCGACCAGGCGGGGTGGTGGTGGCCGTGGGGGCCGACGTCAGCGGGGCTCGGCGATGGCGGCTTGGTCGGGGCCGTCGTGGAGGTGCCGCCCGTCGCCGCGGTGGGCGCCCTCGAAGCCGGGGGTGCCCATGTCCTCCTCGGAGCCCAGGCGCAGGCAGCTGGCCTCGCCGTTGGTGTCGAGGTCCCAGATGACCCGCTGGCCCTGGCGCAGCATGCGGAACGACGAACCCTCGAGCGCTCCGGGCGCGATCTCGTACTCGGCCAGGGACACGTCGTGGATGACGGTGCCCCCGGCGGAGGTGGGGTCGTACGACTTGACGACGCCCTGCACGGTCAGCTCGCCGAGGGGGCGGGAGTCGACTTGGTGGCCTTGGTGACCTTGCCGGCCTTGAGACACGACGTGCACACGTCGACCCGCTTGGTGGAACCGTTCACGACGGCGCGCACGCGCTGGATGTTCGGGCTCCAACGACGCTTGGTGCGCCGGTGCGAGTGGCTCACGGACATGCCGAACGACGGCTTCTTGCCACAGATCTCGCAGATAGCTGCCATTTGACTTGACTCCAGGTCGTGTTCGAGTGCCGCCCGAGCGGCGGAGAGCGGAGAACGGCAGGAAAAGATACCCGCGCGGCAGGCGTTCTCCACAATCGCGTCGCTCGTCCGGAAGCAGACGGGGCGTTCGCCCGCACAGCAGACCGGGCCGGGCGGGCGCCGGCCGGTTCGATCGCGCTGCGGGATCGGGGTCGGAGGATCGGGGAACCGATGTCGGGGCTTGGGGCAAGGAGCCTCGAACGTGTCCTACCGGGCAGGCGCGTCGACGGCCCGGATGTCACAGCACCGCGCAGGCGCCGACGTCGTGCGACGCGTCGTGGTGAGGACGGTCGTGGGATCTGTCGCGGTCGTGGGTGCCGCAGACGCTACGGCCGTGGCTGTCACGGCGGGGTGTCGTGGACGAAGAGCTGGATGCCGCTGTCGGCTTCCGCGGTGAGGTCGTGGAGTTCTTCGAGCGTGGTGTTCGACCAGTCGAGGTGGTCGCTGGCGGTCCGCGTGATGGTGAGCTGGGTGACGGCACCGGTCGTGTCGTGGTCGCCGCGTTGTTGGCAGAGGTCGATGGAGGTGATCGCCGGCCAACGGGCGAAGGCGTCAGGGATGAGGGTGGAGGCGAGGTCGATCATGTCCTGGTCGTACGCGTCGGGTGTTGCCGGGTGGTTGGCCTGGGTGTAGAGGGCGAGTTGGGTACCAGTTGCGGTGTAGTCGCCGTTGGTCTCGTCGCGAGTGGACCCGGTGGTGAGGCGGTAGCCGAGCTGGGCGAGGGGTGTGGCGTAGAGGCTGGTGAGGATGGTCTGGTTGTTGGGTGGGCTGTCGGTGCCTTCTTCGATGGCGGGCATGGTCGGGAGGATCTCGCTGGCGGCGGTGGATCGGTCGTTGTTGGAGCGGCAGGCGGCCAGCAGCGCCAGGAGGGCAGCGGTAGCGACGATCTGTTTGGTTCTCGTCGATGTCGCGTTCATCTGCGGGTTTCTCTCAAGGTGGTTGTTGTTGGTGACGATGTGATCTGGACATACGGTCGGCTGGGGCGACCTGGAACGAGGTTCTGGGGAGGATTGCCGATGAATGCCAGCTGGCCACGTGTTGTTCATGGTGGTTTCGTACGCAAGATAGCTATCCTCGTTGTAGTAGCGGTTGTTTCCACATTGATCCAGATGGTGGCGGGTGTGCTGCCAGCGGCGGCGGGGGCGCTGTCGTATCACTTCGCTCGTTCGTGTGGTCCGACCGTTGTTGGAACGGCGAGTTTCGATGCGTCGACGCCGACTCTGGAGAAGCGTCAGCCGTTCACGAATCGAGGTACGGGCAACGGGGCGCGGTCGGCTTTGACCCATGTGGCTACCGATGGGTCGACCAAGATTCGTGTCGGGAACTACGACGGGGCGTCGGTGAGCGTGTCGCTGATCCCGAGGGATGTGCCGTCGGGGTCGACGGTGACGCAGTCGTTCAAGCCGTCGGTCAGCGATCCGGCGGTTGGCTACTCGCAGGAGAAGACGTTCACGGGTTTGAAGGCGGGGAACTACGAGGTGAAGGTGTCGCCGCCGAACGGTTCGGAGTTCTGGTTGTTCCGTGATGAGTCGGCATCGCAGTGGGTTGAGTCCCGAGAAGTGGTGTATGAGCGGTAGGGCCTGAGAGGGTCCGCCGG
>CAZGEF010000178.1:0-2583 GCA_964525005.1 uncultured Rhabdothermincola sp.
TCTTCATCGTCGCCTACATCTTCATGCACCTGAAGTTCGACAAGCCGATCCTCACCTGGGCGTTCTACTCGGGGTTGGTGCTGGCGCTGTGCGTGTACATCGCGGTCATGTTCTCCTTCCGCCTCTTCTCGCCCGATTCGATGACGGCGGTCCCGGCGGCCATCGGCCTCCTCTGACACCCACACCCACACCCACACCCACACCCATCGACTCGACCTCGCGACCTCGCGACATCCTCGCGACCTAGCGTCCTCTCGTTCCACCACCGATCGTTCCACCACCGATCGTTCCACCACCGATCGAACTGGCTGGGAGAAGCCGTCGTCGGCGACGGACTCGGCCTGCCAGTTCGGGATCGGTCGAGTCACTCCCAGCGGAAGAAGTGGGCAGCAGCGATGGGGGCGCCGACGGCCCAGACGATGAGCACAGCCCAGGCCTGTGCCGCGATGTCGCTGCCGCGCAGGACCCCGTTCATGACCTCGGATAGCGCCGCCGCGGGCAGCAGTTCGGCGACGACCCTGACGACCGCCGGGAGCTCGTCGATCGGGATGATCATGCCCCCGAGGAGGAGCAGCACGAGGTACAACCCGTTGCACAGCGCCAGGTTGAGCGGGCCGGCGAGCGTGCCGGCGAGCAGGAGCCCGATGCCGGCGAAGGCAGCGGTGCCCAGCACGAAGGCGGGCACGACCAGCGCGACGGGCCCGTCAGGTCGCCACCCGAGCAGGAGGGCGACGGCGATGATGGCGACGACCTGCACGACCTCGAGCGCGAGGACGGCGGAGATCTTCGACCCGATGAGACGGGGCCGACCCAGCGGCGTCGATCCGAGCCGCTTGAGCACGCCGTAGTGCCGTTCGAAGCCGGTGCCGATGCCGAGGCTCACCATCGCGCTCGACATGACCGCGAGCGCGAGCACGCCGGGTGTCAGGAAGTCGACAGGCTCGGTCACGCCGTCGGGCAGCGGAAGCACGTCGACGAGCGAGAAGAACACGAGGATGAGGAGTGGGATGCCGAGGCTCACGAGCAGTTGCTCGCCCTGCCGCAGGCTGAGCGTCAGCTCGGTGCGGGTCTGCGTGGCGTAGGCGTTCACGCTCACCGATCCCCGGGGCTCGTCCGACCTCGCCGGCCGGTCAGGTCGGTCAGGTCGGTCAGGTCGGCGGGCTGGTCGTCCGGTCCCTGTTCGACCAGGTCGTCGGGTCGTTCGTCGGTGGTGAGGCGCAGGAACACATCCTCCAGGCTCTGCCGACCGGCGCGCAGGTCGTCGAGCGAGTGGTCGTGGTCGGCCAACCATGCCGTGAGCACCGCGATGACCGCCGGGTCGCCGGGCGTGGCGATGACGTACTCGCCCGGAGTCGGCTCGCGGACGACGGCCCCGAGCCGTGCTCCGAGCGCGGCGGTATCCAGGCCTGTCGTGGTGGCGAAGCGGATCTGGCCCGATTCGCCCGACGACTCGAGCCGGCGGAGCTCGTCGGGTGTCCCTGCGGCCAGCACACGACCACGGTCGATGATGACGACGTGATCGGCGAGCCGTTGGGCCTCATCGAGGTCGTGGGTGGTCACGAGCACGCAGACACCTCGGTCGCGCAACGACTCGATCACCGAGCGGATCACCTGGCGACCCTGCGGGTCGATCCCGGCGGTGGGTTCGTCGAGGAAGACCACCCGGGGCCGGCCCACGAGTGCCAGCGCCAAGGACAGGCGCTGCTTCTCACCGCCCGAGAGGTTGCGCCACGCCGTGCGCCGGAGGTCGGTGAGACCGACCAGGTGGAGCAACTCGTCGGGGTCTTCGGGGTCGCGGTAGTAGCTGGCGAACAGCGAGAGCACCTCGGCCGGTCGGATGCCCGTGTAGACCCCGCCCGACTGGAGCATCACGCCTACCCGGACCGTGAGCTCGCGATGGTGGGAGACGGGATCGAGGTCGAGCACCCGAACCGATCCGCTCGTCGGCGACCGGTAGCCCTCGAGGGTTTCCATCGTCGTGGTCTTGCCCGCCCCGTTGGGACCGAGCAACGCCGTGATGTGGCCCTGGTCGGCGTGGAAGCTGACGGCGTCCACGGCAACCTTGTCGCCGTAGCGCACGGTGAGGTCGACGACGTCGACAGCATGGTCGGACACGGTGGAACGCTACCGGTCGCGGCTGGGCGCCCCCAGTCAACCGGAGCCGGGCGGAACCACCCAGTACCGGTTGTTTGCGTGCTGGGGGTTGCTGACCGTTCGTGGGTACGCACACGACGGGAGGGAGGTTCGAGGCCCTCGCAGGTCGATCGTCGGGATTCGGCCTTCGGCCGGCGGCGGCCAGAGCGCTAGCTTCTCGTGATGCTCGACGTGCGACGCATCAGGACCGACTTCGATGGGGTGCGCGACGGCCTCGCTCGTCGGGCCGATCCCGCCGTGCTCGAGGAGCTCGAGCGGGTCCGTGTCGTCGACGAGCAGCAGCGCACGATCGTCGCCGAGCGTGATGAGCTGCGTGCCGAGATCAACGGGATCTCGAAGCAGGTGGGGCTGTTGCGCCGCGACGGAAAGGTCGACGAGGCCGAGGAGCTCCAGGCTCGCAGCCGGGAGCTGGGCGCTCAGGAGAGCGAG
>CAZGEF010000179.1:0-2520 GCA_964525005.1 uncultured Rhabdothermincola sp.
ACTCCATCCTCGTTTACAAGGTCTGGAGCCTCCAACGAACCCAGGGCGGTTCAGTCCGATGATCGGGTGCACCGCTGGCGGGCCCGTCAACGCGAGCTGGGCACCCTGGTCGACCGTGCCCCGGGCGGGAACCCGATGCACGGGCTGCTGCCCGCCGAGATCAACGCCATCTTGGACATCGCGGAGAAGTGGGGTCCGGTCGATCGGTCTCATCGCAAGCTCGCCCACCGTGGCTCCTACGAGGACCTGGTGTGGGTGTCGCCGTCCACGTTCCGGCGTGTTCTCGCAGCTCAGGGCCTCATTCTGCCCGAACGCCCAGCGAGGGTGCGTTCGGAGAAGAAGCCGTGGCCCGATTGGCTCGAATGGGTCCCGAACCGGATCTGGATCTACGACGCCACCCACTTCACGCGTTGCGGGCGGGTCGTGTTCGCCATCGTGGACATGGTGTCGCGCAAGTGGATCGACACCCTGGTGTCGGTCGAGGAGTCCGCCACCCAGGTGAAGGTCGTCTTCGAGTCCGCCCTCGAAGCCGAGAACCTGCTCGAGCTGTTGACCGACGAACGGCTCGATCTTGCCGTCGACGATCCGGCCCGACCGATCCTGTTGGCCGTGTCCGACAACGGCCCACCCATGGCCGCGGCTGACACCCGAGCGTTCATGGCGCTCATGGCGATCGCCCAGCACCGAGGACGACCCCACACCCCGACCGACCAAGCCTGGATCGAGAGCTTCTTCGGTCACATCAAGGGCGAATGGCCCCACCTCGAGACCATCACCGATCCCGTCCTACTCGAAACCGAGCTCGCACGGGTCCGCATCGAGTACAACAGCGTGCGACTCCACGAAGCAATCGGCTACGTCACCCCCGACGACGAACACGAAGGACGAGGCGAACAGATCCGCGAGGCACGCCGGCAAGGCCTCGCCCGAGCCCGCCAAACCCGGCTCGACTACCACCGGCACCACACCAACCCGAAACCCGAGCAGACACCATGAGTTGGTTCATTTCCGACACGATCTCCGCGGCAAAGTCAGACACGCCTCAATGCAGATTCCGCCCGCAATCCAGAAGCCCATGTCAGTTGAACCAATGAACGAAGCCGATGCCCCAGTTGAAGGGGTATTTCGGGCTTGCGCCGACCGACCAGGACCCATTCCAGTCCGATGGGCTGTCCTTGCTGTTCGCTAGGGACCCGCCGGCGAGTGGCGTGTTCAAGAAGGCTTCTTGATGCGGCTCACACGAGGTCATCGATGACGAGAGCGACATCCCCACCGAAACTGCAAGGCCGAGACCTTCGTGGTGATGGAAGGAGTGCCCGTCGTAGGTGACTGACACGCAGCCGTAGAGAGGGCACACCTGGGCCTTGAACTCTGCACGAGGCTCCGTGCAGCCCTCGTCGAAGAACCTCGAGCACGTGCCGCCGTCTGTTGCACGGGTGATGATCGAGTCGCAGCCGTCCTGCCACGCGAAGCAGTCAGGTGTGGCGTCGTCGATCATGCCACCCATGTCGTCGGGCACGACGCAGTCGAAGGGATCGCCCCAACCGCATAGCCCGCTGGGATCGGTCATGTTCAGGGGGTTGCCATAGACGTAGGCGTAGGCCGACCGAGTCGACGAGACGATCGGATCCCTCGACAGGAATTGTCCGGTGGTGGGGTCGTAGTAGCGGACCATCAGCTCAGGACGCATCCCGTCGTACGGCTCACGAATTCGGGCATGGACATCGTCTTTCCGTCTCCGGTGAGAACGTTGCCCTCAGGGATGTCACCCGGGTCGAACGGGACGATCGAACCCAGATTGTTCACGCCGGTTCCACTCGTAAGGTCTGACAGGGAGTAAGTCGTCCCCGGCACAACGACGGCGTTGGATTGGATGTCGTACCCCTGTACCGACTCCGCAATCGGTACCGTCGCAGCGGCGATTCCGGTCGTAGTCGCACGCCAGATCGGTGGGGAGTCAGGTGAGCCGCCGGCGACCACCTGAGCGGTTCCGATCCCGCCGGTCCGGCAGGAGACGACGGTGGGCGTGCCATCGATCATCGCGATGCCGATCGCCTCGCCCTTCAAGCTCGAAGGCTCGCTCATGAGCCAGGACACGCCGACGCCCACGATCAGCACTCCAAGGAGCCCGGCCACGACGATGGCCCCGATGATTGCCGCGACCCCGAGGTTCTTTCGTGTTCGTGATGCCATCGGGTCAGCCTCCCGGCCGCACTCCGACGATCGGTTGCACGTTACCTAACGGCGCGCAGGCTGAGTCATGTACGCACTCGTCATAGCCACCCGAGGTGAAGCCGGCACCACCTTCAAAGACGTTGCACTTTCCCTGGAGGCCGCGAGCAGTCAGGTAGGCGGGAAGAAACGCCCACCCACCGAGAGCGCCCCACTGAACAGAGTGTCGACTCTCGTGCGCGAAGAGGCTGTCTGAGGTTGAGTCCCGAGAAGTGGTGTATGAGCGGTAGGGCCCTGAGAGGGTCCGCCGGGCGCGACGGTCATCGCGTCAACCTCAAGAAGTAGTTC
>CAZGEF010000180.1:0-2484 GCA_964525005.1 uncultured Rhabdothermincola sp.
ACTCCATCCTCGTTTACAAGGTCTGGAGCCTCCAACGAACCCAGGGCGGTTCATTGGGTTCCAGCGACAACTGATCGACCTTGTCATCCAGCGCGTCGAGGTGCTTCCCGGCCAACAGGGACGGAAGGCCTTCGACCCGAACCGGCTGGTCTGGCACCCCCGGTAGCGACCCGGAGGATCCGCACGAAGCGTGCCAACGTCTCCGGATCCAGGTCGCTGCCGCCGGCCGCTGCATCGATCGCCCGAGCCTTCGCCACCCAGGGATGAACCGCCTCGTCCAACTCGAACGCGAGCTGATCCTCAGCCGGTCGGGCACGAGGGCGGCGGGTCACAGACCGAGGCCCATCTGTTCGATGGCCGTCTGTTTGGCGGCGCTGCGGTCAAGGGCTCGGCGGAGGTCGGCCACCGGATCATCGGGCTCATGCGACGCGACCACGTAGACGTGGTTGCGGAGCCGACCTCGGGTGATCGACGTGTAGCCGGCTTCCGCGTAGAGCGAGTCGTCGCCGAGCACGAGCGACACGTCGCACGTCATGCCCTGGGCCTTGTGCACGGTCACGGCGTAGCCATGCGTCAGGTGACCCTCGGCGGCGTACCGGGCGGGAATCTCCAACCGCCGACCGTCGGGCGTGTCGACGACGAGGTTGCCCTCATCCATCCCGGCGATCGTGCCCTGGGTCCCATTCATCACACCGATGCGGCGATCGTTGCGGACAGCAAGCACCCGATCACCCACGCAGAAGTCGGTGTCGTGCGTCGCGATCACCCGGTCGCCCAGCTGCCCGTTCCGATGCAGGAGCCGACGGGCCCGGTAGTTCAGGTCGTCGACGTCGGCGTGCCGGAGGGCGAGCATCACGGCGTGCTTGTCGTCGTTGTGTTCGAGGAACCAGTCCTCCGCGAGGCTCGACCGGACATGATCGGCGTTCTCACCGATGGTCAGCCCGCCGAGGCGGTGGAGGCGAAGGAGCGTTCGGTCCACGTCTCCGTTGCGCAGCGCGAGGGCAGCGGTCGCCTGGGCCGGGACCTGAAGCCGACGGTTCTCGCTCAGCTCCACGGCGCCGAGACCGCCGGCGAGGGCGGCGAACATGCCACCGGCCTCGATCTCGGCGAGCTGCTTGTGGTCGCCGACGAGAACGAGCTTCGCTCCGACGCCGGTCGTGGCGACCAACAGACGGTGAAGGTCGCGTGTCCCAACCATTCCCGCTTCGTCGATTTATGCGGACATCGGCATAAGTCGACTTATGTCGACCCCGGGATTATGTCGACCCGCGCCTCGGTTGGCGGGCTGCGGTTGGGGATCGAGGTCGTCGGGTTCGGCATAGTCACAGGGCTTCGAGGAAGGCGAGGAGTGGGTCGGCGGGCTTGAATCGTCCGGGCTTGGCGGTGGTGGCGGTGGTGCGTGCGAGCGCTCGTTCCTTGATGGCGAGGTCGGCGTGCAGGTAGGCCTGCGTGGAGCGGATGTCTTCGTGTCCGAGCCACAGCGCGATGACGGACACGTCGACGCCGGCTTGGAGCAACGCCATCGCGGCGGTGTGGCGGAGCACGTGGGGTGTGACGTTCTTGGCGGCAAGCGATGGGCAGCGGTCGGTGACGGCGTTGACGTGGAGCGTCAATCCACCTCGACGGCCGCAGCTACCGACCCACCCGCCGACCCCAACCACCAACCGACAACGCGCCAGGAGACGCCACCGAGTAGAACTCACCCGGAACCAACCGAGGGATAACTCGAACAGACCCCCGGTGGATTACGCGAACGTCCACAGAAGGACTGAGTGAGCCTGCGAGGCGGCAGCGGCGAGACCGTCAGCTAGCGATTCGTGTCAATTTAGACAAGAGTGCCAATCGCACGGTGGGTGTGCGCTGCGTGAGTCCCTCTCTGTCGAGTCGTGCGGACCTTCGTCCAATACATACGCCGAGCCCCGATCCTCGGGGGCTCCCGACACGGCACCGACACCGGCACCCACACGGCCTATTCCGGCAGCGTCCGTGCCGGGACTGGGTTCCGTGTGGACGTTCTTTTTCAGGACCTCTCGCTATTCTGGAAGGGTTCATCCGTCGTTGAGGATCAGGAGCCCCGAACCGTTCCCCAACCGCCCCCACCGGGCGTCAGCATGCGCAGAACATCGCCTGCGTTCAGCTGAACCGTGCACTTGTCAGGTAGCCGCTCTGCCAGCGTCTCGTCACCCCCTGGCAAGAGCCAGTTCTCCCCCACAGCGCCCGGTTCGCCGCCTGCCAACCCCCACGGCCGCGAAATCCTTCGTTCGGTGATCAGCGAAACAGTCGAATCCTCGAGGACCTGAAGGTCACGCTCTATTCCTTCGCCGCCCGACGACCACCCGGCGCCACTGCTCCCCCGGCGCAGCCGGTAGCGGAGCACGCGCAACGGGAATGCCCGCTCCAGCGCCTCGACCGGCGTATTTTTCGTGTTTGTGAACACGAACCGTGCAGCACACCCGTGACCGGCGCGTGTTGGCGGTCAGGATC
>CAZGEF010000181.1:0-2478 GCA_964525005.1 uncultured Rhabdothermincola sp.
TCCCCGGCGCGGGCAAACGCAGCACCCGGCGCGACGAGTCGGCGCTGGCCGAGCTGGCAAACCTGCCTGAGCAGGAGCTCGCCCGCCTGATCCACACCCTCGAAGAGGAGATGCGAGAAGCGAGCGCCGATCTCCGCTTCGAGTATGCGGCCCGTCTCCGGGACGAGATCAAGGAGTTGCGGCGGGAGCTCCGAGAGGTCGGATGATTCCCCGACCGACTCCGGTTATCGTCTAGAACGGGCGGCCATGTGTGCCGCTTCACCCAACGGGGGACCTGAACCGGCCCGAACCGAGGAACTGGTCGGCGCGATCTCGCCGCCCTCTCCTGTGTCGGCCTGTCCTCGTTCAGGTTGCCTTGTGCCAGGGCGGTTCCCTGCCGATCAGGACGATCATGTCTCTCTCTGACGGCGTCGGTGCACCGCCGCCCGTCGATCACCGACTTGTGGAGCCGGCGGCACCCGTCGCGCCGGGAGGAATGGGCGACGCGGTAAAGGCCGGGCTCCGGCGTCCGGCCGTCGCCGGCTTGGTGCTCCTGCTCGTGTACGTCTGCCTTGCGCAGCTGTGCGATCCGAACGGGTTCCTCGGCACCGACACCGGTGGCAAGGTCGCCACCGTCAAGGTCATGTCCGAGCGAGGCGACTTCGATCCCGATGTGGGCTACTGGGCCGCAGAGTGGGATCCTGATGCCGATGTCCACGGTCTGATGTTCACCACTCGGATCGGCGATCGTTTCGTCAACGTGACGTCCCTGCCGATGGTGCTCGCGGCTCGACCGCTCTACGACATGGGGGGGTACCGGGCGACGCTTCTCCTTCCCATGGCGGGGTCGGTCGTCGCCGCGTTCGCGGCCCGAGCACTGGCCCGTCGCGGTCGGGAGGGCAACGAAGGATGGGGAGCCTTCTGGGTCGCGGGCCTGGCATCCCCGCTCGCGGTCTACGCCCTCGACCTGTGGGAGCACTCGATCGGCATCGCCTTGATGGGATGGGCGGTCGTCCTCTGCTTCGACGCCCGGTTCGAACAAGGGCGGTGGTGGAGCGGCATCGGGGCCGGACTGCTCTTCGGTGCGGCGGCCTCGATGCGGACCGAGGCCCTGGTCTACGGGTTGGTCACGACAGCGGTCGTGACGCTCGGTCTCCTGAGGGCGGGTCGCGACCGACGATGGCGATCGGTGATCGACCCGATCAGGGTGGGCATGGGTGTCCTCGTCGGGGTGATCGGGGTCACCGTCGCGAACGGCCTGCTGGAGCGGATGGTGCTTGGTGAGACCTTCCGGTCCGGGCGGGCGTCCGGTGCGGCGTCGTCCGGCCTCGCATCGTGGGGTGACCGGGTGTCGGAGGGTATGGTGACGGTCCTGTCGCCGTTCGCGACCACGCAGACCACGGGCTGGGTCATGGGACTCTGCGCCGTCGGGGCCGGAGCGCTGGTGGTCTGGCGTTCGCGCTCTCGGCCGCCGGTCGCCGTGGCTGGCGCGGTCCTCGTCGGGTTCACCTGGTTCCGACGCCTCCTCGACGGCTCGGGGTTCGTCCCGGGGATGCTCGCCGCATCACCCGTCGCGGTCGTCGGGCTGGTGCGGGGCTGGCAGAGGGCCCGGCAGAGGTTCCTGACCGTCATCGGGGTGGTCGCGGTACCGATGGTGGTGGCGTTCCAGTACCTGGGAGGGGCGGCACCGCAGTGGGGTGGCAGGTACCTCTTGATGTCGTCGTTCCTGCTCACGGTGGTCGGTGTCGTCAACCTCCATCTCCTGGCGCTCTGGGCTCAGCGCTTCTTCGTCGTCGTGGCGGTGGGTGTGACCGCGTTCGGGGTCACGTGGCTCGCGGTCCGCAGCGCCGACTTCGCCGACGCGGGACGACGTCTCGACGCACGGAACGAAGACGTGTTGATCACCCAGGAGGGGTTTCTGCCCCGCGAGTTCGGTGCCACCTACCCCGACCAGCGCTGGCTCGCGGCTTCGCCCAGGCACCCGCTGGCCGAGGCCGCGGACGTCGCTCGGCAGGCGGGCGTCGACTCGATCGGGGTCGTCGAGGTCGATCCGACCGGCTCCCCGCCCGGGCTGGCAGGGTGGCAGGCGGTCGGGGAGGACTCGCTGCCGTTCGTCGACGGCCTCTCGATCCGGGTGACGACGTACGAGCGGGTCGACGAGGGCCGATCGACCGACTGAGGTCGATCTCGGCCGGCCGCCGGTACCTCCAACGCAGATCTCGAACGCGTGTTCTGCTGGCGCAGATCCCGGTAGGGTGATCGTCCTATGGTCGACAAGATCGTCGTGCGGGGCGCCCGCGAGCACAACCTGCGGGATGTCTCCATCGAGCTCCCGCGCGACCGCCTCATCGTTCTCACGGGCCTATCTGGTTCGGGCAAGTCCTCGCTGGCCTTCGACACCATCTACGCCGAGGGACAGCGGCGCTACGTCGAGTCGCTCTCCGCGTACGCCCGGCAGTTCCTCGGCCAGATGGACAAGCCCGACGTCGACTTCATCGA
>CAZGEF010000182.1:0-2419 GCA_964525005.1 uncultured Rhabdothermincola sp.
CGATCCCCACGAAAATCGCGAGTCCGACGGCCGGATTGCTCAGCAGTCTCCTAGGGAGCCTCTGCCGAGGGGCTCCCCGATGTTTTCGACAGGACCGAGCGATCGAACGAGTCGCGCCGGGGAGGAATCCGGCTGGTCTGGGTCGTGCTCAGCCTCTGGGGGCGAACATGATGACGGCGACGCCTACGAGGCAGATCGTGGCGCCGAGGTAGTCGAAGCGGTCGGGCTTGAACCCGTCCATCACGATCCCCCACGCTAGCGAGCCGGCCACGAAGATCCCGCCGTAGGCGGCGAGGATCCGGCCGAAGTTGTTGTCGTCCTGGAGGGTGGCGACGAAGCCGTAGCCGGCGAGCGCCACGATGCCCGCGCCGATCCACGCGATCCCTCGGTGCTCACGTGCTCCCTGCCAGATGAGCCACGCCCCGCCGATCTCCGCGATGGCCGCCACGAGGAAGAGCACGATCGCTCGGGCGACGCTCACCGAAGATCGCCGGTGCGTTCGGCTGTCTGGGAGATCGAGTAGCCGTCCATGGCCGCAACGCTACGGGTTCGACCCGGGTCGAAGGTCAAGCCCGGGATTCGTGACCCGGCTGGGTTCTGTCAGCTCAGCAGCGACAGCGCGTCGAGCTCCAGTGCCTGGTGGCCGTGGCGTTGGATCATCTGGGTGAACATCTCGTCGCCCCGCTCGTTCTGCTCGGTGACCAGCGACGCGATGACGATGATGATGAACGCCCACAGGCTGCCGTGGCGGTAGTCGCACCAGATGGTGTTGTCGTCGAGGTCGACGCCCGCGGCGCGCAGCCGCCTGCCGTACTCCACCACCAGCTCACGTTCCACGTCGGCTCGGGCATCGCGGTCGGCGAAGCTGCTGCCGATGAGGTAGGCGACGTCGCTCCCCCCGACGCCGATCGACACCGACTGCCAGTCGACGACGATCGCGTCGGGAGCATCGGTGGCGCCGACGAACAGCAGGTTGTCGGCGCGCAGGTCGTTGTGGACCAAGGTGCGTGGCGTGTCGGTGCCGGCCATGAACCGCTCGACGACGGGCGCGAACCCCTGGACCAGGGCGGCCACCTCCGGATCGAGCCGATGACCCAACCGGTCGAGGAACGGCGACCAGGCGTCGGCGTAGAAGGCATGCACGAACGGGGCCATCTCGGCGACCGAGCTGACGGGCTGGCCGTCGGTGACGGTGCGCTCGATCGTAGGGTCACCGAAGCGGGGCGCGTGCAGGCGCACCGCCTCGCCCAGCGTGGCGTCGACCTCGTCGGGGGACAGGCCCACCAACTGGTCGCCCGGGCGAGCGCCGTCGAGATCCTCCATGAGGAGCACGAAGTCGGGCTTGTCGTCGTCGAACCGGGCGACGTGGCAGCGCGGCGTGCGGACGTCGACGGTCGACGCGATGCGGTCGTAGAAGATGAACTCCTTGCGGTAGCTCCCGGTGCCGAACCCGCCCTGTGCGGCGTTGGGGTCCGACGACGGGAACTTCCCGACCAGGGTCGCGGGACGGTCGCTCGCCGCACCGGCGGACCGGTCCCAGCCGAGCGCGAGCCGTGAGGTGCGCGCCGACAGGCCCTCGCCGATGTCGCCGACCACCTCGACCTGTTCGACGATCGCTCCCTGAGCGATACCGGCATCCTCGAGGGCGGCCGTCAGCCACCGCTCGTCGATCGCCTCCGGTGCTCCCCGGACCTCGGCCGCGGATCCCGGGTCCTGTTCCCCCATGTCCTGTTCCCCCATGTCCTGTTTCCCCGTGTCCTGTTCCCCTGTGGTCAGCGTCCGGTTCAGCGCATCGTGTAGGTGATCGGCACGCTCTTGGGGCCCTGCACGAAGTACGACTGGATCCACGTGGGTTCCGCGGCGAGCTCGATGGAGTCGATCCGCCCGATGAGCTCGCGGAAGATGGCCCGGACCTCCATGCGGGCCAGGTGGGCACCGAGGCAGAAGTGCCGGCCGAAGCCGAAGCCGAGGTGGTTCGACGCGTTCGGTCGGGTGACGTCGATCAGGTCTGCGTCGGGGAAGACCGTCTCGTCGCGATTGGCCGAGGCGAAGGAGAGCAGCAGCAGGTCGCCGGGCTGGAACGTCTTGTCGCGGAAGGTGAACTCCTCCTTGCAGTTCCGCATGAAGTGCTTGACCGGCGACGTCCAACGGATGAACTCGTCGGCGGCCTGGTCGATCAGGTCCGGGTCGGCTTTGAGGAGGTCCCACTGGTCGGGCTGCTGGAGCAGGGCGACCAGTCCGCCGGCCACGGCGTTGGAGGTGGTGTCGTGGCCGGCCGTCGCGATGATGACGTACATGCCCATCGCTTCGAGGTCGCCGAGCGGCTCGCCGTCGATGGTGGCGTTGGCGATGACCGATGCCAGATCGTCGGTGGGGTTGGCCCGTCGGTCGTTGGCGAGGTCGCCGAAGTAGCTGACGA
>CAZGEF010000183.1:0-2391 GCA_964525005.1 uncultured Rhabdothermincola sp.
ATCGACGGCGGCATCAGGCACGACGTCATTATGTCGGAGACTTCCGACATGTCAAAAAGTTCCGACGCGTTCCGGGCCGGGGCCGACCCAGAACTCGCGGCGAGCGTGCCCTATCCGCCGCCAGGCGCTGTAGTAGTCACCGAGGGGTTGGTGGATGAGATAGCCGCTCGCGGCCCGTGTCGAGCTGAGACGGTCACCGCGTGATCGTGCAAGTGTCCACGATCACTGGGTAGCGACCCGAATCGTTCGAATCAGAGGACGGGGAGGGTCTCGACGATGAGGTTCGGGGCGTCGGTGAAGATGCTCGCCAGCCAGGCAATCGCTTTCTCCGCTCACAAGCGGTCCGCGGAGCGTCACCATGGCGGCATCGCGGGTTCAGATCGGCGGGGGTGCGCTGCCTGCCCGGTCACCTTCGAGGGCGCGGATCTGATCTTCCACGATGGCCAGGGTTTCGGCATGGCCGACATCGAGCTCGAACGCCTCCTCGATGAGCAAGAAGCGCGAGATGCTGGACAGGATCACGATGACCGATGCCGCGGGCCAGCGATCGGGATCGATGCCGTAGGCCTCGAGCACCGTCGTGAGCGTGTCGAGCTGCGCCTTGCGGAAGCGTCGGGAGTAGTCGGCGATCTCGGCGTGGATCGCGGGGCGGTGGTTCGCCAGGGCGATGAACTCCATGGTGAGCGCGGAGCCGCTCGGTTCGTGGATCAGATCCCAGAACCCCCAGAGCGGTTGGGGTGAGGAGAGCGCTTCTTGGAGACGCTCGAAGCTCTCTTCGGCGCCCCGCCGGAACAGCTCGACGAAGAGCCCGTCGAGGTTGTCGAAGTAGTAGAAGACCATGGCGCTGTTGAGGCCGGCCTTGGTCGCAACCCGCCGGGTTGTGACCGCGGCATAGCCCTCGTCGACCATCAGCTCGCGGGCTGCGTCGAGCAGTGCGTTGCGTGTGCTCGGATCTCCGGCGTTGCCGCGGCGGGCGGGCATGTCAGCAGTCTCGCATCGATGGCCGTCGGCGCCGGCCATCGAGAAGAAGTCGTTGACCCCGCATCCCGAGTCATGTTAATCACTCGATGAGTAGTTGTTCATCGGTCGATGAACACGAGGGACGCTCGGGGGAGTGCACGTGACGGGGACGTTGGCGAGCTGATGGCTCGCGGAGCGCAGCAGCAACAGCGACGGGTGGCCGTGATCACCGGCGGCGCGTCGGGAATCGGCGAGGCCACCTGTTGGCACCTCGCGCTGGCGGGCAACCGGGTCGCCGTGCTCGATCTCGACGAGGGCAGGGCGCAGGCCGTGGCTGAGTCGTTGCGCTCGGAGGGCCATGAGGCGATCGGCCTCGGGGTCGATGTCACCGATCGGCCTGGCATCGACACAGCCTTCGCCAAGGTGCGAGCCGATCTCGGCCCTACTGAGATCCTGGTGACGAGTGCCGGACTGGTTGCGTTCGACTCGTTCGACTCCATCACGCCCGAACGGTGGAACGAGGTGGTCGACGTCAACCTCACCGGCACGTTCCACGCGTGTCAGGCCGCGCTCCTCGACATGGTGGCCGGAAGCTGGGGGCGGATCGTGACGATCTCGTCGTCGAGCGCACAGCGGGGATCTCCGCTCAACGCCCACTACGCCGCAGCGAAGGGCGGCGTCATCGTGCTGACCAAGTCACTTGCCCGCGCGTACGCGACGCAGGGCATCACGGCGAACTCGATCCCGCCATCCGCGATCGAGACCCCGATGCAGCACGCCTCCCAGGACATCGGCGACCTGCCGTCGAACGAGACGATGGCCGCGACCGTGCCGATGGGGCACCTGGGCACCCCCGACGACATCGCAGCTGCTGCGACGTTCCTCGCCTCGGAGGGCGCCGGGTTCATCACGGGTCAGGTGCTCGGCGTGAACGGAGGGTCGGTCCTGTGAGCGCGGCGACCTCACCTCGATTGGTTCCGCTGCCTGCCGAGGAGTGGGGTCCGGAGGGTCGTGACGCGCTTCGGGGTCGGGTGGCGGCGGCGGACCAGTACCTGTCGGGTGCGGTCGACGCGCCGCCGATGCCCGGGGTCCTCGGGCTGTTGGGCCACCACCCGCGCCTCGCCGGGAACTGGTTGGCCTTCAGCGGCGACCTTCTCGACGACCCGCTGCTCGATCCCCGTGATCGCGAGCTGCTGATCCTGCGGGTCGCGTGGCGCACCCAGAGTCGCTACGAGTGGGACCAGCACGCCCGCATGGCGGCAGCGGCTGGATTGACCGGCGAGCAGATCTCAGCCGCGGCGGGGGACGTCGACGCGCCGATGTGGGTCGACCGCGATCGCGATCTGCTGCGGGCGGTCGACGAGATGATCGACGGCTTCCAGGTCGGAGAAGGCACCTGGACCCGGCTGGCCGAGCACTTCGACGAGAGCC
>CAZGEF010000184.1:0-2385 GCA_964525005.1 uncultured Rhabdothermincola sp.
ACATGGGCTTCGTGATGCTCGGCATCGCCACGCTCACCACCTGGGGCATCAACGCAGCGATCTTCGGCATGGTGGCCCACGGCTTCATCACCGGCATGTTGTTCTTCATCGCCGGTTCCATGAAGGACCGCTACCACACGCTCGAGATCAAGCGCCTCGGCGGTCTGCTCAAGCAGGCCCCGCACATGGGCTGGCTCCTCGGCCTCGCATCGATGGCCTCGCTGGGCCTGCCTGGTCTCGCCGGGTTCTGGGGCGAGTTCCCCGCCATCCTCGCCAGCTACAACCCCGCAGGTGACGACCCCAACGTCGCGCTCTTCCGCGTGTACATGGTCGTCGCCGCGATCGGCACCGTCTTCGCCGCCGGCTACCTGCTGTGGCTCTTCCAGCGGGTCGCCTTCGGGGTGCCCTCCGACGAGTTCGCCGACGATCCGGCCATCACCGACGTGTCGTTCACGGAGTGGGTGTCGTGGATCCCCATGGTCGCCGGCATCGTGATCTTCGGCATCTTCCCCGCACTCATCTTCAACATGACCGACCCTGCCGTGCAGCAGATCACGTCGGTCTTCGCGAACGCGGGAGGCTGATCGCGTCGTGCTCGGTCTGATCCTCGCCGCTGCGCCGGAGGCCTCCTCGATCTGGGAGAAGCCCCACGTCGACTTCCACGCGTTCGCGCCCGAGATCGTGGTCGTCGCCGCCCTGGTGCTGCTCATGCTGTTCGACCTGTTCGGCAGCGAGCACAGCAAGTGGGCGCAGTCGTCGATCGCCGGCATCGGGCTGCTCGCCGCGCTCGTGCCGATCGGCACGCTGGCCTACGACGGCGTCGACCGGGTGCTGTTCAACGGCGGCTACGTGGTCGACCACTTCTCGTTGCTGCTCAAGGCCGTGTTCCTGCTGTCGGCCTACGTGGTGGTCCTCATGTCCACCAACTACATCGCCGAGGGCGACTACTGGGAGGGCGAGTACTACCAGCTCCTCCTCGCCTCGGTGCTGGGCATGATGGTCATGGCCTCGGCCCGCGACCTCATCAGCATCTTCGTGGCGCTCGAGCTGCTCTCGATCCCGGCCTACATGCTCGCCGCCTGGCGCAAGCGCGACGGCAAGAGCAACGAGGCCGGCCTCAAGTACTACCTCATGGGCGTGTTCGCCTCGGCGGTCATGCTGTACGGCATGTCGCTGATCTTCGGGCTCACCGGCACGACGCTGCTGTCCGAGATCGCCGACCACATCCGGACGCTCGACAGCACCGAACCGGTGCTCACGCTGGCCGTGGTCTTCGTGATCATCGGGTTCGCGTTCAAGGTCTCGGCGGTGCCGTTCCACACCTGGGCGCCCGACACCTATGAGGGCGCGCCCACGCCGGTGACGGCGTTCCTCGCGGTGGCCTCCAAGGCGGCTGGCTTCGTGGCGCTGCTCACGCTGGTGTTCGTCGGCTTCTACGGCGAGGTCGGTGCCGACATCTACCAGCCGCTGTTCTACGGGCTGGCTGTCGTCACCATGTTCGGCGGCAACCTCATCGCGCTGCGCCAGGACAACGTCGTGCGCATGCTGGCCTACTCGGGTGTCGCCCAGGCCGGCTACATCCTCGCCCCGCTCGCCGTGGCCGGGGAGTCCATCGGGGCGGGCGAGACGGCCCTTCGCTCGATCGTGATCTACCTCGTGATCTACGCGGCGATGAACCTCGGTGCGTTCGCCGTGGTCATCGCGGTGGCCCGCAAGACCCGCTCGGCCGACATCCACTCCTTCGGGGGCCTGTTCCACTACGCCCCGGGCCTCGCGGTGGCGATGAGCGCGTTCCTGTTCTCGTTGGCCGGCATACCGCCGTTGGGCGGCTGGTTCGCCAAGTTGGGGATCTTCCAGGCGCTGGTCGAGCCGGGGACGACCGCGGGCTATGTGCTGGCGGTCATCGTCGCCGTCAACTCGGTGATCGCGTTCTTCTACTACGCCCGCCTCATGCGGTTCATGTGGATGGAGCCGGCACCCGACGGCGACGAGACCCCCATCAAGGTCCCCGTGTCGCTGGTGGCCGCCATCGGCCTCACCCTGATCGTCACGATCGTCCTCGGGGTCGTGCCCGGTGTGCTCACCCACGTCACCGACACGGTCAACCTCGTCGCCGTCGGCGGCTGAGCCGAGCGGTCGCCGCGGTCGTTCCGCTGGTAAGCGGGGTCAGCGGCGTCAGCGGCGTCAGCGCCGGTCGGCGGCGTCAGCGCCGGTCGGGGGTGAGTGTCGATCGTGTCGATCGTGTCGGTCGTGTCGGCCGTGTCGATCGTGTCGATCGTGCCGCTCACGGGGAACGGGCGGGACAGCAGCCGACCTTCGTGGTGATGCGGCTTCGTGGTGATGCGGGCGAGGACGCAGACAGGCGTTACCTGCCCGGCCGACATC
>CAZGEF010000185.1:0-2331 GCA_964525005.1 uncultured Rhabdothermincola sp.
ACTCCATCGGCTCGTAGTCCGGTGCGAACGGACGGATCGAGCGGTAGTTCGGCATGCCCGTACCGGCGGGGATGAGCTTGCCGATGATGATGTTCTCCTTCAGGCCGATGAGTCCGTCGCTCTTGGACTCGATGGCGGCCTCGGTGAGCACGCGGGTGGTCTCCTGGAACGAGGCGGCCGACAGCCACGACTCGGTGGACAACGACGCCTTGGTGATGCCCATGATCTCGGGACGCCCCTCGGCGGGGGTCTTTCCCTCGGTGACCAGCGCCCGGTTGGTGTCGGTGTAGGCCTTCGCATCGACACGCTCGCCGGGCAGGAACGTCGATTCGCCGGCCTCCTGCACCGCGATGCGGCGCGTCATCTGGCGGACGATGAGCTCGACGTGCTTGTCGTGGATCGGCACACCCTGGTCTCGGTAGACCGACTGCACCTCCTGCACGAGGTACTGCTGGGTCTCGCGGATCCCCTTGATCTCGAGGAGCTCCTTGGGGTCGCGGGGACCGTCGATGATGGGATCGCCCGCACCGATCTCCTGGCCTTCGGCCACCTCGAGACGGGCCAGGCCCGGCACGGTGTACACCTCTTCCTCGCCGTCGTCGCCGACCACGGTGATGACCCGACCCTTGCCCTCGTCGTCGGAGATCCGAACGACTCCGGACGTGCGGCTGAGCGTGGCCTTGCCCTTCGGGCTACGGGCCTCGAACAGCTCGACGACTCGGGGGAGACCGCCGGCGATGTCCTGGCTGCCCGCCACACCACCGGTGTGGAAGGTGCGCATGGTGAGCTGAGTGCCCGGCTCGCCGATGGACTGGGCGGCGATGACGCCGACCGCCTCGCCGATCTCGATGATCTTGCCCGTGGCCAGCGACAGGCCGTAGCACGCGGCGCTGACGCCGACGGTGGAGTCGTCGGTGAGCGGCGACAGCACCCGGACCCGGGTGACGGCGGGATCGTCGCGGAGCAGCTCGAGCTCCTTCTCGCGCACGACCGAGCCACGGGGCAGCGTCACCGAGCGGGCATCGCCCTTGCCGGTGGCGACGAACCACGTGTCGGTCCAATCGCCCGACTTCGAGTCCCAGTGGAGGACGCTGATGCCGGGCTTGCCGTCACCATCGACGTCCCATGCCGCTTCGGGTGCGGTGACGGCGACGTCGTCGGCGAGCGTGCGGCTGAAGAGCCGGTGCTCGAGGTAGGACCGCTTGCCGGCCTGGTCGGGTTCGACGTCCTCGATGAAGATGCCACGGACCGCGCCGCCATCGGCGAACGGGTCGTGGTCGTTGATGATGAGCTCCTGCGCGACGTCGACGAGGCGACGGGTGAGGTAGCCCGAGTCCGCGGTGCGCAGGGCGGTGTCGACGAGGCCCTTGCGGGCACCCGGCGTGGCGATGAAGTACTCGAGCATCTCGAGGCCTTCACGGAAGTTGCTCTTGATGGGACGCGGGATCATGTCACCACGAGGGTTGGCCACGAGACCGCGCATGCCGGCGATCTGGCGGACCTGCATCATGTTCCCGCGAGCACCCGAGCCGACCATCATGTCGATGGGGTTGAACTTCTCGGCCTTGAGGAGGATCTCCATCTCGCGGCGCACCTCGTCGGTGGCTGCGGTCCAGATCTCCACCTCCTTCTGGCGGCGCTCACCGTCGGTGATGATGCCCCGACGGAACTGCTTTTCGACCGTCTCGGCTTCCTTCTCGTGGAGCTCGAGGATGGCGGCCTTGGACTTCGGCGTCTTGACGTCGTCGATCGAGACGGTGAGGCCCGACTTGGTGGCGTACCGGAAGCACAGGTTCTTGAGCCGGTCGAGGCTGGCCCCGACGTCGGCCTTGCCGTACTCCTTGGCCAGCTCGTCGACGATGCGGCCCATGCCGCGCTTGTCGATGCGCACGTTCTGGTACGGGAAGGTGTCGGGCAGCGCGGTGTTGAAGAACACGCGGCCCGGCGTGGTGCGGAGCCGGACCCGGTCGTCCTCGATGAACTCGGCGAACGCCGCGGCGCTGAACTCGACGGGGCGGTACTCGATGACCGAGTGGAGGTCGACGTCGCCCGCCTCGTAGGCCCGCTCGAGCTCGTCGAGACGACGGAAGACCCGACCCTCGCCGGCACCGCCCTCGACCTGTTCGGTCAGGTAGAACGCACCGATGATCATGTCCTGCGTCGGCGTCACCAGGGCACGGCCGTCGGCCGGGCTCATGATGTTGTTCGCCGACAGCATGAGCACGCGCGCCTCGGCCTGCGCCTCGGCCGACAGCGGCAGGTGCACGGCCATCTGATCGCCGTCGAAGTCGGCGTTGAACGCGGTGCACACCAGCGGGTGGATCTGGATGG
>CAZGEF010000186.1:0-2280 GCA_964525005.1 uncultured Rhabdothermincola sp.
CGAGCTGTCGCTCGGTGGCCTGGCCGGTCGCCTTCAGCGCCGAGGTCAACGGGATGCCGAGCCGCACGAAGTCGTGACCCAGGTTTGCCTTGCGAGGGTTGTGGGTCGAAAGCACGCCCATGATCCTCGCCCTCGCGCGGGAGCATCGGCCCTCCCACCCTTGTTGCCGAAACCCGTCGCGACGACTGGATCGACCAGGAGGTACGTTCAGGTCGATGGGCTCGAGCGTCGGTGAGAACCTGTCCGCGCTGCTCCGGAGTGTGCATGGAGGCGGATCGTTCGCCACCCGTCGCACGGCGCCGATCGGGGACCTGGCGAT
Organism: uncultured Rhabdothermincola sp.; assembly: GCA_964525005.1. Classification (GTDB taxonomy): domain Bacteria; phylum Actinomycetota; class Acidimicrobiia; order Acidimicrobiales; family Acidimicrobilacustridaceae; genus CAZALT01. The sequence goes on from CAZGEF010000186.1 coordinate 320, forward strand.
CGAGGTCACGGACGTCGGCGAGCTGAGCTTGCCGGTCACCGCTGCCCAGGCAAGGCAGCTTCGCCTCGTCGCCCGTCCCGCGAAGTACGGCCTGGGAGAGCAGACGGTCCTCGACCGGGCAGTCCGTGACACCTGGGAGGTCCCGCGGTCACGGGTGCGGATCGACAAGCGCCGCTGGAACCGCACGCTGGGCCCGATGCTCGACACGGTCCGCGACGACCTGGGCTTGCCCCAGGCGAGCTCGCTCAGCGCCCAGCTCCACTCGATGCTCCTCTACGAGCGCGGCCAGTTCTTCGCCGCTCACCAGGACTCCGAGAAGGACGACCAGATGGTCGCCACCTTGATCGTGATGCTGCCGTCGCGCTCGACCGGTGGTGAGCTCGTCGTCTCCCACCGAGGCGAATCGGTTCGCTACCAAGGCTCGGCATCGGCGTTGACGTTCGTCGCGTTCTACGCCGACACGCGCCACGAAGTGCTCCCCCTCGAGACCGGCCACCGCGTGGTGCTCACCTACAACCTCGCCCTGCGCGGCGACACGACAGCACCGCTTCCCGGCGACCCGACAACGGTGGCTGAGGCTGCTGATCTGTTCGGGCGCCACTTCGAGCAGAGCCCCCCTCCACGCTGGCGGGGCGACCACCAGGCGCTCGATCCCCCCGACCGGTTGGTCGTGCTCCTCGACCACCAGTACACCGAGCGGGGCCTGCGCTGGTCGCACCTCAAGGGGAAGGACGCCTCTCGGGTCGAGATCCTGCGGGGCGCCGCCGAGGTCGCGGGCTGTGAGGTCGCGCTCGCACAGGCCGAGATCCAAGAGACCCGCGACTGCTTCGAGGACGAGCCGCCACGCTGGGAGCGGCGAAGCCGCTGGTCGGACGGGGACGACGAGCCGGACGGAGACGACGACCGCTACACCGTCGGCGAGATCCTCGACTCCAGCATCGAGATCGTCGCCGCTGCCGGCGAGGCGCACCGGTTCGACCCCACGGTGGACGACGCCGAGATCGTCGAGGTCACCCCCACCGCCGAGCTCGAGCCGTACGGCTCGGAGTACACGGGATATATGGGCAACTGGGGCAACACCATGGATCGCTGGTACCGGCGGGCCGCCCTCGTGATCTGGCCGCGCACCCGAACCTTCGCGATCCGAGCGAAGGGCGACCCCGCCGCTGCGCTCGAGGACCTGCTCGCACGACCCGGCACCGACGAGTCATCGCGACGCGCTCGTGCCGACGACACCGCGACCCTGCTGCGGTTCTGGACCGATGCCGTCCGCCGAGGCGACCAGCGCTCGCTCCTGCCCGCCGCGTTGCAGCTCGCCTCGCAACTCGACGACGAGACGCTCGCCGATCAGCTCCTGAGCCCGTTCGCCGTCGAGGCGATCGCGCCGAGCGACGCCGCGCTGCTCGTCACCCTCACCGACCGCCACGGCCTCGAATGGTTCAACGGTCGCCTCGCGGCATGGACCGAGCAGCGACGAGCCCACCACATGACCTCGGGTTCCCCTGCCGGCAGGGCCGCCTGGCTCGAAGAGCTCCCAGCGCTGTGCACGAACCTCCGCGACCCCGAGCACGCTCCCGGCCACTCCGGCCTCGACATCGCCGAACGCGTGCTCACCGCGATGACCGACTGGCTGGTCGACACCGTCGGTCGAGCCGCCCTCATCACCTCCCCCTCGCAGCGCGAAAGCGCCCTCGCCCAGCTGACCCTCGCGACCATCGCCGTCCTGTACGCCGCCCACATCGTCAGGGACCCGAGATCACGGGACCGGGTCGTGACCGCCGTGTGCGACCCGACCCCGAGAACCATCCCGATGCTCGTCGAGATCGTGCGAGCGTGCGCCCCGCGGTCGACCGACGAACGCGCCACGGTCGGCGCCGACACCATCGCCACGCACTGCCGGCAGGCACTGGTGAGCGCGTTGGAGCAACCACCGCGAGCCCCGCACGACTGGTCGATCGCCG
>CAZGEF010000187.1:0-2250 GCA_964525005.1 uncultured Rhabdothermincola sp.
TGCAGGACGACGCCACGGTCAAGCAGTGCAAGGTCATGGTCGAGCTCGCCACGCTCCTCGCGTCCCGCGATGCTGAACTGGCCGAGGCCTACGGTCTCTGACGAGCTTGCCCACGGGCGCTGAACCCACCGACAGGCGCCGACGGTTGCCTGCCCAACCGGGAACCGTGCCCATCGAAATCGAGAAGGAACGCTGATGTCCGACACCATTCGCCCCCGCCGCTCCGTGCTCTACATGCCCGGCGCCAACGAGCGTGCCCTCGAGAAGGCCAAGGGCCTCGACGCCGACGCGCTGATCCTCGACCTCGAAGACGCCGTGGCGCCCGACGCCAAGGCCGAGGCACGCGAGCGCGTGTGCGCCGCCGCGCAGTCCGGCGAGTACGGCGCCAAGGAGGTCACCATCCGGGCCAACGGTCTCGACACCGAATGGCACACCGACGACATCGCGGCGATCGCCAAGGCCGGCCCCGACGCGGTGGTCGTCCCCAAGGTGAGCTCGGCCGCCGAGGTCCACGCCATCGAGGCATCGCTGGAGAAGGCCGGAGCCCCCGACCGCACCGCCATCTGGGCCATGGTCGAGACGCCCATCGCCATGCTGCACGTCGAAGAGATCGCCGCCGCGTCCGAGCGCCTCGCCGTGCTCGTCATGGGGACCAACGATCTGGCCAAGGAGCTCCAGGCCGAGCACGTCCCCGGCCGCCAGCCGCTGCTCGCCGGCCTTGGCCTCGCTCTCCTGGGTGCCCGTGCCACGGGCAAGGTCATCCTCGACGGCGTGTTCAACGACATCAAGGACGAGGAGGGCTTCGAAGCCGAGTGCGTCCAGGGCCGCCAACTCGGCTTCGACGGCAAGACCCTGATCCACCCCGGCCAGCTCGAGATCTGCAACCGCGTGTTCGCCCCCAGCGAGGCCGAGATCGAGCGTTCGAGGGTGATCATCGCCGCCTTCGAAGAGGCAAGGACGGCCGGCAAGGGTGTCGTGACGGTCGACGGCCGGATGATCGAGAACATGCACGTCGACAACGCAAGGCGAGTCATCGCCCTGGCCGACGCCATCGCTAGCCGCTGATCCGACTTCTCGCCGGGCGCTCCTCAGCGCGGCGCCGGCTCACGCGCGACGCTGGAGCCCGATGAGCACCTACGACGAACCGGTCGACCCGTCCACACTCGCGCCGGCGGCGTGGCAGGCGCTGATCGCGGTGTCCGGGGCCGCGTGGTCAGCGAAGCTGGCGCCCGTTTCGGCGGCGGCGCTCGACGGGTGCACCGCGGTCACGCGGTGCCTCGCGGAACGGCCGAACTGGGTCAGGCCGTTCGAGCCGCTCGACCCCGAGCAGGTCGAGGCCCTCTCGTCGTTCGCCACGCAGTTCAGCTCCGACGTCTCCGTGCTCGAGGACGACGCGGTCATCGGGCTGAACGAGGCGTTCGGTCCCGACGTGTTCACCCAGGTCCAGGTCGTCTACGTGCAGGACTTCCTGCCCCGCACGCTCGCCGCCCTCGGTGCGGTGTTCGGCACGACCTGCTCGCTCGCCGCCGAGGAGCCGGTCGGGTTCATCCAGCTGTGGCCGGCCCTCGAGCGGTTCATGGACACGGTCATCCGCATCGGAGCGCTCGATCCTGTCACGCTCGAGGTCGTGCGGCTGCGGGGCGCCCGCCAGCACGACTGCCAGCTGTGCCGGTCCCGTCGCAGTCGGGAAGCCCTCGACGCCGGGGCGGACGAAGCGCTGTTCGACGAGATCGACCTCGCCGGCGACGGCGCGCTGTCCGAGCGGCACAAGGCGGCGATCGCGCTGGTCGACGCCATGATCTGGACGCCGTCGGCGATCCCGCCCGGGGTCGTGGACGGTGTGCGTGAGCACTTCACGCCGACCGAGGCCGTCGACCTCGTGCTCAACGTCATGCGCAACGCGGCGAACAAGATCGCCGTGGCGCTGCGCGCGGATGGCGCGAACGTGGCCGACGGCGTCGAGATCTACGACGTCCGACCTGTCTGACGTCTCACGGCCGAACTGGCTGGGAAGACGCGCCGCATTTGGCGCTTCTGTCCAGCCAGAAGGCCGGGGGTCAGCCCTTGGTGGCGTCGTCGATGAGGCGGCGGGCGATGACCTTGAGGCAGAGGGTCTCATCCGCGCCTTCGAAGATCGACAGCACGCGGGCGTCGACGAAGTAGCGACTGACGCGGTACTCCTCGGCGTAGCCCATGCCGCCGTGGATCTGCATGGCCTCGCGGGTGACCCACTCGGCGGCCTTGCACACG
>CAZGEF010000188.1:0-2149 GCA_964525005.1 uncultured Rhabdothermincola sp.
CGCCCAGTTCCGCGAGCTCGAGGCCTTCGCCACCTTCGGCTCCGAGCTCGACAAGATCTCGGCGGCCCAGCTCGAGCGGGGCTATCGCCTCACCGAGCTCTTGAAGCAGAACCTGAACTCCCCCATGCCCGTCGAGGAGCAGGTCGTGGTCATCTACGCCGGCACCAACGGGCACCTCGACGACGTGCCGGTGGCCGACGTGAAGCGCTTCGAGGTCGATCTGCTCGACTTCATCAAGGGCCGCCACAGCGAGCTCCTCGACACGATCCGCGACACCGGGGACCTCCCCGAGGTTGCGCTCGAAGCCGCCGTGGTCTCCTTCAAGGACGAGTTCCTCGCCAGCGAGGGCATCACCGGTTCGATACCCGACGCCGAGGACCTCGGCGACGCCGAGCTTCGCCGGGCCGGAGGTCTGGCCGAGGCCACCCTCCCCGAGACCGAGGTCACCCGCGAGGAAGAGGCCTGACCGATGGCAGGAGGCCAGGAGCGGATCCTTCGTCGACGGATCAAGACCGTCGAGTCGACCAAGAAGATCACCCGTGCCATGGAGCTGATCGCCGCCACCCGGGTGGTGAAGGCCCAGGAGCGGGCCGCGGCCTCGCGCCCCTATGCCGAGCAGATGACCGCGGTCATCCTCGATCTCGTCCGCGCTGGAGCGGCTCGTGAGAGCACGCTGCTGCAGGCCTACGACGACGCCCCCAAGACCGCCCTCGTGGTGGTGACGTCGGACCGTGGCCTGTGCGGGGCCTACAACAGCACCGTCATCCGCAACGCCGAGCGCGAGCTGATCGACCGCCGAGCCGCTGGCCTCGACTACGCCCTGTTCGTCGTGGGCAAGAAGGCCGAGACCTACTTCAAGTTCCGCGGCTACAAGATCGAGGCCTCGTTCCTGGGGGTCACCGACCAGCCCACCTACGACGAGGCCCGCGAGATCGGCCAGGCCGTGCGTCGCGACTTCGAAGCCGGCGAGTTCCGCGAGGTCGACCTCGTCTACTGGCGGTTCCTCTCGGCCGGCAACCAGCAGCCGGTGATCCGGCGCTTCCTGCCCCTCCAGGTCGACGGGGGCACCGAGCAGGACCAGGTGCCGAGCGAGCCCGAGTACGAGCCGAACCCGACGGTCATCCTCGACGAGCTCCTGCCCCGGTACGTCGAGTCACGGATCTACTCGGCGCTGCTCGACGCATCGGCGTCGGAGCACGCCGCCCGCCAGCGGGCCATGAAGGCGGCGACCGACAACGCCGAGGACCTCAAGACCAGCCTCACCCGGGTGATGAACCGGGCCCGCCAGGACTCCATCACCACCGAGATCATGGAGATCGTCGGTGGTGCCGAGGCGCTCAAGGCCGGGAAGGGCTCGGACGAGGACCTCCTCGTCGACCACCTCAACGCCCAACACCTCTTCGACCAGCACCTCGATCGCACCGACCACGCCCGGTCGGCCCACTGACGCACGCTTTTCCCACAGGAGACACCCAGAGATGACCGTCACCGAGAACCCCTCGACCACCCCGGAGCTGAAGGACGGCCGCGTGGTCGCCATCGCCGGCCCTGTGGTCGACGTCGAGTTTCCCCGCGGCTCGCTGCCCGAGATCAACGACGCCCTCGAGCTCACGGTCGAGGTCGAAGGCCGCTCGACGGTGGTCACCGCGGAGGTCGCCCAGCAGATCGGCGACAGCCGGGTGCGCGTGGTCGCCATGAGCCCGACCGACGGCCTCACCCGGGGCACCCCCGTGCGCAACACCGGCAAGGGCATCTCCGTGCCGGTCGGCAACGCCACGCTGGGTCACGTGTTCAACGTCATCGGCCAGCCGCTCGACGTCGACAGCCTCGAGGGCCTCGACGAGCGCTGGGAGATCCACCGCGAGCCCCCGAGCTTCGACAGCCTGGAGCCCAAGGCCGTGGTGTTCCCCACGGGCATCAAGGTCATCGACCTCCTCACCCCGTACGTGGCCGGCGGCAAGATCGGCCTGTTCGGCGGTGCCGGGGTGGGCAAGACGGTGCTCATCCAGGAGATGATCAACCGCGTGGCCACCCAGCACGGTGGCGTGTCGGTGTTCGCCGGTGTGGGCGAGCGCACCCGCGAGGGCACCGACCTGTGGATCGAGATGCAGGAGTCGGGCGTCATCGAGCGAGCCGCCCTGGTCTACGG
>CAZGEF010000189.1:0-2124 GCA_964525005.1 uncultured Rhabdothermincola sp.
AGGGGGTCGCGCGAGGGCAGCTCGACCTTGGCGATGGAACGGCCGAGCACCTCCTCGACGGTGAAGCCCAGTTCCGTCGAGCGGAGGGCGTCGAGGTGGGCCAGGGCTTGGCGCAAGCGGGCCCGCGCCGGCTCGGTGACGCTGCTGACCCGCACGACGTCGGCGCGGTCGAGCGTGCAGCGGTACGTGAGGTCGACGACGGCCTCGGGTACGTGCTCGTCGCTCGACGCCGGCACGGGGAGGTAGCCGACCATCCGCCCCGCCATCAGGTTGCCGGGGTCGACGCCGAGCTGTTCGGGTCGCACGAGCGGACTGGCCTGGAACGTGCGGTCCAGCTCGGCGTCGCCGCTGGCGATCTCTTCGGCTTCGGCCTCGCCGAGACCCTGAGCCAGGAGGTCCTTCCTGCGCCTGTTCCACTGCTTGTCGAAGTGGCAGTCGTGCGAGGTGACCATGACGAGGCCCGGTCCGGCGGTGAGGCGTGCCGTCCAGCCGGCGTCGTCGAGGTCGACGTGCAGAGCTTCGAGCTCGCGCCACGCCGGCGGGGTGAAGAGGTCGGCGCCGAGGTAGCGCGCCACGCCCGCCAGCAGGATGTCGCCTTGTTGCAGCGGCACGTCGGCATCGACGAAGAAGTCGTCGGCGGTGATCTTCACAGGTAGGGCCTCCGGCGGGGCCGGGCGGCGGGTTCCTCGGCGTAGGTGCGCTCCGCGGTCTCGGGTTCGATCTCGTAGATGTCCGGGTCGCGCACCGTGGTGGCCCGGGGCGGCGCGACGAGCTTCCCGGCGAGGGTGGCGGCGAGGGCAGCGGCGTGCAGCGGCTGGTCCGTCTGCTCGCGTGGCACGGCGGTGGTGGTGGCCGGGCGTCGGGGCCGGCCGATCGCGCCGGGACCGACGAGGCGCCACGAAGAGGGGATGTCGGGTAGCTCTCCGTTGGCCAGCGCGTCGATGACCGAACCCCGTGGGCCGTCGCCGGTCATGAGGTCGCGCACTCGCCCCGGATGTGCGGCGCGGATGTCGTCGACGATGCGGGCGACGGATCGGAGGGTGGCGATCCGTTCGGGTGTCGGCCGGATCTCGCCGGAGACCCAGCCCGACAGCGAGCGGCGGTCGACGCCGAGGGCGCGGGCGAGGTCGATGCGGGTGATGCCGTCACCCGAGCAGATCGCGTCGCGGAGGCGGCGGACCTCGCTTGCCGTGCTGACGTCGAGGTCGGGTTCGCTCGGCACCTCGGCGGTGGTGGTGGCGCAGACCGAGGGCCGAGGCGACACGTCGGTGGCCGTGGTGCCGAACGCTGCCTCGGGTAGCCAGGCCGGCATAACGTCGATCGGCGTCGTCGCCGGCAGGTAGGTGAGCTCCGTCATGGATGGCCCCCGTGCGCGGTCAGGAACTCGTCGCCGACGGCCCATCGGAAGTACCGGTAGATCCGTTCGCACGCCAGCGCGCCGTTCTCGACGAGGTCACCGGTGTTCCAGGGACGCTCGGACTCGGAGAAGTGGTCGAGGTCGAGGACCCAGCTGGCTCGCCCGATGGACTCGATGCTGGGATCGAAGGTGGCGTCGGGCGGGAGGAACCCCCAGCGGGCATGGAGCTGCGCGTGGTCGGCGAGCGAGTAGAGGCTGTCGGTGAACGAGTGCCGGCGTTCGACACCACGAGCGCCGAGCGACACGTTGGACGAGCCGAGGATCTCGGGCCGCAGCATCGTGGGGAGCCGCTTGAGCAGCTTGGGCGCCTCGACGCGGTCGACGTAGCGGGTACCGACGCGTTCGCAGACCCTTGGCGAGAACGCCTGCTCGAACGAGCTGAGCGCGAGCTCCACGATGTCGAGGAGCTCCTGGTGGCTGTCGTGGGTGGGTGCCGACACGCTGATCGATTCGCTGGTGAGGGCGATCGACCACTTCGACGGGAGCTGCTCGAACCGCCACACGCGTCGTGGAGCGGACGGCACGACGCCATCGGGACCGATGAGCACGGCCGCGGTCTTCTCGGCTCGCAGTACGGGGAAGCGGCCGCGGATGGTCTCCTGGAACACGGCGAGCGGCTTCTCGTCCACGTCGATGGCGACGATGCGAGGAAAGCGAACCTGCGCGACGACACGGATGAGCGGTGGCCGGGACAGCGGGACCTCGGG
>CAZGEF010000190.1:0-2093 GCA_964525005.1 uncultured Rhabdothermincola sp.
CGGCACCGCGCAACCCAACCTCGAAGCACTGCGCAACCTCGCCACCGCCCTCAACGTCAGCCTCGACGACCTCGTCTTCGGCGACACCCAACGCGGCCCCGACCAAGACCTCGCCCTCGCCTTCGAAGCCACCCGCCACCTCGACCCCGACGAACAAGCCACCGTCAAAGACGTCATCGAGGCTCTGCTGTTGAAGCACGAAGCACGCCGCTGGACCAACGCCAGCTGAGCTACCGCCTCAGCAGAGGTCGACCTCGGGCCACCCCGAGATCACGAGGTACTCGTCAGGCCAGGTCACGTGGGAGAGCCAGATCACCGACGGCGTATCGTCAACGGTCTTCTTGAACTGGATGCCAGCGCCGTCGCCCTCCTCCTCGCCTGCGTACGACCACCCAAGTTCCTCCAGGCGCGGTCGGTAGTGATCCACGAACGCCGCCCAGTCCACCGAGCTGGCCGAGTACTCGAACCTCACGCCAGGAGCCCCTCCAGACGTGAAGCTCTCCGGGCAGGTCCTGTCGATCGAGCGATCCGTCTCAACCGCTCCAGGCGGCGGTCCGATCGTCTCGATCTCAGACGAGATAGCTTCTATAGCCGTCTTAGCATCGCCGGAATCGGTCGAGCAGGACGCGGCGAGGGCAACGACCAGCAGCAGACCCGCAACCGTTAGGTGTAGAGCACGGGACCACCGGGTATGCCTCGGGTGTACGGGTATGCGCCACATAGGTCCCGGTTGCGGAATCCTTCCCCGTTTGGTGTGAGCAGACATGCGTTTCCGTTCTCGATGAAGCCGACGAGCACCCGGTAGACGTCGTTCTCGTCCCGGGGCGGAGGCAGCCGGCGAACCCGAGCCAGCTCCATCCCGTAGTAGTTGTTCGCTCGGTCCTGCTGGTTCTCCAAGGGACCTTCGGGAACGGTTCGCTCGTGGAGGTACATCATCGATTCCGCCTCGACTCGGGGCAGCGTCCCGTCCTGCACGAACGACCCCAGCAGGTAGCTGAGGACGAGGTGCAGCATGGCGTCACCCTCCTGCCCCTTCGGACTTGAATCCACGGGGGTCCAGCCCTTCTCGCGCACCGCACGATCGTGGAGGCGGAACGCCGCCACTGAAGCATCCATGAACTTCGAGCAGTCCAGCGGGTTCGTGCCACACATGCCGACGACGTCGGGGGTCACACCCCGGTAGCCAGGCTGCTTCGAACGAGGAAGCTGGTGGCAGTAGTTGGCGAACGGATCAGTCGTCTCGAAGCGCTCACCCATCCACTCGAGATCGTCCGATGTCCGGCTCCCCATGTAGTTCGGATCGGAATCCCAATCGGGGAAGCAAGGGTCGTCGAAGTTCAGATCCGTCGGCCGCATGCCCGTCGGATCCGTCTTGTTCAGCGGATCATTATCGGCGTAGTGGTAGGGGTTCGCGACGGTCGCCGTTCCATCTACTCCGTCGAGGGGGTCGCGGGAACTGTTGCCTCCACCGCCGATCTGAGCGAGCAACGGTCGGGCACCCGACGTGACCTGCCCAAACGCCGGGCCGGAAGCTCGACGACGTTCGTGGCATCGGTTCGAACGCGCGAACGCGGGTTTCGGCGCTCGGCCGTCGACAGCTCGACGTGATGCGCGGCTGCGCGCGGTCCCCGCTTGGTGCGCCCTGTCCGCCAGATCGATCACGGGGTCAGTCTCGCGCCCGACGTCGGGTGTTGCCGGTCATTCGGCGATGTCAGAGCCCGAGGCCGTGGTCGTCGTCGATCGCTGGGGGCTTGTGTTGGAGGGCGTCGAGGCGGGCGGTGATGTCGGCGATTCGTTCGTCGAGGTCGTCGCTGTCGTGGTCGGGTTCGGGGAGGGCGGCGAGGAGCTCGTCGCCGAGGCTGCGGCCGCTGTTGGTGGCTGGCTCGGGGTCTGGGAGCGCGGCGAGGAGGTCGGCGGCGTTGGCGCCGATCGACGGTCCTTCGGGTTCGGGCAGCGCGGCGAGCAACTCGGCCGCCATGGGGTCGAGGTGCTCCGAGGCGAGGCGTTGGGAGCGGTCGCGGGTGAGCTCTCGCTCGACATGAGCCAGGACTTCCTCCCGCCCCTGTGGTCGCTGCGCTCCCGTCGGGTTGGGG
>CAZGEF010000191.1:0-2085 GCA_964525005.1 uncultured Rhabdothermincola sp.
GCCAGCCGCCCCGACGACCACCCCCAACCCTGGAACTGACCGGCCTGGAGCTGACCGGCCCGGAGCTGACGGGGAACTGGCTTCCTGGCCAGAACCGTGATGGTTCGGTGGGCTACTCGGCGGTCGGGTCGGTGACCCGGCCCAGGAACAGGATCGTTCCCGTCGCGTTGTCGCGAACGGCGAAGAGGAACGGCTTGTCGACCACGAGGTCGCCTCCGATCGGAGCACCCACGGCCTCGAACTTCACCGCCGTGGCCGCGGCGGCCTCGGTGCCCTCTTCGTCGACGGCGATGAACGCCTGGTGTGCGACCTCGTCGATGCGGAGCACCTCGGCCTGGGTGATCCCCGAGAAGTCTGCCCCGTCGGTGAACGCCAAGGGCATGCCGAGAGCTGCCAGCTGCGTGCCGAGGTCCACCGCGGTGCGGAAGGTGAACTTGGGCATCTGGAGGGAGGTGAGGACTCCACCGGTGTCGGTATCGGTGTCGGTGCTGCTGAGGATGGCGTCGAGGGTCGCCCCGTCGAGCTGTGCCTCGAACGCGGCGAGATCGTCCGGGACGACGACGACCATGGAGAGCTCGCCACCGAGGTAGGGGATCTCGCCCAGCTCCCAGCCCGGTCCTGAGCGGTAGGCGCCACCTGGACTCGACACGTGCATGGCGTCGGCGGAGATCGTGGTGCCTACCCCGGTGGCGAAGGGCCGAGGACCGAGCGGCTCGAACCTCTTCATCCACGGCGCCTTGAAGTAGATGGCGTTCGCGACCACCAGCCGGGTCAGGCTGTCGATCGAGCCCTCCGGCAGCAGATCGACGATCTTGCCGTTCGTCTCCTCCTCGGCCCACGTGTTGATGTCCTGCCGGGCGGCCTCAGCGGCGCGCTTGTAGTCGACGACTCGCATCCCGGCGCCGTAGTAGGTGGCGAGGGAGTCGAGGAACACGTCCTCGAACTCGGTGTCCTTCTGCCCGAACAGCGCGTTGGCGGCCTCGACGGACACATCGCCCTTGCGGCCACCGCCGTCGTCGTGGTGGGCGCTGCGTCGAGCGAGCTCCTGGTCGAGCACGTTGAGCGCCTGGTCGAGCTCCGAGCCGGCGCCCGCCCGGAGCACGGTGTCCATCTGGGTCCGGGTCTCGCCGACGGCACCGTTCCGAGCCATCGCCAGGGCGACCTCGACGCTGTAGGGACTGAACACGAGGTTGCCGGGGGTGGTGGCGAGCAGGGCGTAGAGGTCGGCGGCGAGCCCGTTCACGCCCGCCACCGCCGGGGCGGCGGTGGCCCCAGACGTGGTCGCCCGGGGTGCATCAGATCGGACCTCCGCGGCCCCGGACGCCGACGAGCACGCCGCGAGCCCGATCACCATGGCGACACCGACCGCTCGAGCTCCTCGACGTCCCACGATGGCCCCCTCGCTGCCGGGTGCGTTCGACCGCCGCCTGTCGCCGGTTCGCCCACGGTACACGGGACGATCGTTCGGTGGTCGGTCGGGCCGGCCTCGGCGATGAGGGGGAGGTCGAGCGCGGTGACCCAGCCTGGAGGGCGATCAGTCGATGAGGCCGGCGTGGATGTTGTACCGGAAGATGAACGCGGCCATCGCCTGGCGGGCGACCGCGGCCGTGGGGCCGTAGCTGCCGTCGGCGTAGCCCTCGGTGACTCCGGTGCCGACCAGCCATCGGATCTCGCCGCAGAACGTGTGGCCCTTCGGCACGTCGGTGAACTCCCCGACATCGCAGGCGACGTCGGGGCCCTCGGGTGCGCCGTCGAGCCGGTAGAGGAACGCGGCCATGGCCTGGCGGGCGACAGGAGCGTCGGGCCGGAACGTGCCGTCACCGAAGCCGCTCGTGATCCCCTCCGCCTTCATCCAGGTGATCTCTCGGCAGAACGGGCTGGTGGTCGGCACGTCGGTGAACGGTCTCGTCGTGCACGCCGGAAGCGCCGGGCCCCCGGGGTTGAGCAGGCGGTAGCTGAAGGCGGCCATGGCCTGACGGGAGATGGCGTTGGTCGGCTTGTACGAGCCGTCGGCGTAGCCGCGGGACACGCCCGTGTCGCCCATCCACTTGATCTCGGGGCAGAACGGGTGGTCGGCGCCGACAT
>CAZGEF010000192.1:0-2061 GCA_964525005.1 uncultured Rhabdothermincola sp.
CCGAGCCGGTGGCCGGCGGCGACCGACTGCGAGAACGAGTGGATGTCCTGGTTGGCCACCTCCTTGTCGATCACGGTGCTCAGCAGCCGGGCGGCGAGCCGGGAGTACGACGGCTCCTCCGAGATGAGGGCGGCGGCGGTGCGGATGGAGAGGGCGTCGAGCTCCTCGGTGGTGGCGCCGTCGCGCAGGGCCGAGATGGTGCGGGTGGCGACGCGCAGGGAGTCCACCCCGGTGAGCCCCGTCGCGCAGCGCTCGACGGCTCGGACGATCTTGTTGACGTCGACCGGCTCGAGGTTGCCGTTGCGCTTGCGGACCCGCATCTGGCTGCCGGTGGACGTGTCGGCTGCCGCGGGCCCCTCGGCGACGAGGGTCGGGCTGGTGGACTCGTGGGTGTCGAGTGCGGTCATGCGGGTCCCCTCGTCGCGTCGGGGCTCCGTCGATCGGCGCCCACTGAAGGCACAAGATGTGGGGGCGCCTCCAGGGCCGTTTCCCACATCTTGTGCATCAGGGGATTACAACGACGTAACTACACGCGCGTCAACGGTGAGCTTTGAGTGCTAAGAACGTGAGCGGATAGGCGGAGCGAAACAAGGCCGAGGAGCTCGCCCGTGGCCCGAGCGGCCCGTGAGCGAAGCGAACCAGAGCGGGCAGGTCGACGTGGTGCCCAACACGGGTGGACCTATCCGCTCAGCCCCGAAAGGCCCGCCGCGACCACCCGGGCTCGCCGAACTGGGAGGTCTTCCTACGTGAGGGGGTGAAGGACTCCCTGCCAGTTCGTGATCGGGGCGGTGGGATCGTCCCCGATGGAGGTCGGGCGGTACGGTGGCGGACGTGGCGGCCGAACACCCGGACTCCGACGGACTGAACCTCAAGCAGGTCGCGGCGCGGCTGGGCGTGCACTACATGACCGCCTACCGGTACGTGCGCACCGGCCGGCTGCACGCCACCAAGGTGGGTACCGCCTGGGTGGTCTCGACCGAGGCGCTGGCCGCGTTCCTGGCCGACGAGGCGGGGCCAGAGGTCGCCGATTCCCCGGTGCCGGTCGACTGGACCGCCCGGCTGCGCTCGGGGTTGCTCGACGGCGACGAGCCGACGGCGTGGCGGGTCATCGAGCAGGCGCTCGCGTCGGGTCGGAGCCCGGCGGACTGCTACCTCGACCTGATCGTCGGCGCGTTGGCCACCATCGGTGCCGATCTCCCCGATCCGTCGCGCCACCCCGCGGGTGCTACCCCCGACGCAGCCGCGGCCGTCGCCGGCGGGTACGTCGCCACCGCGGTGGCGACGCGGCTCGTCGCCCGGCTCGGTGCCCGGTTCCGCCGTCCGGGTCGCAGCCGGGGCACCGTCGTCTTCGGCGCGCCGCGCGGCGAGCAGCACGGCCTGCCGATCGCCATCGTCGCCGACCTCGTGCGGCTCGAGGGGTTCACCTGCCTCGAGCTCGGTGTCGACGTGCCGCCGCAGGCCTTCGTCGGGGCGGCGACCAACGCGGAGCGGCTCGTCGCCGTCGGCATCGGTGTGTCGAGCGCCGAGCACCTCGCCGCCGTGCGTGCCACGGTCGAAGCGGTCAACCTGGCGCTGCCCGCCGTGCCGGTGCTCCTCGGCGGCCAGGGCGTGCTCAACCCCGACATCGCCCAGCTGGCGGGAGCGACCCACTGGGCCGCCGACGGCCGGGCCGCCATCGCCGCGGTCCAGGCGATCGCGGTCGAACGCCACACGTCGCCCGAAGGTCGAACCACGCCCACCACCGCCTGACGCGGCCGACGCTCGTCGCTACGTTCGTCTCGGGTGGTGGTCCGACCGTTCGGGATCGGGTGCTCGGCGGTGCTTGCGATCGGGCGATGCGGTGGGCATCGAGCCTGTGGACCGCGTCGTGACCTGGTGGCACGACGCCGTCTGGCTGTCGCCGTCCTATCCGTCTCCTCTCGCCGACGGCGGCTACGACGTGGCGGACCCCGGCTGTCCGGTCAATCCGTGGCGATGGCGCCGAGGACGTCGAGCTTGGCTGCTCGCGATGCCGGGCGGAGGCTGGCGACGATGCCGATGGCGCCGCCGACCACGACGATG
>CAZGEF010000193.1:0-2025 GCA_964525005.1 uncultured Rhabdothermincola sp.
TGTGGGCGACGCCGAAGCGCTGCTCCTCGTCGACCACGAGCAGGCCGAGCCGTTTGAAGTCGAGGTCGTCGGACAGCAGGCGGTGGGTGCCGATGACGACGTCAACGTCACCGCTGGTGACGCCTTCGAGCACCGTGCGAGCCTGCGCGTTGGTGAGGAAGCGGCTGAGCACCTCGACCCGGATCGGGTAGCCGGCGTACCGGTCGGTGAAGGTCTGGAAGTGCTGCTGGGCCAGCAGCGTGGTGGGCACGAGCACCGCGGCCTGCTTGCCGTCCTGCACGGCCTTGAACACGGCGCGCAGCGCCACCTCGGTCTTGCCGAAGCCGACGTCACCGCACACCAGGCGGTCCATCGGCGCCGGCGCCTCCATGTCGGCCTTGACCGCGTCGATGGCCACGAGCTGGTCCGGCGTCTCCTCGAAGGGGAAGGCCTCCTCGAACTCGCGCTGCCACGGCGTGTCGGGTCCGAAGGCGTGTCCTTCGGCACTGACACGGGTCTGATAGAGGACCACGAGCTCCTGGGCGATCTGGGCGACCTCGGTCTTGACCCGGGCTTTGGTCTTGGACCACTCGCCCCCTCCCAACCGACTCAACGAGGGCGAGTCGCCTCCCGTGTAGTGACGGACCGCATCGATCTGGTCGGAGGGGATGTAGAGCTTGTCGTCGCCCCGGTAGGCGAGGAGCAGGTAGTCGCGCTCGACGCCGCCGATGGCCCGCTTCACCATGCCCTCGTAGCGGGCGACGCCGTGCTGGTGGTGCACGACGTAGTCGCCGGGCCGGAGGTCGTCGAAGAACCCGGCGGACGCCTGCTTGCGCGGCTTGGCCCGCCGATGGGCCCGCCGCCGACCGGTGACGTCGCTCTCGGCCAGCACGGCGAGCTTCGACTCGGGGAGGATGAAGCCGCGCTCGATCGGCGCCACGACGACGTGGCCCCCCGGTCGGGTGAGATCGACGTCCATCGCGTCGGCGTGGGTGAAGTGCAGCCCGTGGTCGGCGAGCAACGCCTCGACCCTCGGTGCGGTGCCGACGCCGTCGGCCCCGACGACGATCCGGTAGCCGTCGGTCAGGAGCTGGGTGAGCTGGCGCACGAGGTTGGTGCCGTCACCGACGACCGGGTCCCAACCGGCGGCGGCGACCGTAGCCACGTCGGGGCCCTCGGGCGCGACCGTGACGGTCCACGTCGGTGCATCGGTGTGCGACAGCAGACGATCGAAGTCGAGGTGCAGC
This sequence comes from uncultured Rhabdothermincola sp., assembly GCA_964525005.1. Lineage (GTDB taxonomy): Bacteria > Actinomycetota > Acidimicrobiia > Acidimicrobiales > Acidimicrobilacustridaceae > CAZALT01. Next base: position 1,227 of record CAZGEF010000193.1, read on the forward strand.
GACGGGAACGCGTCGTCGTCGGCTCCCCACGTGCGGGCGAGGGACGCGGCGAGGTCGGCCTCCTCGGCGAGCAGGTCGGCGGCGCGGTCGCGCATGCGACGGGGCTCGACGAGCAGGACCAGCGACGATGCGTCGAGCAGGTCCGGCAGCACCCGGCCGGCGGGGTCCTCGTCGAGCCACGGGAGCCACGACTCCATGCCGTCGAAGGTGAGCCCCTCGGCCAACCGCTCCCATTGCTCGCGCCCCCAGGGCTGCGAGCCGACGAGCTCGGCGGCGCGGACGCGCACCTCGTCGGTCGGGAGCAGCTCGCGGCACGGGAACAGCTCGACCTCGGCGATGTCGACCGTCGACCGTTGATCGGACACGGAGAACTCGGAGAGGCGGTCGACCTCGTCGCCCCACAGGTCGATGCGGACGGGGACATCGGCGGTGGACGGGAACACGTCGACGATCGAACCCCGCACGGCGAGCTCGCCGCGGTGTTCGACCTGGTGCTCGCGCCGGTAGCCGAACGAGGCGAGCCGGTCGACGAGGTCGTCGACGTCCAGCTGGTCCTCGACGCCCACGACGACGGGTTCGACCTCCTCGACGTGCGGGCTCAGGCGCTGCACGAGCGCGCGCACCGGCGCGACCACGACGCGCGGCGAGCGGCCCGGCGTGCGCAGCCGCCAGAGCGTGCGGAGCCGGTGGCCCATCGTCTCGATCGCCGGGCTCACCCGCTCGAACGGCAGCGTCTCCCACGCGGGGAAGGTCTCGACGGCGTCCTCTCCGAGGAAGGCCGCGAGGTCGCGCTGCAACC
>CAZGEF010000194.1:0-2004 GCA_964525005.1 uncultured Rhabdothermincola sp.
CGTACGCCCGGCAGTTCCTCGGCCAGATGGACAAGCCCGACGTCGACTTCATCGAAGGGCTCTCCCCGGCGATCTCCATCGACCAGAAGAGCGCGTCTCGCAACCCGCGGTCGACGGTCGGCACCATCACCGAGGTCTACGACTACCTACGTCTGCTCTACGCACGCATCGGGGTGCCGCACTGTCCCAACGACGGCTCGGTGATCGCTCGGCAGACCCCTCAGCAGATCGTCGACCGCATCCTCGAGCTCCCCGACGGCACCCGCTTCGAGGTGCTCGCCCCGGTGGTGCGCGGTCGAAAGGGCACCTACGACACCCTGCTCAAGGACCTCGCCAACCAGGGCTTCGCCCGGGCTCGGGTCGACGGCCAGGTGGTCGACCTCGTCGATGCCGACGAGGTGGATCTCGCCCGCTACGAGCAGCACACGATCGAGGTCATCATCGACCGCCTGGTGCGGCGCGACGGCATCGAGCGACGCCTCACCGATTCGCTCGAGACCGCGCTCGGCCTGGCCGAAGGCGTCGCCGAGGTCCACCTCGTTCCCAAGGACGGTGACGGGGACGGCGCGGTGGAGGAGGAGACGCTCACGTTCTCCCAGCACCTGGCCTGCCCCGAGTGCGGGCTCTCGTTCGAGGAGCTGGCGCCGCGCAACTTCTCGTTCAACTCGCCCTACGGGGCGTGCGAGGCCTGCGACGGGCTCGGCACTCGGTTCGAGGTGGACCCTGAGCTCGTCATCCCGAATCCCGAGCTCACCCTCGAGGAGGGGGCCATCGCGCCGTGGGCCTCGGGTCGCTCCCAGTACTTCCACCGGCTGATCGAGGCCGTCTGCGGCGACAACGCCATCGCGCTCGACGTGCCGTTCGGCGAGCTGTCCAAGAAGGAGCAGAAGCTCCTGCTCCACGGCACGGGCGTCAGCGGAAAGGTGACGGTCAGGTACAAGAACCGCTACGGACGCCAGCGCTCGTACAACGCCACCTACGAAGGCATCATCCCCTACCTCCAGCGCCGTCACAGCGACGCCGAGAGCGACGCGACGCGCGAGCAGATCGAGGGCTACATGCGCGAGGTGCCGTGCGGTGCATGTGGGGGCGCACGGCTCAAGCCCTTCTCTCGGCTGGTCACCATCGACGGCAATGGCATCTCCGACATCTCGTCGATGTCCATCCGCGACGCGGCGGCCACCCTGGAGGGCCTCACGCTGTCGTCGCGTGACCAGATCATCGCCGAGCGGGTCGTCAAGGAGATCAACGCTCGCATGGGGTTCCTGCTCGACGTCGGGCTCGACTACCTGAACCTCGGACGGTCGGCGGGCACGCTCGCCGGGGGCGAGGCCCAGCGCATCAGGCTCGCCTCGCAGATCGGCAGCGGGCTGGTCGGAGTGCTCTACGTGCTCGACGAGCCGTCGATCGGCCTGCACCAGCGCGACAACCGTCGGCTCATCGACACGCTCGTGCGGCTCCGCGACCTGGGCAACACGGTGCTGGTGGTCGAACACGACGAGGACACGATCATGGTGGCAGACCACGTGGTCGACATCGGCCCGGGGGCTGGCGAGCACGGCGGTGAGGTCGTCTACTCGGGAGGGGTCAAGGGCCTGCTGCGGTCCAAGGCATCGCTCACCGGCCAGTACCTGGCGGGCAAGCGCAGGATCCCGGTACCGGAGACGAGGCGCGAGCCGGGCGATCTCTGGCTCAGCATCAAGGGGGCCCGAGAGCACAACCTGAAGGACGTCGACGTCGACCTGCCGCTCGGATGCTTCGTCGCGGTCACCGGCGTGTCCGGTTCTGGGAAGTCGACGTTGGTCAACGACATCCTCTACCGGGTCCTCATGCAGCGGATCTACAGCTCCCGGACGCCGCCCGGGTTGCACAAGGCGGTCGAGGGGGTCGAGCACCTCGACAAGGTCATCAACATCGACCAGTCGCCCATCGGCCGCACGCCGCGGTCCAACCCCGCCACCTACACCGGGGTGTTCGACCACATCCGCAAGCTGTTCGCCCAGA
>CAZGEF010000195.1:0-1966 GCA_964525005.1 uncultured Rhabdothermincola sp.
GCCGCACGAACACGACCGGGCCGTCACCGACCGACACCTCGAGACCAGACGCCGACTCCGAGGCGCTCGCACCAAGACGCCGGAGGGCCCGAGCGAGTTCGGTCGAGCCCTTCACCGACGAATGCTTGGTCCGAGCCATGGAGTTCAGACTAACGATCTTCAGTCTTCAGTTGCAACTGAAGCCTGAATTCTAGATAGATGTCGTAGCTTAGGGCGGGACAGGTTTGGTGACCTGGGGTTTTGCGGCCCCTTCCCCGTTTCCTGCCACGGAAACGCCAGGCGGCGACACGAGACCACGACAGACGACCACAAGCGACGACTGCTCCCCGAGCACCCCTCGCCGTCATAGAGGCTCCGCGACCAGCGCGCTCGGATGAATGGCGACCAGAGCCGCCCGACTCACGACAATCCGAGTTCCGAACTTCGGCTCAATTCCGGCATCCGATGGGCACGCCCGTACCGCTACAGCAATCGCCGGACCAGGTTGGCGAATTGCGGGACGCCGGCGTGCTCGAGAGCGTCGAGCAGTTCCTGCGGAGTCGTCGGGGGTCTCGTCTTCTCTGCTGCGAGGCGGGAGATCGTGCCGACGACCTCATCCGGCAGCTCCTCAGCGATCTCACAGAGATACGTGTCGGGGTCGGTGACCCGAACACCCCGCGTCGCGAGGGGTCGCGACGGGAAGTCCTCTCGTTGTTGGTCAGGATCGTCCAGGGCTGGCGCACGACGGCAGCCGCCATGTGGGCGTGATCGTCGGGATCCTTGCCCGGCATCTCGGCGACGAGATCGTCGTACTCGTCGCGGTCGACCTTGCTGTCCTGGAAGAACTCACGGACCACAGCGGTGATCCGCGCAGCGGACTCCGGCGATCGCTTGTGCCTGCCGACGATGACCCGCTCCCACTCGTCGAGCAGGTCGTCGGTCCAGATCACCTCGAGGACGCCGTCCTCGCTGAGCGCCAGGAGCAGGTCCATCACCGAGAACGGGAACAGGACGTTGCTGTCGGCGAAGACCCTCCCCATCAGTACGGAAGGTCGGCTTCCTCCACCACCGCGGCGATCCGTCGGCGGCCTTCCTTGCGACGCTCACGCTTCGCCTGGAACGCGAGCACGTCGGCGAGGAGCACTCGCCGGTGACGACTGCGGGGCAACCGCTCTGACGGGATCTCGCCCTCGTCGAGCAGGCGGACGACGAACGGCCGCGACAGCCCGAGCAGTTCGGCTGCCTCCGCCGGCGTCAGGCTCACCTCGGAGGACAGCACGGTCACCGCGTGACCGTCGGCCATCTCGTCGGCTGACGCTCGCAGCAACTCGACGAGGGCACGGGGCAGCGGCACGGCAGTGCCGTCAGGGAGCTGGAGGGTGAAGGACCGGCTGCGCCCGCGCAGCGCCCGAGCAACTTCGGCCGCCGACTCGCGCTCGGCCTTCTTCGGCTCGACCCGCACCGCGCTCGACAACACACTCGACCGTGCCATCCCTCACCTCCTTATCTGCAACAACCGTAACCGCTCGCCTCGGACGTCGCTACACCCCGTGAGCCGCGATCGGCGCCTTCGCCGCCCGCGAGGTACGGCCGAACAAGCGACGACTGGGTAGTCCCTTGCCGAGATCGACATCTCTGGCGCTATTCGCCGGAACGGTTGCGTTCGTCCAGCAGTCGATTGTTCAGCTCGGCGCTGCCGGTTTGGCTCCCAGCCAAGTCGACCTCCGCTGTCAGGCTGCCTTGGATGCCCCGTAGGTCTCGGCCGTTGTGCGGTGGCCAGGTCGGGCTTGGTGGCGTTGGTGGTTGTCGAAGGTCTCGACGAACGTGAACAGCGCGGTGCAGCTACGGGTCAAGGTCTTGCAGCCGCTGTCATAGGCCAAACCTAAGCCCGGATGGCCTTCCCCCACGAGTACGAACATATGTTCGTTTCTTAGATGTCGTAGTAGAGGGCGAACTCGTAGGGGTGGGGGCGCAGGCGGATGGCGTC
>CAZGEF010000196.1:0-1956 GCA_964525005.1 uncultured Rhabdothermincola sp.
CGGGCAGTTCGCTGCACGGAACATGCGGACCCTCGCCACCGCCGGCGCCGCCGTCACGGCGGCGTTCACTGCGTTCTCGATGTACCAGGGGATGGTCGAGGAAGCCCGCCGATCGGGTGAGGAGTTCGCCGCACAGCAGGCGTCCTATCTGGACTCGATCTCGGACTACGACGAGCTGACCGCTGCGTTGGGTCGTGTCCGCCAAGGTCAAGCGGACCTGTTCCGCGACTCGTTGTCGGGGTCGGCACCGTGGGACATGGACAAGCGCCGCGAACTACGCGAGGGGGCCTTTGCTCTGGGCGAGGTGGGCACCCAGTACGAGGAGCTTGCAGCGAAAGCCGACGCGCTGGCCCGCTCACAGGGGATCTCCAGTACCGAAGCGCTCGCACTGGTGAAGGCACAGGAAGCGCTCGGCAACTCCGCAGGTGAGACTGCCGTCGATCTGGATGCGATGGCTGCGTCGATGTCCCCGGAGCAGACCAAGGCCCTCGCCACCGAACTCGGGATCACCGAGGAGCAGCTCCTCAACGTCGCTGACGCCACCAAGGCAGCCGATGAGGCGTTCAAGGCGTACGAATCGACGTTGCGGGCTTCCCTCGATCCGTTGTTCGGGGCGGTCGACGCGATGGCGGACCTCGAAGACGCCCAGAACGACGTCACCTCGGCATTCTGGTCCGTCGACGAAGCCCAGCGCGCGTACAACGAAGCGGTCCGCTTGCACGGCCCTCGCTCGAAGGAAGCGACCGACGCTGCGTGGGATCTCATCACCGCGCAGGAAGCGTTGGAGGACGCTCAACAGAACACGGTGCGAGCCGCCTACGACGTCGACCTCGCGATGACCGAGCTCGCGATCGGGGTCGAGTCCGGCACCGTGAAGATCGAGAACGCGAAGACCCAGCTCGACGAGTGGACCGCCTCGGGGCTCATCACCGAGGAGCAGGCGGCGGCGGTGAAGACCCAGTTCGACGAGGTCGGCGAAGCCGCCGATCGACTCGACGGCAGGAAGGTCACACTGACGATCAACGCCGCACTCGAAGGCACCGGAAGGACCCTCGGATCGCTCCTCCACCAGGACTTCGGGACGTCCAGCACCGGCGGGTCAGGTGGAGGTGGCACACAGCGCCGAGCGCTCGGTGGCCCCGTCGTCCCCGGCAGCGACTACGTGATCGGTGAGAACGGGCCCGAGTTCCTGCGGATGAACCCGTTCGGTGGCGGCACCGTGTACCCGACTGTCGCCCACTCCGCTGCGTCAGCGTCGTCCGCATCGGCAGCGTCTGGCAGCGGCGGTGCGCAGGTCAACCTGAACGTGCAGGGCACCAAGATCGGGCCCGGTGAGATCGACCAGCTCGCTGACCAGGTGCTCCGCACCGCCGGCTGGGCGTTGTCGCTCGCAGGGGCAGCCTGATGCCCGGCGAACTCATCGAACGCGTCGGCCAGTTCGAGGTCAACGACCTCCTATTCGGAGAGCAGACTCCGATCCGGAACAGGCCTGGCTCCCCCAAGGGACTGGGGACCGCACCACCGAAGCCGTCGGATGTCCCGCTTGCTCACGCCGACGGTTCCTACGGCGGCCCCGAGTACCGCGGAACCCGGCTCCTCACGTGGGAACTCCAGGTCATCGCCGACTCCGGTGACGAAGCGATGGAGACCGCGCTCGAGGTGTGCGCTGCGTTCGACATCGCCCAGGTCGACGTCGAGATGCACATGTGGCTCCCAGGGCTCGGGCGGGTGTTCTCGCTCGGCCGCACCAGAGGTGCCCAGTTGGTGCCGATGGTCCTCGCTGACGAGCTGGGTCATGTCGAGCTGTTGGCGACGTTCGATGGGCTCGACCCGGCGCTCTACGAGGCCGAGTCGTGACCGTCGACGTGCGGATCGCTGAACGTGCCGGCTCGTTCGTCGCGTCGTTCACCGACCAGGGCCGGTGCATGGCGAACGTGTCGGATGTGACGTGGATCC
>CAZGEF010000197.1:0-1953 GCA_964525005.1 uncultured Rhabdothermincola sp.
TGAGGAACGATGCCGCGAGCACCGCGCTGCCGGTGCCTCCGAGCACCAGGACGTAGGTGCCGAGGAACTCGGCTCCGAGACGACGACCGAGTGTTGCTCGCATAGCTCACCCCTCTGTTCGTGCGGACCTGTCGATCCACCCCGGGTCAGAGGGTAGGCGTGCCCGGCGTCGCGCCGAGGGACCTGACGGCGCCATGACGGGCGGCCGGAGGCCGGGCCGGCTCAGGTCCGGCGGGTGAGCTCGCGTGCCGAGCCGTCGCCGCCGACGATGACGCGGCCCACGGTCGGCGACAGGAAGAGGCCGTGCTCCACGAGCCCTGGGATGGCGGCGAGCCGGGCAGCGAGCGTCGCGGGGTCGTCGATCTCGCCGAAGGATGCGTCCATGAGGAGGTTGCCGTTGTCGCTGAGCGTGTCGCGTCGGCGCACCTCGTGCGCTCCGATGTCGCCGAGCCGCGCCGCGACGATCGCGGGGGCGAAGGTCAGGACCTCGACCGGGGTCCCGAACGGCCCGAGTCGGGTCACGAGCTTCGACTCGTCGACCACGACGATCCACGTGTCGCACATCTCGGCGATCACCTTCTCGCGGGTGAGCGCGCCGCCACCACCCTTGGTCAGGTTGAACCAGGGGTCGACCTCGTCGGCGCCGTCGATGCCCACGTCGAGACGCCCGGCCTCGTCGGGGTGGCGCAGCTTCAGCCCCAACGTGCGGGCGAGCTCCTCGGTCGCCTTCGAGGTCGCGACGCACTCGATGTCGAGCTGGCGCTCACCGAGCGCCACGATCGTCCAGTGCACCGTGCTGCCCGTGCCGAGCCCCACCTTCATGCCGTCCTCGACGGCTTCGGCAGCCTGACGACCGGCCAGTTCCTTCCCACGGGTGGCTGCGGCGTTCGCATCGTTCACATCGGGATAGCTCACGCGACCGACGCTACCCCGCACGCCCCGTCCCGTCGCGTGCGCATGTGGGTGGGTCTGGGAGCACGGGTTGCGCACGCGACGGGGAGGCAGGGTGGCTCGGGAGTGTGGGTGCTCGGCGTGGCGCGTACCCTCGGATCATGTTGCGTCGTCGGGATCGTTCGAGTCGTCGAGCAGGCCGTCGGGTCGGGTACTCGCGCTGGGACGGCACGCAGCAGGGCTTCGAGCTCGACGCCTCCGACCTGTTCAGCGAGATCACCGACGACCTGCTCTACCACGGCGACCTCAACGCCGCGCTCCGCCGTGCCATGCAGCAAGGCTTCAGGGACCGCAACGGCGAGCAGATCCAGGGTCTGCGCGACCTGCTCGAACAGGTCCGTCAGCGTCGTCAGGACGCCCTCGACCAGCACGACCTCGGAGGGGTCTACGACGACATCGCCGGCGAGCTGCGCGACGTCGTCGACAAGGAGCGGGCCTCGCTCGACGACATGGTCCACGAGGCGCAGCAGTCGGGGGACGAGCGCCGCCAGGAGATCACCGAGGAGGTCGCTCAGGAGCGCGGCTTCCAGCTCGACATGCTCCCGCCCGACCTCGCGGGCATGGTCCGCGAGCTCGAGAGCTACGAGTTCACGTCGTCGGAGGCCCGCGAGGCGTTCGAGGAGCTCGTGCAGCAGCTGCGCGAGCAGCTCATGCAGAACACCGTCGACCAGATGGCCGGCGCCATGGGATCGATGACGCCCGAGGACATGGCCCGCATCAAGGACATGCTCGCCGACCTCAACCAGATGCTCGGCGACCGTGCTGCCGGTGCCGAACCCGACTTCGAAGGCTTCATGGAGCGCTACGGCGACATGTTCCCCGAGAACCCGCGCACCCTCGACGAGCTGCTCGAGGTCATGGCCCAGCGCATGGCTGCCATGCAGGCGATGATGAATTCCATGACGCCCGAGCAGCGGGCCCAGCTCCAGGAGCTGTCGAACCAGCTGCTCGAGGACATGGACCTGCGCTGGCAGATGGATCAGCTCTCGTCCAACCTCCAGC
>CAZGEF010000198.1:0-1854 GCA_964525005.1 uncultured Rhabdothermincola sp.
GTGTCGACGAGGTCCTCCGCGGACCGAGCGGCGCACTCGAATGGATGGGCGACGGCTCCATCGTCATCATCCACAGCACGGTCCACCCCGCCACGTGTCTCCGCCTGCAGGACGACTACCCCAACCTGCACGTCATCGACGCCCCGGTCAGCGGCGGAGGCCACAAGGCCGCCGACGGCGAACTGCTCGTCATGGTCGGCGGACCCGCAGAGGTCGTCGCTCGCAGCCGGCCGGTGCTCGACACCTTTGGCGACCCCGTCCTGCACCTCGGACCCCTCGGAGCCGGACAGGAGGCAAAGGTCCTCAACAACACGGTCTTCGCCGCCCAGCTCGCCCTCGCCGCCGAGGTGTTCGCCCTCGCCGCCGAACGGGGACTCGACCAGCAGGCCCTCGCCACGATCCTGTCCAGCGGAAGCGGTCGGAGCTACGCCGCTGAGGTGGTGGCCGGAGGCGGTTTTGATCTCGAGGTCCTCGGCCCACTCGCCGGGGAGTTGCTCGCCAAGGACGTCGGCATCCTCGTCGACCGGGCCGACCTCAGTGACACCGCACTGCTCGCCGCGGCCGACCAGGCGCTGGAAGCCATGGGTTTCGGCCGTGGCTCGACTCACGCGTGAGCCTCTCGTCGAAGGCCGCTGCGGCTCCATGGCAGGCTACGGACCGTGACGACCGCTGAACCCGCCCCGCCGACCGCGAGCGCACTCAAGCTCGTCGTCGCGGCCGAACGACTCTTCGCCCAGCGCGGCATCGACGGCGTGTCGCTCCGCCAAGTCGCAGCCGAAGCAGGCTCGGCCAACAACTCGGCGGTTCACTACCACTTCGGCTCAAAGGCCGGTCTCATCACCGCCATCTTCCGGCACCGACTGCCCCAGATGATCCGCGAGCGGCACCTGCTGGTCACCCGGTGCGATCGGGACAACCTCCGATCCAGGATCGAAGCCCAGTTCCTCCCCGTCCTCGCCCTGGCCGAAGCGCCCGACAACTACTACGTCTCGTTCATCGAACAGCTCCAGCGCCACGAACGCGGGGTGACCGATGATTTCCGCGAGCTTCCGGCGCAGGGCCAAGACTCCAACGACGAGTTCCGGGCCGACCTTCACCGCATCCTCGCCGCGATCCCCGAACCGCTGCGCGCTCTGCGCATCGAACAGGCCCAGGCGTTCTGCATCCACGCCGCCGCGGACCGCGAGCACACGGTCCAGTCGGGCCGTCCGTCGGTGCCCTTCGAGTTGTTCGTGAACTCGCTCTTCGACGGACTGGCCGGCTTCCTCGCGGCGCCCGCTTCTGACGCCACCCAACAGCGGTTGCATCAGGCGGAAGACGTCGTTCCCCCTGCCCTGCGTCTCCTCTGATCCGGAGCTGCGCCCCTGATCTGGGCTGCGCCGCGCACCGCACCGATCAAGCCAGCGAACCGTCGCGGCGTCCTTACCGCATGACCTGTCGATTTCCTGACGGTTCGTCCCATCGACGACAAATCGAACAGGTCCCAGACGGGACTGGGTGGGACCACGTGGGAGGGGCTGGTACGGATCTCCGAAACGCCAGATTTGTGCCCAGATTTGTGCCCAAATCGACCTCGTGAAGGCCGCGATCCCTTGTCCCACAAGGGTTCAGCGCCGAAAGACCCTCACCTTGCCAAGGTGAGGGTCGCCGGTTCGAATCCGGTCGTCCGCTCCAGAAGGAAACCCCTGCTCAGGCAGGGGTTTCCTGCTTTTCCGGCCCGGCTAGACGATCTCCGTCGCTCGCCGGCCAGACGTTGGGTGGAACGGACTCGAACCGCGTGCCATAGTGCTCTGGCACTCAGCCTGGATCCACCGACCCGGTGGGTTGATCTCGTCTGATCTGTGATTGCTGGGT
>CAZGEF010000199.1:0-1821 GCA_964525005.1 uncultured Rhabdothermincola sp.
ACGCTCGCAACCCCGATCGGACCGCCGTGATCCCCAAGCTTGCCTCGTTCTGCTATCGCCGGCGCTGGATCGTGCTGGCGATCTGGGTGCTCGTCTTCATCGGCGTCGGGGCCGTCGGCAACGCCGCGGGCAATGCCTTCTCCGCCACGTTCCATCTCGGCGATCGTGACTCGCAGGTGGCCCAGGATCTGCTGGCCGAGAAGTTCCCCGCGGTGTCAGGCGCCGAAGGCACCATCGTGTTCAAGATCGACGGCGGCATCACCAGCAACCCGGAGGCCCAAGCCGCGGTCGAGGCCCTGTTCGACGAGGTCGACGAGGTGCCCGACGTCGCGGCGGTCATCTCACCCTGGTCACCCGAGGGTGCGATGCAGGTGTCGCAGGAAGGCGACATCGCCTTCGCCGCCGTCCAGTTCGAGTCCGAGTGGATCGACATCCCCAAGGACTCGCTGAAGCAGATCCACGCCATCGCGTCGGACTTCGACACCGACGGCGTGCAGCTCGAGCTCGGCTCCGAGGTGTTCCAGGAAGAGGGCTCGCTCGGCTCGAGCGAGCTCATCGGCCTGGCCGCCGCCGCGGTCATCATCCTCGTGGCGTTCGGCTCGGTGCTGGCCATGGGCCTGCCCATCCTCACCGCGCTGTTCGGTGTCGGCATCGGCATCGGCGCGGTGGGCCTGCTGGCCCATGTGATCTCGGTCCCCGAGTTCTCCACGCAGCTCGGCACGATGATCGGCATCGGCGTGGGCATCGACTACGCGCTGTTCATCGTCACCCGCTACCGACAGGGGTTGCAGGCCGGACTCGAGCCCCAGCCCGCGGTGATCAACGCCATCAACACCAGCGGGCGCGCCGTCATCTTCGCCGGCTTCACCGTGGTGATCGCGCTGGCGGGGATGCTCCTCATCCCCCTCGAGTTCGTGCAGGGCCTCGGCATCTCCGCCGCTCTGGTCGTGCTCGTCACGATGGCGGCCTCGGTCACCCTGCTGCCGGCCATCCTCGGCTTCACCGGCCGCAACATCGACAAGTGGTCGCTGCCCGGAGCCAACAAGCCCAAGCCCGCCGACCATCGCACGATCTGGCAGAAGTGGGCCGGCGTCGTCGAGCGCCACCCGTGGCCGATCGCCGCGGCCGGTCTCCTCCTGCTCGTGGTCCTGGCCATCCCGGTGCTGTCGATGCGCCTGGGCACCACCGACCTGGGAAGCCAGCCCGAAAGCGCCACCGTGCGGCGGGCCTACGACCTGACCGCCGAAGGGTTCGGCCCCGGCGGCAGCGCCCGGTTCGTCATCGTCGCCCAGCTCCCGGCCGGCGCCACCGCCGAGACCCTCGGCCCCCTCGCCCAGCAGCTCCAGCAGAGCGAGGGCATCGAGTTCGCCCTTCCCCCGGTGACCAACGAGGACGGCACGGTCGCGGTCATGACCGTCATCCCCACGACCTCACTCCAGGATGCCGCCACGGGTGACCTGCTCCACCAGCTGCGCGACGACGTGCTACCGCCGGTCGCCGAGCAGACCGGCATCGAGTTCCACGTCGGCGGAGCCACCGCCTTCTCCGAGGACGTCACCGAACTGCTGGCCGAGAGCCTGCCGGTGTTCATCGGCACGGTCCTCGCACTGAGCTTCCTGCTGCTCCTGCTCGTGTTCCGGTCGGTGCTCGTGCCGCTCAAGGCCGTGATCATGAACCTGCTCGGCATCGCCGCGGCGTACGGCATCATCGTCGCCGTGTTCCAGTGGGGCTGGGGTGCCGAGCTCATCGGCGTGGGACGGGAAGGGCCCATCCAGAACTTCCTGCCGATGATGATGTTCGCCATCCTCTTCGGCCTGTCGA
>CAZGEF010000200.1:0-1793 GCA_964525005.1 uncultured Rhabdothermincola sp.
GTCTTCGGCGCGCCGGCCAGGAGGTAGTAGCCGAGCTCGGGGAACGTCGTCATGGGCTCACTGTGCCACGTCGATGACGCTCCTGTCAGTCGAAAAGATCTAGATCGTTCGGCTGACGGTCGGCCCGGCCGGCGGTCCCCGCCCGTGCCGGGCACTGGTGACTGCGCGCAGACCTACTCGTTCACGTCCCTGCACATGTTCGTACGGTTGCCGACTTCTTCGATCGGGATCATGTAGTAGGTCCCGTTCGGGCACCTCAGCTTGGAGTTGAGGTTGCTGAAGAGGCCCTCTTCGGACTCGTAGCCGGGCACCGGCCACACGTGGACCATGTACCCCGTGTTCTCGAGGACCGAGCCGCCGTAGCGGTCGCACACCTCCTTGGGGACCGAGGTGTCGGCGCCCAACGGGGTGTCGAACCCGCCGTCGGGTCGGGTCACCAGGCACACGTTGGTGTGGTAGTGCCAGTGGTCGTTGGGGCCGATGAAGCCCTCGGGCGGGTTCTCGGTGTCGGTCGAGTAGATGTTGTACATGAACCCGGCCAGCTTCGAGTGGGGCTCGGTTCCGTCGAAGATGAGCATCGGGTGCTTGAGGTCCTCGTCGGTCAGCGACGACGACATGCCGACCCTGGGTGACCCCGATGCCATGTAGTGCGCACCGAGCCCGGGGCTGTAGGGCCCCTGGCGCTTGTAGCCGGCTGCCAGGGCATCGGCCACCGTCGGGTACCTCTCCATGAGGGGCCGCAGCGCGGCGAGCTGCTCATCGAGCAGCGCCTGGGTGGCCGGGTCGAGCTCGACCACGGTCGTGTCGTGCTGGTGGCCGCCGCCCTCACCCGCGCCGTTCATCACGAGGGAGTAGCCCTTGTCGTCCACCGCAGCCAACTCGCCGTCACCCCCGTGGCCGTGGGCGTGGCCATCGGCCGCGACGTCCTCGGTGCCGCCGTGGGAGTGCTCGGTCGCGCCGGGCGACGAGATCGCCCAGGTGCCGACGAGGACGATGGCGACCGGCACGATCGACAGCATGACCCGGGCACCGCTCGACAGCTTGGCGCCGAGTGCGGGCCGCACGAGGAGCTCGTAGCCGACGAGCACGATCGTGGCCTCGAAGATCACGGCGGTGACGTCGACCGCGGAGGCGGCGTGCGGGCTGAACGCCTCGGGTCCGACCGGCCACCCCCAGACCCGGGAGATCAGCCACGCCGCGATGAACACGACGTTGGCCAGGCAGCTGACGCGCAGGGCCATCGCCGAGGGCCGGGCGACGAACACGACGGCGAGGCCGATCTGGATCCACGCCGCGGCGGCGAACGCCAGGCCGGCAGGGAGCCACTCGTCGGCGTGGGCGGGCACCATGGCGAGGTGGATGCCACCGGCCGCGACCGACAGCGTGGCGAGCAGGACCAGCCCGGGCATGCTCCACGCCCGCGCCGCCGGGTCGTCCGAGCTGCCACCGCCGCGGCCGCGGCCGCCGCCGTCACCACCGCCGCCGGTCGGCGGATGCGTCGGCAGGTCGCGGTCGATGATCGCCATGGGATGCCCCCGAACGTGGTGCGGCTCGGCCCGTGGCGGGCAGAGTCGGGCCACGCCGACGGTCTCCCCCCGGGGACCGTCGTGTGGCGCCAGTCACAGAGGCTACCCAACGCGACGACTTCGGGCACACCGAAGAGGGCTTCCAAGAAAGTTGATGTATCATCTATCTGTCGCCTCCGATCACGGTACGGAACACCGCCGGGACGCAACGACGCCGGGACGGAACGACCAGAACCTCAGGAGGCACGATGTCGGACACCTCGAAGC
>CAZGEF010000201.1:0-1783 GCA_964525005.1 uncultured Rhabdothermincola sp.
ATCCCCACGAAAATCGCGAGTCCGACGGCCGGATTGCTCAGCAGTCTCCTAGGCGAGCCGTAGAGACCGATGGTGCCGGCCAGCCCGAAGTTGCTTGCCGCGAGTCGCCAGGACAGGCCACCACCGAAGCAGAACCCGACGGTGAACACCGGGCCGGGGCTGGCGGTGGTGAGGTGGTCCATGGCGGCGTGTACGTCGACGGTGACGTCGTCGATCGTGACTTGGGCCAGCAGAGGCTGCCATTCGAAGTCGTCGCCGCGTTCGGCGACTCCGGCGGTGCGGCCGTAGTAGTCCACGACAATCGCGCCGAAACCGGCTTCGGCGAATCGTTGCGCGAGTTCCCGGTAGTAGGGGTGCACGCCGCGTACGTCGGGAAGGATGACGACGTTGCGGCCATTGGGCTCGGTGGGCAGCGCCTGGAACGAGCTGGAGATGGTTCCGTCGGATGCGGTGAGGTGCAGCGGCGAAGCGTCCTTCACGGCCCCGGTGACTGGCGCGGCGGGCGGCTTGCTCTCCGTCGAATGGCACACGGTGGCTTCCTTTCGGGCAGGGTCGGTCAGATGATGCTTGGCCGCTCGGTTGGCGTGGTGACCAGGCCGCTCACACGACAGCGATCGCGTTGGCAACGCTGGCTGATCGATCAAACGTGCGCTGCGGGTCGGAGTTGGTAGGAGAGTGAAATACGATCTCACCATCTCACGAGCCGCTTCTAGCCCCGTACCTTCGACCAGGAAAGATGCTGCCCGGAACCGGGCACGCCTGTTGCGTGTGGCCGATGAGTTGATCTCGGCGGGGGGCCTGGACGTCACTCTGGCCGATGTCGCCCGAGGCGCGGGAGTCGGGGTCGGCACGGTCTACCGGCACTTCCCGACGAAAGCGGACCTAGTCGGCGCCCTCTTCGATGAAGAGATCGACGACGCAGTTGAGGGCGCTCGGAGGGCGGCCGCAGACCCGGACGGCTGGCGGGGACTGGTCCTCTACCTCACCGACACGACTGAGGCGCAGGCCCGCAACCGTGGCTTGCGTGCTCTGCTGTGTCCGAGCGGACCGACGAACCCCGCCGACGGCCCATATCGCACGAAAATCGACCCGCTCGTGCAGCAGATGGTGGACAAGGCACACGAGCAGGGGACGCTTCGCTCCGACTTCGACACGGAGGACATCGCCTACATCCAAGTTGCGCTCGTGGCGATCATGGACGCCAGCATCGAGGCGTTTCCCACCCTGTACCGGCGCCACCTTCAGCTGTTCCTCGACGGCTTGCGCACGAAGTCGACGCCCAGCTGAGCCCGTCTCGGGACGCGCTCCCCGACCTGCCTGCGCCTGGCTGCATTTCCTGACTCGGGCGCGGTTCGAACTGGTATGTGCCGTCGAGCGGCGCTCGCAAAATCAGGTCGCGGGCAGCTGCTCGAGGAGTGCGCGAGTAGCAGGCATCTGAGCACCGTCGACGGCGCCGAGCTCGAGTGCTTGTTCGAGGAGCTCGCGGTTCTGCTTCATCATCTTCGCGCCGTGGTGGTAGGCGTTGAAGGCGTGGAAGTCCAGAGGTGCGGTGATCTGCTCCATTTGCCGGTACCCCTCGAGCACCGCTGTTGCATCCATCTGGGTGCTCGCGGCCTGTCCTGCCTCGCCGAAGATGGATAGGCGCTGGATCTCGCGCACGGACTTCACGCCCTGCTGCCAGATCGGGTTCGCGGGATCAATGTCTTGAAGCGGGGGCCGCCCGAGCAGATCTAGGAGACTGCTGAGCAATCCGGCCGTCGGACTCGCGATTTTCGTGGGGATC
>CAZGEF010000202.1:0-1774 GCA_964525005.1 uncultured Rhabdothermincola sp.
ACCGGCGTCCTACCGTGACTGGCCCAACGTGAGCGACTGGCTCGCCGAGGCAGCCACCGACCTCACAATCACCCCGCTGACCGCGGAGCTGGCGGACCGCCCGCAATCGGCATGGGCCCGGCTCGCCTACCTGACAGCACGGGGAGGACGAGACGACCTTGCCGACGCACTGCTCGACCGAGCGCCCGCCGGGCAAGGTCCGTACTTCCTCGGCCCACGCGACGGCACGGGCCACCACGACCCACGATTCGATGTCATCGACTCTGTTCTTCCTCGGAACATGGAGGTAGCGGTCGCCCACGGTCGGCGAGCCGAGGTTGCTGCACTGGAGGCAGACGGCGAGGACAGGTCGGAGATGCTCGCTGTTGCTGAGCAGATGGCGTCAGCTGCGCCGGTGACGGTCCCCTAGGTATTCCTCGACCCACGCCTTGGTCGATCGCCAGTGGCCGTCGTCGCCTTTCTGAGCTTTGAGACGGCCTCGGTTCGCCGCTGTTCGCAGCGCCCCTTCGGTGAGCGGTGGTTGTGCAAGGGCAGCGAGGGGTACGAGGCGGTTGGGACCCGCGACGGCGGGGACGATGAACCGGTAGAGGTTGTCGAGCACCGAGCGGGCGATCAGTTCGCCGAGCGGACCGACATCACCGCCATCCGCAGATCGATGAGCCTTGAGGTACCGCTCTCGGTCTCGCTTGTAGACGATGACCGGCGCGTAGCCCAGTCGCACGAGCATCAAGTTGAGGAGCAGGCGGCCTGTTCGACCATTGCCATCGAGGAACGGATGAATCTGCTCGAAGCTGTTGTGCACGCCGGCGAGCGCCTCGACGGGGCGCGAAGCCTTCGGCACCGCCCGCACCTCCTCGAGCCAGTCGCCGATCGCGGCCGGGACCTCGACCCACGACGGCGGAACCATGCCGCCGGGAAACGGTTGGATGTCGTGCTCCCGGAAGCTGCCTGGCGTCTCCTGTTCCGACGCCTGCGGGTGGGGCGCGACGTTCCACACCGGACCCAGCGCCGTCGCGTGGATCTGTCGAACCTCGGTCAGCGATACGAGGTCGCCAGTCGTCCACGCCTTGGGGTCGAGGGCCTGGCCGTACACCCACCTCGCGGCATCGGCGTAGCCCTGGACCTCCATGTACTCCTTGAGCTCCTTGTTGCCGACCGCTCGGCCCTCGGCGAGGAGCTGCTCGACCTGCTTCAAAACGAGGGAGTTGCCCTCGATCGCCGTGGAGTGGTGTGCCTCCTGGTACCAGATCGTGGTCCAGATGCCCTCCGCCTCGACGGGGTTCGGCAGGCCGCCCATATGGCCGTTTAGCTCCGCAACGGCCTGGTCGAGGCGCTCGTAGATCTCCTCACGACTCGGCCTTCCCGCCACAGCAGACTCCTCTTGTACGGCAACCGACAACGAAACCGTACCGTACAAATTCGAGAGTTTGCGCGACGAGCACGGAACTATTCGTACCGTACAAGTACGGCCCGCACTCCCTCCAGCCACTTCCGTGCGCACGTCGGAGCGACCGATCCACCTCCGATCGCGGCGAAGAACTCGCAAGATCGCCAACGGGCGGGCAATCCTCTTAGCCGGCGTGTGGACCCCACCGTCGAAATGCTGCGACGGCTACTCGATGCTGCCGGCGCCAGGCTCCACAGCACCTCGAGGTCTTGCCAGCGCCCGGGCCTCGCATCGCCGAGTTGGCAGGCGCGACGGAGACCGACAGCGACGGTGTCGTGCGGCCCGATTGGACGCGGCTGCGAGCGTTCATCGACCACTTGGCGCTTC
>CAZGEF010000203.1:0-1766 GCA_964525005.1 uncultured Rhabdothermincola sp.
TCGGGCCCTTGCGGGTCCGGGCGTTGGTCTGCGTGCGCTGACCGTGGACCGGGAGCCCTCGACGGTGACGGATGCCCTGGTAGCAGCCGATCTCCATCTTGCGACGGATGTCGAGATCGATCTCCCGACGCAGATCACCTTCGATGCGGGTGTTCTGGTCGATGTAGGCGCGGATCCGGTTGACCTCTTCATCGGTGAGGTCGCGGACCCGGGTGGAGGGGTCGATGTCGGTACCGGCACAGATCTGCTGCGCAGTCGTGCGACCGATGCCGAAGAGGTAGGTGAGCGAGATCTCGAGGCGCTTCTCGCGGGGGATGTCGACACCTGCGATGCGGGCCATCAGCCTTGCCTCTGCTTGTGTCGCGGGTTCTCGCAGATGACCTGCACGCGGCCGTGGCGACGGATCACCCGGCACTTCTCGCAGATCTTCTTCACGCTGGGACGTACTTTCATGTCGCCTGAGGCCATCCTTCGTTGGTTCAGGACACCGGGGCGGATTCCCCCCGGCGGGTCCGTCCGGTTGTTCCGGTCGGACGCTCGTGTGTGATGCGGTTCCGGGGCGGAGCCTCCGGACCCTTCTTCGGGTGCTTCTGGTGCTACGGGCTACTTGTAGCGGTAGGTGATCCGACCGCGGGTGAGGTCGTACGGCGTCAGCTCCACCTGGACGCGATCACCGGGCAGGATGCGGATGTAGTGCATGCGCATCTTGCCGGAGATGTGGGCCAGCACGTTGTGGCCGTTGTCGAGCTCCACCCGGAACATCGCGTTCGGGAGTGGCTCGAGAACCGTTCCTTCGAGAACGATCGCGTCTTCCTTGGGCTTTGCCAGTGTCTTCACCCTCCGGTGATTCCTACGGTGGACGACCGCGGCACACCCAAAGGCGCGCAGGGCCGACGGACGATGGTAGCGGCGGACCAGGTTCTTTCCCAAATCGCCGACGGTGGATGTGCACCACGCTCGCATACCGATCGGGTACCGATTCGGTATGCTTCGGCCGATGGCAACGGAGCAGATCGCCGTACGTCTCCCAGTCGAGCAACTCGAGGTCCTCGACGAGCTCGTGGGCCGTGGCGTCTACGCAACCCGTGCTGCCGCCGTGCGCGCCGGCGTCGAAGCGATCGTCGAGCTCGACCGACGACGTCGCGACGACCGGTCGATCATCGAGGGCTACCGGCGCACGCCGCCGACAGATGCCGAGGCCACAGCGGCGCTCGCCTCGCTGCGTGACGCCATCGCTGAGGAGCCGTGGTGAGCGAGCCCCGCCGGGGTGAGGTCTGGTGGGGCGAGATCGAAGGCGTCGGCCGTCGCCCGTTCCTGGTCATGACCAGGACCGCCGCGATCCCGGTCCTGCACAGCGTCCTCGCGGCACCCGTCACGAGGACGATCCGCGACATCCCGACCGAGCTCCGACTCGGCGCGAGCGACGGCATGCCGACCGAGTGCGTCGCGAGCTTCGACAACCTCCGTGTCGTCCGAAAGGCGTACCTCGTCGAGCGCCAGTGCACCCTCGACCCGATGCGACTCGTGGAGGCGTGCGCTGCCCTCCGCACCGCCGTCGACTGCTGAGCCGACGCCCTGGGGGTCACCGTCAAGCCGAAGGCGATGGGTGAGCGAGTCCCGGCGACCGCGGTCCTCGGATCAAGCCGTGACGATGGTGGCGCTGGCGTTGGCGCCTCGGCCGACGGTGTGGGCCAGGCCCACCCGAGCGCCCTCGACCTGACGTACGCCGCTGCGGCCCTGGAGCTGGTGCACGAGCTCGATGACCT
>CAZGEF010000204.1:0-1711 GCA_964525005.1 uncultured Rhabdothermincola sp.
ACACGGTGGTCGTGGACCGGTCGACGCTGCCCGACACCATCGCGGGTCAGACCTACGACCCCGACCTGGTGATGGACGGCTCCCACACGGTGGTCCTCCTCGCCGGCGAGGACGTCACCGACATCGACTTCGGCTACGCACCCGAAGAGGTTCCCGTCAGCACCCCGCCGGCCGACGGCGGCACGACGGTGACCGGCACGGGCACCTTGCCCGTGACCGGGGCCCAGCTCGCGGGAATGGTCAGCGTGGCGCTCGCCCTGCTCGCCGCCGGCTTCGCCCTGCTGGCTGTGGGCCGCCGTCGTCGGACCGGCACCGCCTGATGGTCGTCTGATCATCTGTGCACGCGTCGACGATGGGGTCGGGTCACCTGGTGGCCCGGCCCCATCGTCGTTCTCCGGCGTCGTTGCCCCGCCCGCTCCGATTCGTGGTCGTGGTGCCGGATCGCGTCGCCGCGGCTGACTGGTACCGGCGGGCGGCGATCCGTAGGCTCACTGACCTTGTGAAACGTCTCCTGCTCGTCCTCACCGCCGTCCTCGCCCTCGTCACCACCGCGTGCGGTTCCACCGGCACCAGCGGCGCCTCCTCGGCGGCTGCGGTCGTGAACGGCAGCACCATCACGATGGATCAGCTCACCGACGAGCTCGCCGCGTCGGCGCTGGCGTTCTTCGGACCGTACGACACGGTCGACGCGGAGGCCCGTGATGCCGTCTACGGCCCGACCTCGACGACCTACAGCGCCGCGTTCACCGCGGACACGCTCCAGAGCCTGATCATCTTCCAGCTCATCGAGGACGAGGCCGACGCTCGGGGCATCTCCCCGGACGCGAGCGACATCCAGGCCGCCGAGCAGGCGCTCGAGCAGCAGGCCATGCAGTGGCAGGGCGAGCCCAGCGAGGAGTTCCGAGCCGAGCAGGTGCGCCGGAACGCGCTGGCCGTCGCGGTGAACCGCGCGGTCGAGGGCGATGCCGACGATCCGGGGGTCTCCGACGAGGAGGTCCGGGCCTACTACGACGACAACGTCGAGCAGTGGGTCGCGCAGTCGGGTGAGTTCGCCTGCGTCAGCCACATCCTGCTGGCCTGGTCGGACGACCCCGATGCTGCGGCCGAGCCGAACGCTGAACCCACCCCCGAGCAGAAGGCTGCCGCGCAGGCACGGGCCACCGATGTCGAGGCGCAGCTGGCGGCCGGGGCCGACTTCGGTCAGCTCGCGGCGCAGTACTCCGGTGATCCGGGATCGAAGGACGTCGAGGGCAACCTCGGGTGTCGCCCTGCGGGTCAGGAGTACGTGCCGGAGTTCGAGGCGGCGATCTGGGCGCAGCCTGTCGGCGAGGTCGGTTCGCCGGTGGAGACCGAGTTCGGCTACCACGTCATCGTCGTGCGCAGCCGGGGGATCCCGCCCTTCGAGGACCTCGAGGAGACGATCCGCAGCTATCTCGACCAGCAGAGCGCGTCATCGAGCCCGTTGCAGCAGTGGATCATCGAGCAGGCCGCGAGCGCCGACATCGAGGTGAACCCGCAGGTCGGGACCTGGACGGCCCAGGGTCTGGTCCCGCCCGAGGGCTCGTCGACCCAGACCACGGTCGCCCCCGACGGTGGGGTGGGCACCGAGCTCCCCATCGACCTGA
The DNA here is from genome assembly GCA_964525005.1 of uncultured Rhabdothermincola sp. Lineage (GTDB taxonomy): Bacteria > Actinomycetota > Acidimicrobiia > Acidimicrobiales > Acidimicrobilacustridaceae > CAZALT01. The sequence goes on from CAZGEF010000204.1 coordinate 1,626, forward strand.
GCCAGCTCACCACGGGTGGCTGACGCCCACATCGTCGTCGTCGGGCTGGGTCCGGGAGGACCCGACCTCGTCACCGCAGGAACGCT
>CAZGEF010000205.1:0-1618 GCA_964525005.1 uncultured Rhabdothermincola sp.
TCCAGGCCGACGCTGAGGTGTCGGTACGGCGTCTCGATGTTGTGGTCGGCCCACAACCCGGTCGAGCGCAGCTCGAGGGGGTTCGGACCGCTCGCGAGCGGCACCTCGTGATCGACCACCAGGACGGTCGGTCGATCGGGACCGACGACGGTGGCCCAGTACCAGACCGTGTCGAGGTTGGGATAGCGGCCGATCCGGACATAGCCGCCGATCGAGCCGTCGAGGGCGGCGAAGTCGAGGTACCACGACTCACCCCACAGCCTCTCGGTTCCAGGCTCGTGGGCGGTCTCGCCACCGACAGGGGGTTCGTGCTCGAAGGCCATGGACGTGATCCTTCCAGACCCGGCGGTGACGCCGGTCGGAACCCCGTGGGATCCCGGGGAACATCTAGCTACGTAAGGGGCTGAGCGGATAGGTCCACCCGCGTTGGGCACCACGTCGACCTGCCCGCTCTGGTTCGCTTCGCTCACGGGCCGCTCGGGCCACGGGCGAGCTCCTCGGCCTCGCTTCGCTCCGCCTATCCGCTCACCCTCTATGGGGGATCAGCGCCCCGACAGGTTCGTGGACATCTTCGTCAGCGCGGCGACGAGTGCCGTCACGTCCTTGGCCGGGATCCCCCGTGTGGCGTGCTTGCCCACCTCCGCGATCGCGGCCTCCACCTTGGGCTGCAAGCGCTTGCCCTTGGCGGTGAGCTTCACCACCGAGACCCGGCCGTCCGACCTGTCGCCCTTCCGGGTGACCAGGCCCGTGGCCTCCATGCGCTGGAGCATCTTCGTGACCGTCGGCGGCTCGACCTGGAGTGCATCGGCGAGCTGCGTCTGCCGCTGTCCGTCCTCGGCCCACAGCAGCCGGAGCAGGGCATCCTGGCCCGGGTGGAGACCGAGCTCGGTGAGGCGTCGGCCCATCGCGCTGCGGTGCGCACGAGCGGCACGCACGAGGGCGGAATCGAGATCGTCACGTCGGGTTGCCATGGGGGCAGACAACACCGGTCGCCCCACGAATGCAAGCCGACGAACGGGTCGACTCCCCAAAGCCGACCAACCACCGCGCACGACGGATCCTCGGGGCGTTCCCGGCGGGCGACGACCGCCACGACCGGGACCGCCGTCGCACGCACTACCCTCCGTCGGGTGCTGGCGTTCCTGAGCGACGACTGGATCAAGGCCCTCGATGCAGCCGGATCCACCGGGCCCTCGGCCCCTGCCGGATCGAGCGGATCGGACCCGGTCCTCACCATCGAGCAGCACGTCACGGGGCACGACGACACCGGCACGACCTACTTCATCGTGGTCTACGACGACGGCATCCGGGTCCGGCCCGGTCCCGCGGTCGAGCCCGATGTCTCCTTCATCGCCGACCGCGAGACGGCAGCCTCCATCGCGCAGGGCACCCTCAGCGCACAGGCCGCCTTCATGAGCGGTGCGCTCCGACTCGTCGGGGAGGCCTCCGCGCTCCTCCGCGCCCAGACCGTCCTGGTCGACCTCGCCGATCGGTTCGCGGTCGTCCGGACCCGGACCCAGTGGTGACCCGATGCCGGAGCTCCCCGAGATCCAGGCGCACGCAGAGCGACTCACCGATGCCTACGCCGGCGCGGTCCTGACCCGCTTCACTGCCCTGT
>CAZGEF010000206.1:0-1612 GCA_964525005.1 uncultured Rhabdothermincola sp.
CGCCGAAACCGGCAACATCTACCTCCGAGCCCGCTTCTACGACCCCACCACCGGCACGTTCCTCACCCGTGACCCGATCGAAGCGATCACCCGCAGCCCTTACGCGTACGTCGACGGCAATCCGCTGAATATGGTTGACCCCTCGGGCCTATGTGGGTGGAGCGACCCTTGGGGCTGCGCGAACGATGCAGCTGAGTTCGTCGGTGGCCTTGTTCCCGAGGAGGTGCGCGACGCTGATCTCGGCGAGTTCGACTGGGGCACCGCCGCAGCGAGTGGTGTCAACATCGTGTGGGGCACCCAGAAGATGGCGACAGGTGCCGTCATCATCGGAACGGGGACGGTCGCGATCCCCTTCACCAGTGGGATCTCCGGACCGCCGGCCTACATCTTCGGTGGCTACCAGCTTCTGACAGGTGGGGCGAAGTTCTACCGCGGTACCCAGCAGTTCACGCAGGTGATATCCGAGCCTTGTGAGGACGAGGAAGATCAGAGGCTCGGGGCGAACGCGTCTCGGTTCTGGAAGGGCGTCACCCCGAACTTCGACAACGTCATAGATTTCCTCGGCGGGCTCCCGGTCTGAGTGTCCGTCATGTCTCGCAACGATGAACGCCTCCGCCTCTTCAAAGGGATCGCGATCAAGCGCCCTCACGGCTACATAACGATCCGTGTCCGGCGACAGGGCGTCGAGTCCACGGCTGGCTGCATCTTGGCGGCGCCGATCTGGGCGTGGACTCGAATGAGATGGCAACTAGGTAGCCGTCTATGGGTAGCAGAGCTCATTTCTTCGGGCCGTTCCGGCGTGGGCCGTCCCGTTCGAGACGAAGCCTTCCCGACCCGAGAAGATGCGATGGACCGAGGCGTGGAGTGGTGTAAGGCAGCAGAGCAGGGCGACTATGACGAAGCGAGTTGACCGGCGATCGAATGGCGTGCCTGAGCGGGTCTTGCGCTGTCATACACGCAGGCGGGTACGCGTACGACACGGTGGCGCAACGCTGCACCACGAGAACCCTCAAGCGCGGAGACTTGTCTGCCCCGTCGAGCGGAATGCCGTCCCGGGCTCGTCGGTCCGCCACTACGACCCCGAAACCGCCACCTTCCTCACCCGCGACCCCATCGAGCCCTTGACACGTTCGGCGTACGGCTACGTTCATGGCAGTCCACTAAACGCCATCGACCCGAGCGGCCTGTACTGCCTCACCGGAGTCAAAGGACACGACTCGAACGGCGATGAGATATGCAACGGCGCGGGCGAGATCGCGGACAACGTGATGCCCGACAATACGGGGTCGAACCCGGTGGAGTCGGCAGTCAATCTCAACCCCCTCTCTGGCCCGCTCTACCAGGGGTTTCGGCTGCAGTGGGATCACCCACAAGAGCATGCGGACATATTGGGCTATGTGGGAAACGCTGCATCAGTCGTCGAGTTGGCCGGCATCGTGTCTGGCAATCCGCTTTTGGCGGGGGGTGGGGCGATCGTCGCAACTACGGCCAGCGGGTGTGAGCTCATCCAAGGGGTACGCGCAGGCGATGAAGATCACATCCTGTCGGGGTCGATCGGTCTAACCCGGCTCTTTCAGTCGCTCGGGCTGGTTGATCTGGCCGCGTCCGCGGA
>CAZGEF010000207.1:0-1594 GCA_964525005.1 uncultured Rhabdothermincola sp.
AGGTGATGAACGAGCAGCGCAAGGTCATCTACAAGCGCCGCGATCAGATCCTCGAGGATGCCGACCTGCGCGAGGAGGCCATCGGGTACCTCGCCGAGGCGGTCGAGAGCGTCATCGCCACCTACTGCGTGAGCGACCACCCCGAGGAGTGGGATCTCGATGGGCTCGTCCCCGATACGGCCTCGCTGTGGCCGACCACGGCGACGGTCGAAGAGCTCAGCCACCTCGTCACCACCGACGAGCTCTACGACCGCCTCATGGGCGAGGCCTCCGAGTACTACGAGAGCCGGGAGGAGGCGCTGACCCCGGAGACGATGCGGGTCGTCGAGCGCACGGTGATGCTGAGGATCATCGACCAGAAGTGGCGCGAGCACCTCTACGAGATGGACTACCTGCAGGAGGGCATCAACCTGCGGGCCATGGGTCAGAAGGACCCGCTCGTCGAGTGGCAGCGCGAAGGCTTCGAGATGTTCGGCACGATGATGGAGGGCATCGCCCAGGACTTCGTGAAGTACGTCCTGCACGCCGAGGTGACCGTCACCGAGCAGGACGAGGCCGCGTCGGCCATCCGCGACGTCGAGTACACCGCTCCTTCCGATCCGTCCGAGGCCGGCTCGACCATGGCCGCGGCGGCGAAGCTCCAGGCTGCGGCCGAAGCGGCCGATGCCGCGGGGTCCGATGGAGCCGGCGCTCCGGCACCGGTCGAACCCGTCGAGGAGGCACCCAAGGTGCCCGTGGTCAAGAGCGAGTGGGACAAGACGCCCCGCAACGCGCCGTGCCCGTGCGGTTCGGGCAAGAAGTTCAAGCAGTGCCACGGCACCAACGCATGAGGGACTTCTCCGACGATGTCGATGCGCTTCGCCAGCGACTTGCCGAGGCCCACCAGTACCTGCGCATCGCCGATCTCGAGCACGACCGTCCGCAGCTGGAGGTGGAGGCCACCCGTCCCGACCTGTGGGACGATCCCGATCGCGCCCGCCAGGTCACCGGTGAGCTCGCCGCCCTCACCGACGACCTCGACCTGTACCACGGCCTCGAGGGCCGCATCGACGACGCGGCGACGCTCCACGACCTGGGCCGGGAGGAGGGCGACGATTCGCTCGAACCCGAGATCGACGGTCTGCTCGCGTCGTTGCGTCGCGACTTCGGTGAGCTCGAGCTCCGGGCCCTGTTCACCGGCGAGCACGACGACGCGGATGTCATCTGCGAGTTCCAGTCCGGTGAGGGCGGCGCCGATGCCCAGGACTGGGCCAACATGCTGCTTCGCATGTACCTGCGCTGGGCCGAGCGCCGAGGTTTCGACGTCGAGCTCGACGAGGTCTCACCTGGCAGCGAGGCCGGCATCTCCTCGGCGACCCTGGTCGTCAAGGGTCGCCACGCCTACGGTCGCCTCCGGTCCGAGCACGGTGTGCACCGCCTCGTACGGATGTCGCCGTTCAACGCCCAGGGCAAGCGCCAGACGGCGTTCGCCGCGCTGAAGGTCACGCCCTTCCTCGACGACCTCCCCGACATCGAGATCGACGAGGCCAAGGATCTCCGCATCGACACCTACCGTTCGTCGGGCGCCGGTGGCCAGCACGTCAACGTGACCGAC
>CAZGEF010000208.1:0-1572 GCA_964525005.1 uncultured Rhabdothermincola sp.
CCACGGCGTTGAGGCCGTTGGTGACGATCTGTCGATCCTCGTAGACCCAGAACTCCTCGTCACCGTCGCTCACGAAGTGCGGCGCGATGTCCTTGTACTTGGCGGGGACCCGTGACGACCAGAGATCGGCGGGCTCGATGAGGTGGTCATCGACCGAGATGAACCAGTCCAAGCGCATGAGCGTGTTCCCCTTCTTGTCTCTCTGGCTGATGCTCTCCGGCAGACGTTCGGATCACCCATCCGGAAAGGTGACTTTGAGAGCGTGCGTTCACTAACCTTACACGGCGCCACCGAGGCGTCCACTCGTCCCGGCAGCTCCGAACGAACGAACGTACGAACGCGCTTCGAGCTGCGCCGATCGGCACCGAGGGAACCGGCAGATGGAGACAGGCGCGCACGACATGGTCATCCGGGGCGAGGACATCCCGGCCGACACGATCATGGTTCGGCCGGTGACAGGGCGGTCAGGCCAGCGTGGCCAAGAGCAAGGTCGTGTCCTGCTGGAAGACCCGGATCTCACGGACCCGTTCGTCGGCTATGGAGATCACCTCGAACACGTCGACCGTCGCCGACCGTCCCGTCACCTTCGACGTCCAGGTCTGGGTGGTGAGCTGGAACACCATCTCACCATCGGACCAAGCCCGGGGGTTCTCGATGGTGCGGTCCCAGTGCTGGGCGAACGTGGCGCCCATCGCCCCCATGCCGGCCAGGCCCCTGTGGCGACCACCGTGCGGGAACGACGCGGGCTGCTCGATCTCGAAGTCCGGGTGGAGCACGGCGCCGATCTGCTCCGGATCGCCGGACGCGAACGCGGCGCGCAGCGCGTCGAGGACATCCAGGGAGGAGCGGCTCATGCGAGCACCGGCTCCGCGTCGGCGATGCCCAGCATCTCGGCGCCGTTGGCGCGCAACACCTGGCGCTTGGTCGTCTCGTCGCAGCCGTCGAGGAGCCCGACGAAGTCCTTCGGCGCGGCGAGGCCCTCGGGGTGGGGCCAGTCCGATCCGAACAGGACGTGGCCGGCACCGAGCACGTCGATCAGGTCGAGCACGTCGTCCTCGAGGAAGGGGCACACCCAGAGGTGCTCGCGCAGCGCCTCGCTGGGCTTGTCCGGGAGCGCCGAGGCGTGGTCGCCCGGCATCACGCTCATGAAGGTGCGGTCGTCCCCGATGCGGATGCGCCCGTACCGGTCGCGGTCGTTGCGCTCGACGCGCACCGTGCGGTCCTTGTGCTTCGGATCGATGTACCGCGTGAACGCGTCGTCGGGTTCGTAGCAGTGATGACCGTCCATGTCGATCAACGGGTAGTCCACGGAGCCTCCAACCGAGCGGTCCAGAACGCTCGAGTGAGCGCGTGAAGTAAGTGACCACTTACATACTTCGCCACGGACCCCGAGCTGTCAATGCCAGACGCAGCCGTCCCCGCCCAGCAGGTCAGCAGGTCGGGAGGTCGGGAGGTCAGGCTGCTCCGGTCAGGCCGCGCCCGTTTCGGGCGTCACCCGTCGACCCATCGGACCCGAAGTATGTGAGCGAGCGTTCACTTTGTGCTACACAACTGACCATGCACGTTGGACTC
>CAZGEF010000209.1:0-1561 GCA_964525005.1 uncultured Rhabdothermincola sp.
AGCCACGTGATCGTCGCCAACCTCGTACCGGATCATGCTTCGTACCTGATCATGGGGGAACCCTACACAGGGTCAGCCGGTCCTGTGCAGTCGCACAGGATCGGAGCCCTGCCCAGCCGCAAGGGCCGGCCACCACTGCGCTCTCCGAGCCCGCCGAATCCACCTGACGTGCCTCGGGCCCGGACGCACGGAGGCCAACGGCCGAGACCTGACTGAAAACGTCGATCCGTTGACAGCAGCACCGATCACCGGCTTCCTGTTGGTCAGGCCAACCTCCAACCACCGACATCGATCTGAACAGGGCCACCCTCCGGCTCGGGTCCGATCGGACGAGATCCATCGCGGGATGCTCGGTCGTAGAACAGGTGCAATCCATGACGACCACGATCATCGGAACCGGTCACGACCTGCCGAACGACATCGTCACCAACGATGACCTCGCGGCCCTCTCGATCGACTACGACGCCGACCGATCGGGCGTCAGCCTCGATCAGTGGGTCAGCAACCGCATAGGTGTGGCGAGCCGCCATCGCGCCGCCCCCGGCGAGGGGACCGCGGCGATGGCCGTCCGTGCGGCCCGCCGGGCGCTCGACATGGCCCAGATCGGAGGCGAAGACCTCGACCTCATCGTGCTCAGCACCTTCACGAGCGACCACCGACTCCCCCAGACCATCTCCACGGTCCAGGCCGAGCTCGGCAGCAGTGCGAAGTGCGTCCAACTCGAGGCCGCGTGTGCGGGGTTCGTCGACTCCATGGTCGTCGCCGACGCGCTCATCAGTACGGGTGCGTACCGCACGGCGCTGGTCGTGCACACCGAGGCGATGTCCGCGTTGATCGACCCCGAGCTGTTCCTGCTCAACGCCATCTTCGGCGACGGCGCCGGGGCGGTCGTGGTGCGCGACGACCCGTCCGGCGAAACCGGGCTACGAGCGGCGGTCACCAGCACCGATGGGACAAAGGCACATTGGATCCAGGCGGGAGGCGGCACGTTGTCGCCCATCGATGCCCGCTGCCTGGCTGACCGCAGCCACTTCATGCGGCTCGACTACAAGCCGGTCTTCGACTTCGCGGTGGAGAAGATGTCTGAGGCATGCCGTACGGCGCTGGCCCGCACCAGCGACGGGCTCGACGACGTCGACTGGATCATCGCCCACCAGACCGGGATCAACATCACGGCCGCCGTAGCCGCCGAGCTCGGTGTACCGACGTCGAAGTTCCTCATGACCCTGGACCACACGGGCAACACGTCGGGAGCGACGATCCCCATCGCCCTCGACGAGCACCACCGCCAAGGGGTGCTGAAGCCCGGCGACCGGGTGCTCATGCCTGCTGTCGGAGGAGGGATGACGTGGGGAGCCCTCTACGTCACCTGGGCGCTTGCTCCCGTAGACCTCACGACGCCCGCAACGCCGTCGACGGTGATCGACCTCCGAAGCACCGACGCAGACCTCGAGCCGACTCCGCTCGACACGGTCGGCACCTCCACCTGACACCTTTCTCGCCGGGTACCGTGCGGCCCCATGTCGTCGAAGGTCACCTCCCTCTCCGAAGCCGTCGCCCT
>CAZGEF010000210.1:0-1548 GCA_964525005.1 uncultured Rhabdothermincola sp.
CATAGCCGGGCAACCATCACACCCAGCTCAAGACCACTCTGAACAGATAGGGCTAATGCTCCAGCCTCCAGCCACGACCTGCCCACACTGCGGTCGCTAGCCCATTGTGACCCAGCCTCCCCATCCGACGAGCACACCAAGCACCAGCCGCCGCTCCGGGGCCTCGGGCGGCGCGACAGTTGATGGCCGGAACGGTGCCCTCGACGGTTGACGCTTCCGCGGTCGATCACTTTGCGGCTTGGTCGATGCGTTCGATCACTTCGGCCACGGCAGCGACAGCGTCTCGAACGTCGGTGACGCTGAAGCCGGTCTCTGCGGCGAGCGCCTCGTACCCCGCGCCCCAGGACTCGTAGATGGTGACCTGTGGCGGCCACGCCTGCTTGGCGCGGGTCTCGAAGACCTCGATGCATGCCGCACGAACAGCGGCCCACTCGTCGTCCTCGACGAGGTCGGTGAGGAGTTGCAGGTCGAGCAGGTCACGGAACCGATCGTTCTCGCCCTGTTCGAACGTCTCGGTGCACGCGTGCAGCTTCTGGGCCATCTGCCAGCGGACGGCGACGCAGGGGACAGTGTCGGGTCCGGCGAGCCCGACGTGGTCGAGGGACTTCGCGGGGACGTGGTCGATCTCGTCGCCCATACCGCCTTCGACGGCGGCGACCTCCATCTTCACGGTGATGACGGACTTCCCTCGGTACGCGAGCTTGATCTCGCATCGGGCGGCCCCGGTGTCCCTCACGGGTTCGAGCTCGGTCCTCGTCGCGGTGAAGTCGCCGTGCCCGGCTCGGAGCGCTGGGTCGAGGTGGTCGGCGACCGCCTCCATGCTGGCCCGGAAGGCGGTGTCGAAGTCCTTGGTCGCCCTCGCGCCCGAGTCAATGCGCAGCTCCATCGCCACCCCACCCTTGACGAGGAACAGCGGCTCGCCGTCCTCGGCATGCCGGGCCTCGTCGAGCATCGCCGCGACCACCATGAAGCCGAGCCAGCGCCGCAGGCGACCCGCCGCCACGCCAGTCCCCTTCGATGCTTCAGTGAGCCACCGTTCCAGCACGCTGACGTTGTGCGGCGGCTTGCCCTTCACCGGGAAGCCGTCCATCAGCCGATTGCCTCCATCATCGCAAGCTCCTCGCGCGTGATCAGCCCGCGGCGCCGAGCCGAGTCGACCGCCTGGTCGATCAGCCGGCGGTCGAGGTGACGCTCGGTCCCGTCGAGGATGGCCCGGAGCGCCGTCACGACCGGGATCCCCTCGAAGCGGGTGATGTCGTCAGGCTCGAGGTCGCGTGTGTGCACGACGTACTCGGGCGGAGTCGCCCTGCGAAGGCGCGCTGCCTTCGGCACCGTGACGTGGATCTTGGCGGGGTTTACGTCACAGAGGTCCCAGAGGTCGAGAGCGGAGTCGTGGGAGATCACCCCCAGCCGTCGCGGCCACAGGGTGGCCTGCATGAACTCGTCCAGCGGCCCCGCTGGAAACGAGTGGAAGCGGTACAGGCCATGAGCCACCCGGTCGACGTGTCCGTGGCGACGCATGTCGACGAGCACCTGGGCGTCACCACC
>CAZGEF010000211.1:0-1526 GCA_964525005.1 uncultured Rhabdothermincola sp.
GGATCCCCTACGCGGCGGCTTGCCGCGAGCGATCTGCGTTGCGTTTCTCGATCCGGGCCTGGATCCTGGCCGAGCGCTTCACCAGATCGAGGCGCCATTCGTCCTTGTAGGCGTCCTGACCGTAGATCTCCAGGCCGCACTGGGCCCACCACAGGGCGCGGTCGAGGTCTGCACCGCCCTTGGCGTGCCGAATGCTGGCCTGGCGGTAGGTCGCCAACAGGGGGAGCGCGCCGAACTTCTGCAGCAGGGCGGGCCTGATGGATTCGGTCATCTCGCAGTGGTGCTTCGAGGCCACTGCGTCGTACTCCTCCAACGCGTTTGGGAGGACGTCTCTGAGGTCGTACAGCTCTGTCTCTAGCTCGTGGAACAGGTAGTGCCGGCTGATCGGCTGCGTCTCGGATTCCAGCAGGCCACGCAGGGCCTCGATCCTCCTCTGGCCCGCATCGGGGAGGGAGAACATCCATGACATGTCGTACGAATCGTCCGCGAGGTCGGTGGCGACGGCCTCGGTGGTCCCGGTGCGCAGATGCCGGTACTCATCACCGATCGCCCCGGCTGGGCGACTCTTGAGGCCGAAGTCGGAGGGGTTGTAGTACAGCCACACCCCGAGCAGCCCAAGCCCGTCCGGTCGGTCGCCGCCTCCCACGATCACGCCCTGCATCGAGACGGGGCGGCCGGTTGACCGAACCAGCTCGATGATGCCCGGTCGGAGGTCCGATGCATCGACCCTCTTCAGGTAGCCGACCAGGAACCCGGCGACCCAGACGCCGACAGCCTCGGAGTCGAAGGGGTTGCCGTCCTCCGGCACCAGGACCGCCACCGTCGGGCGCCTCACCCGCTCCTGCGTCAGGCCGCCGACGAGCCGCCACAGGTCCTCCTGGTAATGCGACTCCCCGACGACTTCGAGGTCGTGGCGACCGGTGAGGTCCGAGGTCAGCAGGGGGTCGATCATCCATGAGGGCCGGCCGGTGTCGAAGGGCCAGGTCGGGGTGACAGCCGCCACCTGAGCCTCACAAACCGGGGCAGCATCCTTCGCATTGCGCTGGTCGCGGATCACGGCGGGGCCGGGCTCGTGCTGCTTGTTGTGCTCGGCGAGCTCGGTCAACCAACGGATCGCGGTCGTGATCTCGGCACCGGCCTTGCCCTTGCGGAAGATGACGCCTGGGTTTGTCGTGACGACGACGCCGTCGGGGTCGATGTAGGTGATCTGCACCTCGCCGTTCACGAGCGCCTTTGCTTCCCTGACGTGGACTGCCCAGACACGGCTGCCGGGGAACTGGTGCTTGCGGCCGACGCTCGGTTTGAGCGTGATGGTGAGGTCCTGGTCGACGTCGACGCGGCCGCCAAGGTGGCCGCGATAGCTGATGGTGCCCTGCGTGGAGTCCGTGCTCATGCCCTGGTCCTGCCCTGCATCCGGGAGGCGGAAACCCCGTCGGCCGCAACCTTACGCACTCTGAACGAGGCCTACTCGTACCTGCCCAGGGGCCGGGAGACTGTCAGGGTGACTTGACACTTGGGGGGCTGCG
>CAZGEF010000212.1:0-1521 GCA_964525005.1 uncultured Rhabdothermincola sp.
TCTGCCACGACTGGCTGTTCGTCGGCAGCTGGTAGATCTTGCCGTCGAAGCTGTTGGACAGAGGGCTCGACCAGTCGGAGAGCTCCTCCTCGCTGAACTCTGCGAGCTTGCCGACCTCGGCCAAGCCGGTCGGTTCGATCGCGACCATGATGTCGGGCAGTTCGCCGGTGGAATCCAGCTGCCGCGCATAGTCGTTCCGGCCCTCGGCGCTGGGTGCCACGATCTTCTCGATGGTGACGCCGGGGACGACGGCGTTGGTCATCTCGATCACTTCGTCCCAGTACTCGGCGCTGAGGTTCGGCGTCTCAAAAACGAGGAAGGTGAGGGTGACGTCTTCGGAGCTGGCAGGGGCACCGTCATTGGTGCCCCCCGCTGTGCAGCCGGACAGCAGTGCTGCGACGACTGCTGTGGCGCCGAATGCTGCGATGGCTTTCTTGGACACGGGGAATCCTTTCGATTCTTCGGGTGATTGCGAGGTGCAGTTACTAAAGCACCTTTCTTTTATATGTAGTAGTGTGGCACCACCGGAGCGAGATGTCAAAGATTGTTTCATAAGCTTATTGTCAAACACCGGTCCAACTTCGAAGGAGTCCAATACGGTGAGTGGAGAGATGGCTGCTACCGCCCAGCGGGCGGCTCAAGCGAACCGGAGGAGCATGAGCGAGTATCCCGTCGTCAGCGGAGACCCCTCGGTCCTTCGACGCCTGAACCTGCAGGCCGTGCTGAGAGTCCTGCACTCGGGTGGAGTTCACACCATCACCGATCTCGCACGAAGCGCAAGACTCTCGCGCCCCACGACGAAGCAGGCGATCGACGATCTCGTGGCAGGTGGGTGGGTCTCACCCGTGGCACCCGCTCGCGAGGGGACGGTCATCGGGCGTCCGGCCCAGGGCTTCGAGTTTCGTCCGGAGGCGGGGCATGTGCTTGCGGCGGACATCGGAGCCTATAAGGCGGTGGTTCTGATCGCCGACCTGAACGGCGATGTCCTCGCACGATCGCGCCTCGAACTCGAGCCGAACTGGCCGGCCGAACGACGTCTGGCGGCCCTCGGCGAAGCCGTTGACGCGGCACTTTCCGGGTTCACCGCAGGACCCACGGCGATCACGGATGCTGTGATCGCGACGCCCGGCACAGTCGACCCGGTCGGCACTGTCGTCTTCAACCGAAAGATCCCCGGCTGGGAAGGGCAGAACCTCGGCGAGTGGGTGACCGACCGATACCCGTTTCATGCCGAAGCGGTCAGCGACATGCCCATGGCGGCGTTGGCAGAGCACTGGCTCGGTGCAGCCCAGTCCGTGTCGAACATTCTCTATCTGCATGCCGGGCGACGGCTTGGCGCCGCCGCCCTCATCGGCGGCCGTCCACACAACGGCAGCCACGGCGCTGCGACACAGCTGGGGCTCTGGCGCGGCCTCCCTTGGCGTGAGGACTACGCCGAACTCATGCATCTGGATCGACCATCTGGGGGTGACGGGGCTCGAGCGGTGTTCGAGGCCGCAGCCCTCGGCGACACCGATGCGC